>JABXIC010000252.1 GCA_013373265.1 Methylocystaceae bacterium | reverse complement strand
GACTGAAATGAAAGACAATGGGACATTCAATTATGCCAAAGCAGCCACACCGGATGCAACAATGAACGCTTTAATGAGTGATAGAGCGAAAACCAACAAATTAGGCTAAAAATGCGCGAGATTGTTCTGGATACAGAAACCACCGGGTTTGAATATAAACAAGGTCACCGTCTTGTTGAAATAGGTTGTGTCGAACTTTATAACCACATGCCCACGGGTAAAACCTATCATCAATATATCAACCCTGAACGTGATATGCCTGAAGGGGCGTTTCGGGTGCATGGTTTATCAGAAGAATTTTTGCGGGACTTTCCATTATTTAAAGAAGTGGCGCAGGAATTTTTGGATTTTATCGGAGATTCCACACTCATTATCCATAATGCAGGTTTTGACGTGCCGTTTCTTAATTGGGAATTGGTTCAGCATAAGTTGCCGGAACTGACCAATAATGTGGTAGATACGTTAATTATTGCACGCAAAAAATTCCCCGGTTCTCCGGCAAATCTGGATGCTTTGTGTCGCCGTTTTAGTGTTGATAATTCCAATCGTGAAAAACACGGCGCCTTGCTTGACTCTGAATTATTGGCTGAAGTTTATCTGGAACTGATTGGTGGGCGCCAACCGGGCTTAGAACTGGCAAAAGAAGTGGCGGGTGCAGATGAAATATCCAATAAAGAACGCATCTTTAGAGAACCCCGTCCCCATGCCCCAACTGAAGAAGAACTGGCAGCTCATGCGGCGTTCTTAGAAAAAATAAAAGAACCCCTTTGGTTAGCGGGTAGTGAAGAAAGTAAATGATTATGAAAAGACTATCGTTTTTACTCTTTTGTTTTGTTGTTTTAGGTACTTTTGCTGCAAAAGCGGCGTTGGAAGAAAATGTGGCTGGTACCGTGAAACATGTAACGGGTGCGGCTTTGGCTGTACAAAATGCAGAAACCCGTCAGTTGAAAGTGGGTGATCCGGTAATGATCGGTGATATTTTATCAACCGGTTCAGACTCACGCTTGGAAATTACGATGGTCGATGACGGAAAATTCAAACTTGGGGCAAAAACGTCTTTTGTGGTTGTGGATTACACGTTCGGCACAAAAAATGACAATGTGGTGATGGAACTGCTCAATGGGGCAATGGACGGTGTGTCTGGTCAAATCGCAAAAACCAACCCTGATGGGATGAAAGTATTGACCCGTTCAGCAACCATCGGTATTCGCGGCACCAAGTTTTTTGTCGGGGAAATGAACGGTGATGGGCATATTCATGTAGCGCATTGGTCCGGCGGTGGTGTGCATGTCAAAAATTATGCAGGTGAAGTCTTTTTGAAAGATGAAGGTGTCGGCACAATTATAGAGCACCATAATAAAAAACCGCGAGAACCGGAATCATGGGTCGGGAAAAAACATAAGCGCGCCAAGGCAATGACGGATCATTCATAAAAAAAGAGGCCCAAATCATAAGGGCCTCTTTTTTTGATCTGTCTGTTTGAAAGATTAGTTTTTAACTTCGCCTTCAGCTTCTTGTTGTGCTGCCAGAGCTTCCAAGCGTTGACGATACATGCCAGCAAAATCTACCGGGTTTAACATCATCGGTGGGAAAGAACCGTCACGGGTGGTGTTGGCGACAATGTGACGTGCAAACGGGAAGAGCATGCGCGGGCATTCGATCAATAGCATAGGCTCTAAATGTTCAGCCGGTACGTTGATTTCAAAAATGCCGCCATAGGCCAATTCACAAATAAAGGCAACTTCTTCGCCGACTTTACAATCAGCACGGATTTTTAAAACACATTCAAACTGGTTCTCGGTTAATTTTTTGGCATCAACGTCCACATTTACCGACACATCCGGCTGGTTTTCCATCATTTTGCCGTAAATGCCTGGTGAGTTGGGTACTTCAAAAGACAGGTCTTTGATATATTGACCATGAATGGTCAGTGCGGCAGCTTCTTGTTGTTCTGTGTTTTCAGGTGTTTGTTCGTTTTGGTCGGCCATTGCCCCAGTCTCCTAAAGTGAAAAAATTTAAAAGGTTCGTACCACAAAAAGTTGGGCAAGCTCAACTTAATCCTTTTTATCAATCCAGGGGCTGTCTGGATCCGGGGTAACGTCTTCAAAATCAGCATCGATAATGGTTGAATCATTCGGTTTTTTGTGGGCATGGGGCTGTTGGGGTTGACCATCGGCGTTCACGACATGAATTTTTGCGTTTTTAATAACAAAATTAATAACATTGTTGCGAATCAGGGCACGAAACGGCGGCAGAAAAAGTAAAAGACCAAGACTATCGGTGACAAACCCCGGGGTGAGCAAAAAAGCACCAGCTAAGAGTAAACAGACCCCGTCAAATAATTCTGCAGCCGGGACATTGCCCTCATTCAGTGTATTTTGTGCTCGCATCAATGTGCTTAAACCCTGTTGTCTTAAAAGGGTTGTGCCAATTAAAGCGGTTAGAATGACGATGGCAATCGTCGGCCATAGACCGATGATATCACCGACTTGAATAAAAACGGAGATTTCGACAATTGGAATGCCGATAAAAAGTAACAGTACGATAAAACCCATTTTGTGCGTGAATCCTTGCCCTTTTGATGATTTAAGATTATCTAGTTTTACAACAGCTTATGCGCAAGCTACACTAGTTACTCTAAATAACAGGTTTAAAATATTTCTTATGGCAAATTTTGATCTCATATTACTGGCTTTGATCGCGGTCTTTATATTTTTGCGCCTGCGAAGTGTGCTGGGCAGCAAAGATGGTAATGAAGAAAATCGCAACCACCGCGATATGTTTGATAGCGATCCACTTGATGATGATATTGGTCCGGACAATGATAATGTTATTCATTTACCCGGTGCAAATAATGATAATAATGTGCCAAGTTCGGTTAATGAGATTGAACCCGTTGGTCCGGTTCAACAAGCCTTGGCTGACATTATGGCAGCAGATGCCAATTTCGACCAGCATGGATTTGTTGAAGGGGCACGCGGTGCCTTTGAAATGATTTTGACAGCTTTTGCTGGCGATGACCGTGAAACGCTTAAAAATCTGCTGACAGAGGAAGTGTATCAAAACTTTGAACAAGCCTTGGATGCACGCAAAGCGGCGGGTGAAACACTGGAAACCACGCTAATCGGTATTAAATCTATTGAAATTACGGATGCTGCTTTAGAAGATAAAATGGCAGAAGTAACGTTGCGTATTGTCAGTGAACAAGTCAATGTCACCAAAGATGCGGAAGGTGCTGAGGTGGATGGCGATAGCAATTACATTGATACCATTACTGATATCTGGACATTTGAACGTGATATTTCTTCGCGCAGTCCGAATTGGTACTTAAAAGCGACACAAACGGAATAGGACATGGTGATCCGGGGGCATTCATTTTTCTCGCACTGCGCGGCGCTGGGTCTGATGGTCCTGATGTCTGCCTGTGCGGCCCCTTCTGCAAAGACATCTTCAGAAGTGATTGCACCGGAAGACCCCTCTGCGAGCGCTGAGGAAAAGTTACTTCCCGTGTCTTTTGCTGCCCTACCCGGCTGGCAGGATGATCAGGTTGCTGATTCGATCAGTGCATTGCGCCGTTCTTGTGAAAAATTTGGTCTCATGGATGACAATAAACCCATCGGTCCAAACGGGATTGGCGGTGTTGCGGGGGACTGGAAACCGATTTGTACCGAGGCTTTTTCATTAGTTGATGGGGACAGTGAAAAAGCACGGGCTTTTTATGAATCATTTTTTCAGCCCTATTTGGTTTCCGATCTAAAAAGCAATTTGCCTGCATCTGGTCTTTTTACCGGATATTATGAGGCAGGTTTGCGTGGGGCACGTTCACAAGGTGGTATTTATCAAACGCCGCTTTATAAACGACCGGATGATCTGGTTCTGGTTGGCTTGGGTGAATTTAAAGAAGATTGGAATGGCAAACGTCTTGCCGGACGTTTGGAAAATGGCCAATTGGTGCCTTATGCCACCCGGGCAGAAATTGAAGCGGGTAAATTGCGCGGCAGAAATCTGGAACTGGCTTGGGTTGATGATCCGGTGGACGCCTTTTTCTTGCATATTCAAGGTTCTGGTCGGGTGATTTTTCCCGATGGTAGCACGATGCGCGTCGGCTATGACGGACACAACGGGCATGCCTATACGTCAATCGGACGTATCTTGATTGAACGTGGCGAGATCGCCAAAGAAGATATGTCCATGCAAGCCATTCGTAAATGGATGGCGGCTCATCCCAATAAGGGCCAAGAACTGATGAAAGAAAATAGTTCTTATATTTTCTTTCGCGAGCTTAAAGATGACGGGCCGATTGGGGCACAAAACGTTGTGTTAACACCGGGACGTTCTTTGGCGGTTGATAAACGCTATATGGCCTTGGGCCTGCCGGTTTGGCTCTATACTTTTACTGACCCTGTGAGTCCCAAACCCATTGCACGCATGTTGGTCACTCAAGATACAGGGGGGGCCATCAAAGGTGTTGTGCGTGGTGATGTGTTTTGGGGATTTGGGGAAAAAGCAGCCGAACGTGCGGGTCAGATGAAAGAAAGTGGCAGCCTGTTTGTCTTGTTGCCGCTTAATTCGATAAACCGTTGTCAGGTCTGTACGGTGGCTGAAGATGGCCCGGCGGATATGGCTCAAGAAAAATCCTGAAAGATCAAACCGGAAGTAGAAAGGTTACGATTGAGGAATAATCCCTTGCCCTTTTAAAAACTTCTTGGGATATTAGGCTCTTAGACAAGATGTGCGGAAATAAAACTCAATGAAGAAAATTCTAATGGGTATGGCGACATTTATGTTGGCGCTTATGTCAGCTTTACCCGGTCTTGCTCAAAATTCGGCCAGTGTGGTGATGTATCACCGTTTTGGGGAAGGTGACTTCCCTGCGACCAATATTACGATGGAACAGTTTGAGTCTCATATTCAAGAGATTAAATCCGGTGGATATACGGTTTTACCTCTGGGTGAATTGGTTGATAAATTAAAAAAGGGCGAAGACCTTCCCGATAAAGCCTTGGCGATTACCATTGATGATGGTTATGCCAGCATTTATGAAAAAGCTTTTCCTAAGTTTAAAGAGGCAGGCATTCCCTTTACCATTTTTTTAGCAACCGATCCGATTGATCGGAGCTATGCGGATTATTTAAGTTGGGCGCAAGTTCAGAAAATGGCTAAGGACCCGCTGGTAACAATTGGCGCCCATAGTGCCAGCCATCTTCATATGCCCACGGCATCACAAGCCCGGATCGGGGATGAAATGGCGCGTTCCTTGGCACGTTTAGAAGAAAAGATCGGCTATCGCCCGGATATCTTTGCCTATCCTTACGGTGAAGCCAGCCTGAAAGCAGCGCAAGTGGTGCGTGGCTTTGGCATGAAAGCGGCTTTTGGTCAGCATAGTGGGGCGATTGGCAAAGGGGATGATCTTTATTATTTGTCGCGTTTTGCCTTGAATGAAAAGTACGGCGATTTAAAGCGCTTTCAGATGGTGGCACAGACCAAATCATTGTTTATCAGTGATTTAGGGCCTAAGGATATGATGATTTCTAAACGTAACCCGCCTTTGGTTGGTTTTACGGTGGCTGAAGAAGTTGGCAGTCTGGACCCATTGGCCTGTTTTGCCTCCCATGAAGGCAAAGTGCGTATTGAAAAGCTATGGGGCCGCCGTGTTGAAGTTCGGATGGAAAAAGCCTTGCCTGTAGGGCGCACGCGGCTAAACTGTACAATGCCAGCCGGTGACGGGCGTTGGCGCTGGTTTGGTCGCCAGTTTTACGTCGCACCGTAAGGTCTGAACTTATAACAAAAAGCCGGGATATATGGCAAAAATAGTCAAACAACGAGATATTATCGATCGCAAAGCGCTGTGGAACGAATTGCAGGAAATGGCAGAATGGTCGGGTTATTCGTCCAAGATGCAAAAAGATGTCCTGAAACTGTTCAAGAACGTTCTCAAAACAGGTCGTGCGGAAATTAAAACCCGATTTGAAAACAAAAAGGCAAATGGCATTGTTACGGTCCATAACTATGCCTTCTTGATCGATCAGATCGTGCGTACCCTTTATGATTTTACCACGCAATATGTCTATGCCATCCACACCCCGACAAAGGCCGAACAGTTTTGCGTTGCCGCTGTTGGAGGCTATGGTCGGGCCGAAATGGCACCTGAGTCCGATATAGATTTGTTGTTTTTGCTGCCTTACAAGCAAACCCCGAAAGTAGAGCAAGCCATTGAATATATGCTGTATTTATTGTGGGATTTGGGGCTGAAGGTGGGGCATTCCACGCGCAGTATTGATGAATGTCTCAAGTTGGCGAAAGAAGACCTGACCATTCAAACCGCTTTGTTGGATGCGCGCTTTTTGTGGGGCAACGAAAGCCTTTTTCAGGAATTTCAAAAACGCTTTCAAGATAAAATCATTGCCTCATCCGGACGTCAGTTTGTAGATGCAAAATTGGGTGAGCGCGATGACCGACACCAACGCATGGGTGACACCCGTTATGTGGTGGAACCAAACCTGAAAGAAGGCAAAGGCGGGTTGCGTGATTTGCAGACCCTTTATTGGATTGGTAAATATATTTACGGTGTGGAACGTTGGCGCGACCTTGTGCCGCATGGTGTGATTACCGAAGAAGATGCCAAAAGCTTTAAAAAGGCGGTGAACTTTTTGTTTACGGTGCGTTGTGCCCTTCACTTTTTAACCAAGCGACCGCAAGAAAATCTGACATTTGATGTGCAGCATCAATTATCCGAACTGCTGGGGTATAATGATCGTGCCGGCACGCGCGGTGTTGAACGTTTTATGAAGCACTATTATCTGACGGCTAAAACCGTGGGGGATTTGACCCGGAACCTATGTGCCGTTTTGGATGAGCAACAGAAAAAACAGCAACAACGTTTTAGCATTCTGACCAATATCTTTAAACGCAATGTGGATGGTTTCAGTGTAGATTCTGGTCGTTTGACCATGGAAAACCAGCTGGCATTTAAAGAAAACCCGTTATTGATGTTCAAGCTGTTCCATGTGGCGCAAGAACATGATTTGGATATTCATCCCTTTGCGCTGAAACAATTGCGCGAAAATCTGAATTTGGTAAATGCCAAATTGCGCAAGGACCCGGAAGCCAATCAGCTGTTTATGGATATGCTGACATCAACGAAATCACCCCAACGCATTTTGCGCCTGATGGGGGAAGTCGGGTTGTTGGGTAAATTTATCCCTGATTTTGCGCGGGTTACGGCGCAAATGCAGTATGACATGTATCATACTTATACGGTCGATGAGCATACCATCAAGGCGATTGGGGAACTCAATCAGATTGAAATGGGTAAAAGCAAAGATGAACTGCCCTTAAGTACCGGCGCCATTGGCGAAGTGATTTCAAGACGGGCGCTTTTTGTGGCGGTGATGTTGCATGATATTGCCAAAGGGCGTGGCGGTGATCATAGCGAAATCGGGGCAGAGGTTGCCATGTCGCTTTGTCCGCGTTTGGGTTTAAATGTGGAAGAAACGGAAACGGTGGCCTGGTTGGTGCGTCATCACTTAACCATGAGTCACGTTGCCTTTAAACGTGATCTGGAAGACCAGAATTTGATCAAGAAATTCTGTGCGATCATTCAATCCCCTGAACGTTTGCGCTTGTTGTTGATTTTAACCGTCTGCGATATTCGCGCTGTTGGCCCGGATGTTTGGAATGGCTGGAAAGGGAACTTGCTGCGTGTTCTGTATGCCCGTGCCATGGAGGTGTTGACAGGTGGTGAAGCGGCTGCTGGTGGGGTACAGGCGCGTGTTGAAGACAAGAAAAATGCGTTGCGTGCGGCTCTGACAAATTGGTCAGCAGAAGAAATAGAAGAATATGTTGAATTGGGGAACGCGGGGTATTGGCTGAATTTTGAGACCGAGGTACAGGTGCGCCAAGCTGAACTGGTACATCGTGCAAAAACGGCAGACGGTCCGGTCCATATTGATGTGGAACATGATACGTTTAACAACGTCAGTGAAATTATTGTCTATACGGCAGATCACCCCGGTTTGTTTTCCATCATTGCCGGTGCCATGGCTTTGACCAGTGGGTCTATTTTGGATGCAAAAATTTCAACGCTATCCAATGGGATGGCTTTGGATACGTTCTCTGTGCAAGACCAATCGGCAGAAGCTTTTGATAGTGAACAGAAAATAAAACGTTTGGCAGATCGCATCGATAAAGCCTTAAAAGGCGAGATGTATCCGGCCAGCGAGTTGGAACGTGTCAATGCCAACACCATGAAATCACGCCGCGATGTCTTTCAGGTGCCGCCACGTGTCCTGATTGACAACCGTGTATCCAATGCTTTTACGGTTATTGAAGTCAATGGCCGTGACCGTTTGGGCTTTTTGTATGATGTGACCCGGACTTTAAGTGAACTGGGCTTGCAGATTAATTCTGCTCATATCGCCACCTTCGGGGAACGTGCGGTTGACGTTTTTTATGTTAAAGATGTCTTTGGTCTGAAAGTCAGCAGCGATCATAAGCTGGAAACGATTAGAGACAAGTTACTGGCAACCATTACCGAAGAAAATTATCACCAGCCAAGAAACAGAAAAAAACGCAATGCCCAGGCGTCTTAAGCCTGACCAAAAAACGAGAATGAAATGAGTGATATGCTCGCTTGAACTTTAGTCAGATGAAGGAATCAAGGTCTCTAAATGTCAGGGAAACGCACGAAACGTCATTCATTGAATTTGGAAATCGAGACTGGTTTCAAGCAGGCGCGTTATCTGCAGCTTGCCGCGACTCTCATTCATGAAATAAAACGTGCACGGCTGAAACCACATGAAAAGTTACCGGGGACACGTACATTAGCAAAAACACTCGCATTGCATCGCCGTACGGTCGATGCAGCCTATCAAGAATTGATCTCTCAGGGGTGGCTATACACACGTCCTTCAAGTGGAACATATGTGGTTGAGCACTGGCCTGTTACTGATGTGCCATCTGTAGAAGTTTTTTCAAATGAGGGAAATGCAGAGGCTTCAAGTCCCAACCCTGATGTAAATTCTCTAAAAGAAATTGATATTGTAAGCGATGGGTATTCGGACCCTCGTCTTTTACCGCATTCTGAAATTTCAAGTGCGTTGAGAACGGCAATTTTATCGACAAGAAATAAAAAGCTTAAAATGCAAGAAGACCCGAGAGGGCTCTATGCTTTGCGTGAAGCCATTTGTGCCTATTTGTGCCTTGAACGCGGCATTGTCACACAACCTGATAATATATTGGTCACCCGTGGGAGTCAGATGGCCTTATATTTAATCGGGTTAACGCAATTCAAAAATGAAGAACAGATTGCAATTGAAATGCCGGGATATCAGCCTGCATGTGATGCTTTTGAAGCAACGGGGTCGCGTGTTGTGCATGTTCGTGTGGATGAGGAAGGTTTATCCGTTGAAGAATTAGAACGTATAGTTTTGCAGAATCAAAATATTCGTGCCGTTTATGTGACGCCCCACCATCAATATCCCACCACACAAAGCATGTCGCAAGAACGCAGACAAGCTTTATTGAAGCTGGCACATTCATATAATCTATTGATCATAGAAGATGATTATGACCATGAATTTAGATATTCAGGTGTCCCACTTTTACCTCTTATTTCTCAGGTGCAACAAGATCACCGTATTTTACATATTGGCTCATTTTCAAAGATTCTGTTTTCGGGCTTCCGTCTAGGGTATATCGTTGGGGATGCTGATCTCATTTCCAACATGGCACAAAAACGCGCGTTGATAGATAGACAGGGTGATTACATTCTTGAAAAAGCCATGAGTGAGATGATCAACGACGGTGTTATTTATCGTCACTCAAACCGGGCCCGTTTGTCTTATAAAGCGCGATTGGATTGGGTGGCAGATCAACTTAAAGCTCATTTATCTGATTTTTTAGATTTTGAGAAACCCAATGGCGGTTTGGCGGTGTGGATCCGGCTGAAAGAGCCTCATTCAGCGCGCCACTGGATTGATGAAGCCGCGAAAAAGGGTTTATATATTCCTCCCCTTTCAAGCTTTTATGCTAAAGGGAAAGTGAGAGATAACGCTTTTCGTCTTGGTATTGCAGATATGAATGATGATGAATTGAAGCGCTTGGTTTCAATATTGAAAGAGATCGCAAATCAAAAATAACCATAAGTCAGAGCGTTGCATGCAAACGTGTTTTGGTGTCTTCATTAAACTCACCTTGGGCCATTTTTAAAAAGGCAGCCCGCCAGTTATCCGTCAGATAGGTTAAGTTAGAAAGTTCTTTTGCGTCTGTGGGTGTAATGAGGCGATTGAGGCGGGCATATGTGGTTTTGTAAACGCTCCATTTTTCGTTGAGTCTGTCTATTAAGCTGAGAGTGTCACCAATTTTTACGTTGCCGGTTTCCAGGACTCTATAGTACCACCCCGTTCGTCCAGTTTCCTGCATTCTTAACGCCATTGTTTTTATGTGTGTATGGGCGTTAATTTTCCAACAGGGTTGACGTCCTTGTGTGATTTGTACCTTGGCCTGACCGAGGGATAAAATATCACCTATAAAGAGGTCTTTTTCTGTAAGTCCTTCTGTTGATATGTTTTCTCCAAACCCACCGGCTTGAAATTGTGGATTATTTCCAAATTCAGACTGCCAGTGCATATAATTTTCCTGAGGATATTGATGCAGTGCTTTATCCAATCCCCCATGATGATGGGTGTCGGCTTGTTGATCGCGCCTGAAACCCGTTTTTTCAAGGTACAACACATCTGTGCATCTTGTTTTTTGAATGGCGGAAGGGGGGTTATCGGGCCAGGTTTTTTGTATGTGGCCAATAAACAAATGGGATATTTTTGTGTCTTGTTTCATGTGTTATGCCGCCACCAATTCAGAAATCCATTGTGAGAGCATTTTTCCAGCAGCTTTTTCCAGGTTATGACCATGCATTTCCGCATCATTTCGGATTTTATTGAGTTCTATGTTTTCGTATGCGAGTTCAAATGCATGTCCAATTAACCAGGCTTCAATCGCAAAACCTGCCGAGATTTCCGGGTGGAATTGCAGACCCAATATATTTTTGCCTTTTTGAAAGGCTTGTTGAGCGCAAATATCTGTATGAGCAAGGTTTTCGGCGCCATCAGGTAGGGAAAAGGTATCTTGATGCCAATGAAGAACAGGTTGGTCTTTTAAATGTTTTAAAGGGCTGTTGAGTCCTGCGTGTGAGAGTTCTAAAGGTTTATATCCAATTTCTTTGGCCTGACCGGGCTTGATATCTGCGTCCAACGCAACGGCCATTAATTGTGCACCTAAACAGATACCCAGTGTCGGGCGGTTTTCATCCATCCGGATTTTTAAAATACGTAATTCGTCTTTTAAAAAAGGATATTGTTCACAATCATAGGCTCCAATAGGCCCCCCTAGAATAATTAATAAATCTGGGGTGAGAGGGTCAATGGTCCAAATGTCATGGACACCTGCATCGTAATAATAAATTTTATAATTATGTTCTATGAGAGTTTTTTCAAAACACCCCAGATGTTCAAAGGCGAGATGACGAATAACAATGGCAACTTTCGACATGGTGAAACCTCTTTTCTTTAAAAAGAGGTCAATCATATATTTCAATTGATATTCTAAAAGGACCAGTTCTAAAAAGTTGACGGGTCCGGTTTTGTTATGAAGAGAGAATATGTTGTACAGATTTTCTTAAATCAGGCAGTAAGTCTTTTTCAAACCACGGATTTTTTTTGATCAGGTTGGTGACGCGCCAGCTTGGGTGTGGCAGAGGAAAAAAACCGCTCTGCACATATTTGCCCCAGTTTTTGACCGTGTCAGTCATGGTTTTTTCTTTGGTGGTGCGAAGATAATAATTTTGTGCATAGGACCCGACCAGGAGGGTCAGTTCAATTTGGGATAATTCCTGTCGGACTTTGTTATGCCATGTGGGGGCGCAAATGGGTTGAGGTGGTTTATCACCGCCTTTCTCCAAACGTCCGGGATAACATAGGCCCATGGGCATAATGGCGATGAGACGATCATCGTAAAAAGTCTCTTTGTTCAAATTCAGCCAGTCTCGCAAACGATCTCCACTGGCATCATCCCAGGGAATGCCGCTTTGATGAACTTTGGTGCCCGGGGCTTGTCCGATGATTAAGAGTTTGGATGATTTTTGTGCACGAATGACCGGACGTGGGCCTAAGGGTAGATCATCACATAGCGTGCATCGCCGGATTTTTTCAAGCAACGTGATCATGATTTTAACAGAGCATCCACATAGGCCGGGACCACTTGGCTGGCTGGACCGTACACTGTTTCTGCAAATTGAACGGCACCTTCGGTGGGATCAAGGTTGAGTTCAACCGTATGGCAAAAGCCGTTTTGTTTAGCCGCCTGGACAAAACCGGCGGCGGGGTAGACATTGCCCGATGTACCGATGGACATGAACAAATCGGCATCTTCAAGGGCGTGGTAAATTTCTTCCATTTGTAATGGAATTTCACCAAACCAAACCACATGGGGGCGCAATCCCCCGCTTTGGCCGCAGTGCGGACAGGGAGTGTCCACATGGACATCATCTTCCCATACCATGAGCGCCTCACAATGGTTGCAGCGTATTTTCAAGAGTTCCCCATGCATATGGATGATGTTTT
This sequence comes from Methylocystaceae bacterium, assembly GCA_013373265.1. Classification (GTDB taxonomy): domain Bacteria; phylum Pseudomonadota; class Alphaproteobacteria; order Rhodospirillales; family Terasakiellaceae; genus Terasakiella. The sequence goes on along the minus strand of JABXIC010000252.1, from coordinate 15,964 downwards.
GACTGCCGGCGGCTTCATGCAGGTTGTCGATATTCTGTGTGACGATCAAAACTTGGCCGGGCCATTCCTGTTCCAGTCTGGCAAGAGCCAGATGTCCTGCATTGGGTTGGGGTTTTTCTTGGGTGAGTTGGGCCCGCCGGGCATTATAGAAATTTTGCACCAGCTTTGGGTTGCGCTGGAAGGCTTCGGGGGTGGCAACATCTTCTAAATTGACTTTGGACCAGATACCCCCTTCACAGCGAAAGGTATCTAAACCTGATTCACGTGAAATCCCCGCACCGGTAAGGACAACAATGGTCCCTTGTTTATCGATATTTATATTCATGGTTGCCCCGCTTTTTGTTTGAATTCATACTAGGAAAAAACAACAGCAGGGGGAAGACCGACTTGGTAAAAGTTTTATTTGTTTGTCTTGGAAATATTTGTCGTTCACCCAGCGCAGAGGGTGTTTTTCGTGACATGGTTGAACAAAAAGGCCTGAGTGCGCAAATCACGACGGATTCCGCCGGGACCGGTGATTGGCATGTGGGCAATCCGCCGGACCCGCGCGCGCAGAAAGCTGCCCTTGATCGCGGGGTCGATATATCTGATTTGCGTGCAAGACAGATTCGGGCAAAGGACTTTATCGAATTTGATTATGTTTTGGCGATGGATCGCAGTAATTACGCCAAATTGCAGCAAATTTGCCCACCGGGTTATGAAGACCGTCTCTATATGTTTTTAAGTTTCTATCCCGATAGTCCTGAAGAGGAAGTCCCTGACCCTTACTTTGGGGGCGCGGATGGCTTTGATTATGTGTTGGACTTGATTGAAAAAGCTTCAGAAGGGTTGGTTCAAGATATCAAAACCGGATATCTCGGGATGTAAGTCCTGTGATCCTAGCGCACACAGTTGCGTCCTTCGCGTTTGGCTTGTTGCAGCTTTTTTTCTATGCGTTTGAATAGATTTTCAATTCGTTCATCTAAAATCGTATCATAAATGCCAACACCGATAGAGACACTGAGACTTAATGTGTTGTTTTCATCATCTGTAATTTTAATGTTTTGCACGGCTTGGCGAATGGTTTCAGCCAGTTTATAGGCGGCGGGGCGTTCGGTTGCGCGCAGTAAGATACCAAATTCGTCGCTGCCAAGCCGTCCGATGGTATCTTTTGTCTGGATGTGTTTTTGGCAGGTTTTTGCAAATTCTTTTAATGCTTTATCGCCGATGTGGTGACCGTTGTTATCATTGAGTTTCTTGAAATGATCCAAGCCTAAAATCAAAACGGACAAAGTTTCTCCGGTGCGTTTACTGCGGCGAATTTCACGGTTTAGCAGAATTGAGAAATGTCGTCTGTTATAGAGGTCTGTTAAAGGATCTGTATCGGCGAGTTTGCGCAAACGTTCCATCATGCGTTTATGGTCGGTGATATCCACATAGGTGGTGATAAACCCGACAGATTTTCCATCAACATATAAAGGTTTGCCGGTGACTTCCAGTGTGCGACCATCGGGTCTGGTGCGTTCAAAATGATGGGGTTCAAACTTAAGGGACGTTTGTATGCGTTGTTGAACATGTTGTTCCGGATCACCAGGGCCATATTCTCCGCGTTCGGCATTATATCTGATTAAATCTTCATATTTCATGATGGGTTTCATCAGATGATTGGGCAATTCGAGTAAGGAAAAGAAAGCCTTATTCCAGAAAATAATATTCAGGTTTTCGTCTGTAACGGTAATACCCTGTTCCAGATGTTGTAAAAGGGCTTGAAGATAGGTTGCGTTGCGTTGGGCCTCTTGTTCAGCATTTTTGCGATCTGTGATATCGGTGTAGGTTGATACAAAGCCATTATTATTTAACCACGTTCCACGAATTTCAATAACGGTTCCGTCAGGGCGTATACGTTCAAAGACATGATCTTTGCGCTTTTTCACTGTATCCATCGCATTTTGGGTTAAGGTGTCAATGTCACCTTCGCCATATTCTCCGCGTTGTGCATTGTAGGCAAAGAGGTCTTCTAAGTTAGGTAAGCCGTTTTCAAAGAGATGATTGGGAAAATCGAGCAGTTTTTTAAGACGGTCATTGCAGATGAGCATTTGCAGATCTTCATTAAACAATGTGACGCCACTTGGTAAATTATCCACAATGGTTTGGATGCGTTCTGCTTCATTTCTGCGTTTAAGAAACATATAAACGGCTAAAAAGATCAATAAACCACTACCACTGACAGCAATCGCATTAGACAGGGCCTGATTTTGAATGCCCTTGGTTGATCCAATCATCATGATCGTCCATTTTGGTTTATCCATTGCGGTTTTGGCAAAAAGGTAATCGGTGTTTTCTAAACGGATGGTTTCCAAACCTGCGCTGTCATAACTGCCGCTTTGTGCGTTCAGATTTTGAATTTGCGACATAGGGTATTGTTTTGTCTGAGATATTATAAGTCGGTCTTTTACGGTGATCGGTTTTAAGGATTTGAATACAAATGATTTATGAGAGCTGAAAAAGATAATGTTTTTCGTATCGATTAAGGCAAAATCACCCTTAAAGTCATGGGCATAATGATACAAAAGATCCATATTTACTTTGGCGACGATCACACCAACGATTTTATTTTCTACAGAGATGCTGCGTGAAATATAATAGCCGATTTTTTTTGATGTAATGCCAACGGCTAAGAACTCACCAGCACCTTTTTGTATGGCTTGAATAAAGTAAGGTCGAAACGCGTAATTTTTACCGATAAATGTTTTAGCTTGTCCATAGTTGCTGGCCGCAAGTGTCAGGCCGGATTTATCCATAACAAAAATATCGGATGTTTTAAGACGTTTATTAGAGGAGACGAGCAGGTCGTTGAGTTTCTGTATAGCTGCAGGGTTGGGGTTGGCTGTAAAAACGTTCTGTAAAATGGGATGGTGTGCCAAAATATCTGTAAATAGATCAACCTTGTTAAGGTCTCCGGCAATAATTTTTTTTAAAAGGGCGGCGCGCTCTGTTAATTGTGTGTGTTGGGCCCGTGCCGCTGTTTTTTCTGTACTGTTCATGGCAAGCCAACCACTGAACAACAGCAATAAAGCTAAGATCACGAAAATGATCGTTTGCTTGGTTTTATTATTGAATTGCGTTCTCCCCGCCATGTTTTCCCAACTCTGGCCTGTTTTCTATAATGATACGCTTTCAAGGTTGATATACAATAGAAAAAACAATTCTCCTTGTTGTTAACAACAATCTCCCTATACTGCGTGCCAAATTGATGTTTTTTGGGGAAGGATAAATCATGTCGACTGTCGATTTTGATGTCATTGGTATTGGTAACGCGATTGTGGATGTGTTGAGCCATTCTGAGGATGCCTTTTTGGTTGAGCACGGTCTCACAAAAGGTTCCATGGCTTTAATTGATGCGGTTCAGGCTGATCGTTTGTACGAACAAATGGGCCCTGGTGTGGAATGTTCCGGCGGGTCTGCAGCCAATACGATTGCTTGTTTGGCCAGCCTTGGCGCAAAAGGGGCATTTATCGGTAAGGTTAAGGATGATGGTTTAGGCAAAATTTTTGCTCATGACATTAAATCTGCCGGTGTGGATTTTTCCTCCAGTTTGGCGACAGAAGGACCCAGCACGGCACGTTGCCTGATTTTGGTTAGTGACGATGCCCAACGTACCATGAATACGTTTTTGGGGGCGTGTGTAAATTTAACACCTGATGATATTGACCCGGATTATATCGCCCGTGGCGCGGTGACTTATCTTGAAGGATATCTGTGGGACCCGGATCATGCCAAAGAAGCCTTCTTGAAAGCTTCTATGGCGGCCCATCAAGCAGATCGTAAAGTTGCCTTAAGCTTGTCAGATGCTTTTTGTGTAGATCGTCATCGCAAGTCTTTTCAGGATTTGGTGGAACATCACGTTGATATTTTGTTTGCCAATGAAGACGAGATCAAATCGCTTTATGAAGTCGATTCATTTGATGCGGCCTTACAATGTGTGCGTGACAAATGCGCCGTTGCAGCCCTGACCCGTGGGGAAAAAGGTTCCGTCGTGATCGCCGGGAATGAAATCCATGTGGTTGATTGTGAAAAAGTCGATCATGTGGTTGATACCACGGGTGCTGGTGATGCTTATGCCGCCGGTTTTCTGTTTGGCTATACACAGAACTTTGATATGGGCAGTTGTGCACGCTTGGGCTCTGTTTGTTCTGCGGAAATCATCAGCCATTATGGTGCACGTCCGGAAAGCAGTTTGGCAGATTTGGCAGGTAAAGCACTGGAAAGCTGATAAAAGTCATTACAGTTTAAAGAAAACCCTGCTGGACACTTGTTTTGGCGGGGTTTTTTTATTGCTGTTTTTCAAGATAAGCGTATAGTCCGCCCAAATTTATAGATTTCCCAAAATGGACGGACCTTATGGAACTTCGCAATATCGCGATTATCGCACACGTTGACCATGGCAAAACAACACTGGTTGATGAACTTTTAAAACAAAGCGGCTTGTTCCGTGAAAACCAAAAAGTGGCTGAACGGCTTATGGATTCTGGCGATCTTGAAAAAGAACGCGGGATCACGATTTTGGCGAAATGTACTTCTGTTGAGTGGAAAAACGTTCGTATCAATATCGTTGATACACCGGGCCACGCCGATTTCGGTGGGGAAGTTGAACGTATTCTGTCTATGGTTGACGGTGTTGTTTTGTTGGTTGATGCCGCTGAAGGCCCGATGCCGCAAACCAAATTTGTGACAGGGAAAGCCCTGAAACTTGGTCTGAAACCGATTGTGGTTGTGAATAAAGCGGACCGTCCTGATGCGCGTCCTTACGAAGTACAGGATGAATGTTTTGATTTGTTCTCAGCCTTGGATGCCAATGACGAACAGCTTGATTTCCCGACATTGTTTGCTTCTGGTCGTGATGGCTGGGCAGCAGAAACACCTGACGGGGAACGCACCAACCTGACACCATTGTTTGATTTGGTCCTTGAACATGTGAAAGAACCGGTCTGTGAATTGGATAAACCATTTTCCATGTTGGCCACCACGTTGGAATCCGATCCTTTCTTGGGCCGTATTTTGACAGGTCGTGTTCAAACCGGAACATTTAAAGTTAACTCTAACCTGAAAGCCATGAGCGCTGACGGGGAAGTGATTGAACAAGCCCGTATCACCAAATTGCTGTCTTTCCGTGGTGTGGAACGTGTGCCCGTCAATGAAGCCTATGCAGGTGACATTGTTGCGGTTGCAGGTCTGACAAAGGCCAACGTTGCTGATACGCTTTGTGATCCTGCTTTGAATGTGCCGTTAAAAGCGCAACCGATTGATCCGCCGACCTTGGCGATGACATTTTCGGTCAATGATTCCCCGCTTGCGGGTCAAGAAGGTTCTAAAGTGACTTCACGTATGATCCGTGATCGTTTATTTGCCGAAGCAGAAGGCAACGTTGCGATTACTGTCAGTGAAACTGAAAACGCCGATGCGTTTGAAGTTGCAGGCCGTGGCGAGTTGCAATTGGGTGTGATCATTGAAACCATGCGCCGTGAAGGCTTTGAACTTGGTATTTCACGTCCACGGGTTATTATTAAGATCGATGAAGAAACGGGTGAAAAGCTGGAACCGTTTGAAGAAGTCCAAATTGATGTGGATGAAGAATTTTCCGGTATCGTGGTGGAAAGCCTGTCCATCCGTAAAGGTAAAATGACAGAAATGCGCCCTTCTGGTGGGGGTAAAACCCGTTTGACCTTCCATGCACCCGCGCGTGGCTTGATCGGTTATCATGGTGAGTTTCTGACCGAAACACGTGGTACCGGGATTATGGCGCGTACCTTCCACCACTTTGGCCCCTATGCAGGCCCGATTGCAGGGCGTCGCAATGGCGTGTTGATTTCCATGGTTGATGGCGCGGCCGTTGGCTATGCGTTGGCCAACCTTGAAGGTCGTGGCCCGTTGTTTATCGCCCCGCAGACGAAAATCTATCAAGGCATGATCATTGGGGAACACGCCAAAGGCACTGACCTTGAAGTGAACGCCATGAAAGCCAAACAGCTGACCAACCACCGTGCTTCTGGTAAAGACGATGCCATTCGTTTGACACCGCCGCGTCCGATCACGTTGGAAGATGCCATTGCCTATATTCAGGATGACGAATTGGTAGAAGTCACACCGGAAAACATCCGTTTGCGCAAATTCTATCTTGATCCGCACAAACGTAAACGTGCGGAAAAGTCAACGACTGGTCTTTAATTTAAGATATGAGGTCCTGATCTTAGGTTTTTGAGAGAAGGTCCTGAATGGTCTGTTTAAAATCTTGCGGGTCTGGTGGGTTGCTCAGAATGACAGTTTTATTGTCTTCGGCTTCCCCCAGATGTGCAGGGTCTGTTCCGGATGCCAGTAAAATGGCGGGTGCATCTGTTTTCCAGATACCATGTAACATATTGATGATTTCTTTGCCGTTGAGGCCCTGAACGAAGTTCTGCGCGCAAATGATCATTTGTGGGCGGATTTTTAGCTCTTTGGCTTCTTCAAAAGAAAGAAATGCCAGAACACGGTAGCCCCATTGGCGAATTTGGATTGATGTCTCATCCAAAATGACTGAATTGGGAATAATCACCACGATTAAGTGAGAGCGGCGGTTTTGAATCTTCCCTGAATTGGCTGCGGTTTCTTGTTGGCCATCTTCTGTCGTGCTTGATACTTCCAGTGAAAAGCGTGATCCTTGATCGGGCAATGAACTGACGCTTAAAGTATGACCCAAGGTGCGTGCCATCCGGTCTGCTATGGATAACCCGAGGCCCTGCCCTGCCCAACTCTGTCGACCGGGATTGTCCAATTGGTTGAATTCCTTGAAAATATCGCGAAATTTTTCTGGGGGAATGCCGGGACCAGTATCGAAAACATTGATGATAATCCGATCTTTATGGCGGCGACATCCGACCAAAATGCGTCCTGTCGGGACATGGGTAACCGCATTTGACACCAAATTTCCTACAATACGTTGCAATAAAATAGGATCGCTATGAATGTGGAGGCTTGAGGGGACAAATCTTAGGTCCAGCCCTTTTTCTTTCGCGATCGGGCCAAAGGTATTAGCCACTTGCTTGAATAGCGTATTGATCGACACTTTGGCAAAATTTGGCTTGATACCGCCTGATTCAAGTTTAGATATATCCAACAAGGCATTTAACAGGCGCGATAACCCTTCGGTAGAGGTATCGGCTGTTTTGAGTGATTTAAGGGCGCTACTGATATCTTCTTTACTGGGATATTCTTCTGTGAGACGGGTCTGGGCGGCGGCGATGGACATGGTGATGGCATGTAAGGGTTGGCGCAAGTCATGACTGGCAGTTGCCAAAAAAGTGGACTTTGCTTTTGAAGCAGCATCAGCTTGAAAGCGCAGTTCGATGGCGTCTCCCGTCGTTTGGTGAAATTTCTTTGCTAACGCATAGAGGTAGGTAGCATATAATAGGCCAATAACCCCAAGAATGGCCCCGTCATTGCCCATGGAAAACCAGGCAAAAGATAAAGGCAGCAGCATGCATAACATGGAAGCCAGCCACGCACGTAACGTGCCGACTAAAGATAACAATTGGCCTGTGGGGGCAGTTGATAAAAAGATGGTGATGATGGTGCGTTCCATATTATCGATATGGTGAAACGTCAGCAAAGGAAAGAGACCCCAAAGAAAGGAAGACGGTAACATGCTGATATACAGGTATTTTTTCCAATATCTGTAGGGTTTGTTGTCTTTTTTTCTATTTCTATATAAAGAAAAACCAACCCGGAATATCTGTGCTGTGAGAAATAGCGTCAGCCAGATGGATAAGCCTAAGACCGGTAATTGTTGATGTAACATTAAGACGAACAGCAAAGCTGCTGTTGTGGTAAACAGACTTGTCGGGATGGCGCCTTTATAGGCTTGGTCTAATAATGTGCTGTAGGTTTCTCTGCGCCAATTCATTGGTTTCTCTAGCTTTATTTTTGGTTGAGTGTGCACGACTTTGGATTGTAGCGCAATATTCTTGACCATTTAGTTGATTTAAGGCACATGTTCTCCCCCTTAAAAGACGTCGAGGACTTTATGAACCGCCTGAAAGCCAATATGCTTTTAATGTTGACCGCCATGATCTGGGGGACAGCGTTTGTTGCACAACATACCAGCATGGAAAACATCGGTCCGCATTTTTTTACGGGCATTCGATTCTTGCTGGGGGGATTGGTTGTTCTGCCTTTTGGGTTGCGCGAATATGGTAAAAATAAAAGCCAGTCGATTGATTTAAGCTTACGTGACTTTTTGGGCATGTGTTTGTGTGGCCTGTTTATTTTTCTGGCCTCGATTTTACAACAAATTGGTATCGAGTTGACATCGGTGACAAATGCGGGTTTTTTAACGGGTCTATATGTGCCGTTGGTGCCTTTGATGTTGTTGGTTTTTTGGCGAAAATTACCCCATTGGTCCATCTGGCCTTCTGTCATGGGCTGTTTGGTCGGCACATATTATCTGTCCGGAGGAAATCTGAGCCGTTTGTCCACAGGCGATTATTGGATGATCATTGCCGCTGTTTTCTGGGCATTGCAAATTATTGCGGTTGGTTTTGTGGTCCGTACTTCTAAAGCCCCCTTATTATTGGCAGCCGTGCAGTTTATTGTGTGTGGGCTGCTGGGGGTTTTGAGTGGTTTTATTTTTGAGACCTTCAGTTTTGCAAATATCATGAATGCCGGGTTTGAAATTTTATATGCAGGCGTTCTTTCTGTCGGTGTTGCCTTTACCTTGCAAGCCGTTGCCCAAACCCATACGGGTCAAGCCGATGCGGCGATTATTATGAGTGGGGAAACCTTGTTTGCCGCTTTGGCGGCTGCCGTTATATTAGGGGAACGCTTGAATTTTATGGGGTATTTCGGCTGCGCGATCATCTTTATCAGTATTCTTTCTGTTGAGCTTCTGCCGCTGTGGCGGCGAAAAACCACTTAAGAAAGACCGAGTCGTTTTTTTAAGGACACCATATCGGCATTAATCCAACGATGTCCCAGATACATGGTGCGCAGCTCATGCATGGGATCATTTGGGTTGATGACATAGTCAATGCTGACCCGGTTGGTACATCTGCCCTGTGCGTGGGTGGCCAGAAAATGAAAGAACATACGATCAGCTGACAAGTGTTTAACGTCATTTGGCATTGGTTTTGTCCAAAGCACAAGACCGGGCAGGCAGGCTTTGACCCGGATCATTAAACAGTTTGGATCGACGAACCCTTGAAATTTCGGGGCGAAGTAACCTCTTTTTGGGCCAAGGGATTCCCAATAATCGGTGGAAATGGGTGTGGTGCCATCCGGATGAATGAAACGACGCAAACTATAGGCATAATGGCACTGATCGATTGATTGATGCAGGCTGGAAAGATGATGAGGTTGAATTTGATTGTCATCATCAAGATAAGCAACAAAATCAGCGTGGGCCAGCAAGCTTAGGATGGTACGCAATGCCCCACCGTCATAAGCGTCATGCTGCCCACCGTGACGTTTAGAGGTGGAATACCCAGGATCAAAAACCAGGGCCGTCATATGATCGGGTAAACTATCCAGCCAACGTTCGTCAAAAGTGCCACGATCAATACCGATGAGAATTTGCACCCGGCCTTGAAAATCCTGTTGGTAAATACTGTTTAAGGTGCGTTGAATGTCATCATGGCAAATGGTCGCCATGACCACGCTGATGTCGCATTTTTTTTTGTGATCGCCTTTGCTCAGGAGTCTGCCGGTTTGTGTTTTTATGTTTCGGGTGGGTAAGCTCTCAGGCGGGGCTTTCCAATTGGGGCATTGATCCAGTCCGGTTGGTATTTTGAATTTTGCAATATGATCCAGGCGGTCTTTTTTATGTGGGTCATTTTCACCAATGGCGTAGGATACGCTGGGGCTGTCGCAAATGCCGATGGGTCCAATCTCATTGAGGCGGGAAAAGATATGATCTGACCGGTTGGTTTGGTTTTCCAAGGGCCAGGTGACTATATGGGGGGAACAGGATGCCATATCGACCATGAGGGTGTTATAATCGACAAACCCACCCAAAAGCCCTTGTTCGGGGCCAACGGATTCCCATGAATCTTCACAGATGGGTGTGCGTTCTTTACCATCGACAAACCAGCGTTTGCCATAGACCCATCTGTTTTTATCGATCAAGGCAAACAGATTGGCAAGATGATCCGGGGCAAACCAGTGATCTTCATCCAAATAGGCAATATAGCGGCTGTTGGCAAGAAAGCTCATGGCGGCTTGTAAGATACCATCTTCTGTTTTGATGTCATAACCCGGCTGGAAAACCGTCAGGGCGATATGAGCGGGGCGCTCGCTGATTATTGTTTCTAAATCGAAATGGCTGTGCGTTGTGCCGATGGCGAGTAGAATTTGTATTGTCCCATCAAAGTGTTGGGCATAGATACTGCGCACAGCATCGCAGACGGCGGGCTTTAAGTTGGTGGGGACAATAACACTGACATCAAAAGGCTTTTGAATGTCGGCCTGATCATCATGGTATGTGGTTAAGATCGGTTCCATACCCAGTATTATGTACACTATTTGCCTTGTCTTCTAGCCATAAAAAACGCATTCTAGCGTCATGTCTGGGAAAGAGAAAAACGTCGGTTTGTTCGTAACGTGTCTGGTAGATCTATTTCGCCCGAGCGTTGCCTTTGCAGCCGTCAAGTTAATGAGCGAGGCGGGCTGTTCAATCTGCGTGCCTGAACGTCAAACCTGTTGCGGTCAACCGGCTTTTAACAGCGGCGATATGGATGATAGCCGTGCCATGGCAAAAATGGTGATCGAAGAATTTGAACATTTTGATTATGTGGTTGCGCCCAGCGGGTCTTGTGCGGCGATGATCGTTAAACATTATGCAGAATTGTTTGAAGATGATCCCGACTGGCAAAAACGCGCCATCGATTTGTCACATAAAACCTATGAACTGCTGACCTTCTTAAGCGATATTCTTGGGGTGAAAAAGGTCGATGCGGTTTTAAATAGTAAAGTCACCTACCATGATAGCTGTTCGGGCTTGCGTGAACTGGGCATCAAGTCCCAACCGCGCAATTTGCTTCATGCTGTTGAAGGTGTTGAAATTGTGGAAGGCGAAAAGGCGGAACGCTGCTGTGGCTTTGGCGGGACCTTCTGTTTAAAATATTCTGATATTTCAACGCGCATCACCGATGATAAATGCGACGACATTGTCAAGACAGGGGCTGATCTTGTGCTAGGCGGTGACCTTGGCTGTTTGATGAATATTGCCGGACGCATGACGCGCCGGGGTGAAACCGTGGAAGTGCGCCATATTGCAGAGGTTCTGGCGGGTATGACAGACGACCTTGCACCCATTTCACAAGGGGGCAAATGATATGGAACTCAACGCCCATAACTTTAAAGAAAATGCGGCTAAAGCCCTCGAAGACAAAGACTTACAGGAATCTCTTGCCAAGTTAGGAACGGGTTTTCCCCTTAAACGTTTAGCTGCTGCTGCGCGTTTGCCGGAATTTGAAGCCCTGCGCGATCAGGCGCGCGACATTAAAGATCATAGCCTGCGCCATCTGGATTTTTATCTGGAAAAGTTTGAATCCCGTGTTGTGGAAAGTGGCGGCTGCGTCCATTGGGCGCGGGACATTAATGACGGGCGCGAAATCGTTTATGATATTTGCAAATCGGTCGGGGCCAAAACCGTGACCAAAGGCAAATCCATGATCGGTGAAGAAATGGCGATCAATGAATATCTGGAAGAAAAAGGCCTGATCCCGATTGAAACGGATTTAGGTGAATATATCATCCAGTTACGTCATGAACCGCCCAGCCATATTATTGCCCCTGCCATCCATCTGCGTAAATCCCATGTGGAAGAAGCTTTCCGCGAAACCCATACGGATTTGCCCGTTGATCGTAATTTGGATGCGCCGGAAGATTTGTTAAAAGAAGCGCGTGCCATGTTGCGCAAACGCTTTATTGATGCCGATGTGGGCATTACCGGTGCCAATTTTATGGTTGCGGAAACCGGATCCACCGTCATTGTGACAAATGAAGGCAATGGTGATCTGACGCAAACGCTGCCGCGTGTCCATATAGTTTTATGTTCTATCGAAAAAGTTGTCCCCACACTAGAAGATTGCACCACATTGCTGCGGGTGTTGGCTCGTTCTGCCACCGGGCAGGAACAATCGGTTTACACGACCTTTTCCACAGGCGGGCGCCATGAAGACGACCCGGATGGGCCGGACCAGTTTCATGTGGTGATCTTGGATAATGGGCGTTCACGCATGTTGGGCCATGAAACTCATGATATGTTGCGCTGTATCCGCTGTTCAGCCTGTATCAACCATTGCCCGGTCTACCAATCTGTGGGCGGACATGCCTATGGATCAATCTATCCGGGGCCAATGGGGTCTGTTTTAACCCCTGCCCTTTATGGTCTGGATCAGTCCTGTGATTTGCCCAATGCCTCGACCATGTGCGGTAAATGTGAAGAAGTCTGTCCGGTGCGCATCCCCTTACCCAAAATGCTGCGCTCCTGGCGGCAAAAACAATGGGAAGACGGTCCCGTTCCGTTAATGCAACGATTTGGTATGTCGGCTTGGGCATTTTGGGCGGTACGTCCTAAAGGCTATCATTTTTTTGCGAAAATCAAAATGCGGATTATGGGGCTGTTGGGGCGCAAAAACGGACATTTCAAATCTTTGCCGCTGACAAAAGCCTGGACGAAAAGTCGTGATTTCCCTGCACCGGAAGGTAAAACCTTCCAGCAACTCTGGTCTGAAAAAGGGGGGCGTCGCTCATGAGTTCACGCGATTATATCATGGGGCGCATCCGCTGGTCTTTGGGGCGTGGATCGTTGGAACGCGATGATGACAGCCAATTAGAAGAAAGACTGGCGCATCCCAAAAGCAATTTAATTCCGGCACGCGGGCAAGGCGACGCCAAAGCGCAGCGCAGTTTGTTTGTTAAAATGGCCAAAGAAGTCAATGCCACGGTGTCGCGCCTCAAAGCGTTCGATAATGTGCCGCGTGCGGTTGCCAAATATCTGAAAGAACAGGATTTGGATGATAAAGTCCGTGTGGCGCCACATCCACATTTGAAGGATCTTGATTGGTCCAAGTTGGATGTCTCTTTCGGGTTTACCTTAGGCGATGATGAAACCTCTGTTGTGATGGCTTATGGCGCTGCGGCTGAAACGGGGTCGTTGGCTTTACTTTCCGGACCGGAAAGCCCAACGTCTCTTAATTTCTTGCCGGATAATCATATTGTTGTGTTGAATGCGGCTGATCTTGTCGGGGATTATGAAACGATTTATGCCCGTATGCGCCGTGACTCTAATCAAAGTGACTTTATGCCACGCGCCATGAACTGGGTCAGTGGTCCGTCGCGCACGGCTGATATTGAACAAACTTTGTTGTTGGGCGCACATGGCCCGCGCAAATTACATATTTTGCTGGTCGAGGAAGATGGCTAAGGCGCCGAAATATCGCAGTATACCTGAAAAGCGTCACCGTGGTTTAAGCATGGGCGAAAGTCAGTTGTGGAAAAAGGTAACGGATGATGTGGACCCCTTGCCCGGTCGTGAGGTTAATTTAGATGGGGTGGAGATTATGGAAGAACCCGTGCCCACCCGCCCCCACCCCGATACGGCAACGCCTTTATATACAAGACGAAATGATTCTGAACCCCAACATTTACATGCGCTGGAACATGGCAAAGCCGCTGGTGTGGATAAACGCACCATGGAAAAGTTGCGGCGCGGTAAATTACAGTTGGAAGGCCGCCTTGATCTGCATGGCATGACTCAAGAACAGGCCCATCGGGCTTTGGTGCGTTTTATTGATACGGGTTATAGCCAAGGCAGGCGGTGTGTGTCTGTGATTACAGGGAAGGGAACGCGCTTGTCTGGGGAAATTGGCGTTTTGCGCCAGATGGTCCCGCTTTGGCTCAATCAGCCTGGAATGCGCTCAAAAATCATCGCTTTTTCCCATGCACCTAAAAATGAAGGGGGCGAAGGCGCGCTTTATGTCTTGTTAAAACGCTGGCGTTAAGCATTTCTAGAGATAAAGTCCCGCGTTTTTTGATTCCAAGCTTCGGTAAAGTCATTAACTGCTTTTGTGTCTGAAATCATTGGGATTTTCTGCCGGGTTGCAACCATTTTAAAGAACTCTTTAGCCAATCCTTTGGGGTTGATATTTTGGGTTTTCAAGGCTTCACAGGTCACATCAGCGATTTGAAAAACGGCCCGTAGAAAATGGAATTTATCATAAACTTCTTCAGTGAGTTGTGGGTTCTTTTTCCAATCGATCTTGCTATAGCATTTCACCAAATGTGGTCCTGCACCATGACAGGAAAAGGCAATACAGCCATGGTATGATTGGTCTTCTAACTGATCATGAATTGTACATTCATCACAACTGTTCAGGTTTTTACAACGCTCATTTTGGGGCTTGTCATATGGAAACTGATCTGACTTTTCATAGCCCAGTGCAATACAGCAAAAGGCGGCGCATTTTGAACAATCGTAGCTGAATTTTGACATGGTTCCTCCACTTCATCGAGTCAGATAGGGTATCATAAGTGTAATAACTCTAAGAAACTTTTAATAAAAGACTGGTGTCTGTGGATCGTATGGTTTATCAGAAACTTATAAATTAACTGAAATTAAGGTAACTCTATGACTCCTTTTGGAGAAAAAGTACGTGCGCTTCGAAAAGCAAGAGGCGTCACGATGAAGCAGATGGCCAAAGACCTCGAAGTTTCATCGGCTTACCTGTCTGCGTTAGAACATGGCAAGCGCGGTAAACCGGGTCCCGGATTTGTTATGCAGGTGGCAGGCTATTTCAATCTGATCTGGGATGATGCGGAAAATTTAAAAGAACTGGCAAATCTGTCCCATCCGCGCATTGTGGTTGATACTATTGACCGTTCAGCTAATGCGACCTATCTGGCTAATCTGTTATCCCAACGCATTGGGCGCTTGGATGAACAAACCATCAAAGATTTAATTGCGCGTATTGAAGAAACCATCCCAAGCTAATATTATGGTGGTAACAGGGTTTTGGGATTTGAATAAAAATGATGAAAAAATTAGTTCTGGGTGTGGCGTTAAGCGCTTTGGTTTTTCAGGTGCAAGCCGCTGATAGCCGCTATTCTACATGGTCTGATCCCAACAAGCCGCAAGTACAATCGACAATAAATCTGGATAAAATGATCAAAGAGTTGCGCAGCATGGTGGATGAAGCCGAACGTGTACGTGCGGCAGACCCGGCATTTTTGCGGGATTTAAAAGGTTTGGCCGATCGTTATCAAGGTGTCGCTGTATCTGATACGATGGTGTTAAGCGATGATTTTTCGGATGGCAATTACACCGCTAATCCGACGTGGAGCGTCACATCGGGTAAATATTGGGTGGAAAGCGGCTATGGCTTGCGCTCTTTTGTGGAAATTGGGGCAGCGCCTGTGCAAGCCCAGCCGCAACAGCAGAAATTATCAAAAGAAGAAGCGATTATCGGGATTTTAGGGGCTGTCTTAGGCGGTAAAGTCCAACGTCAGGAACAAAGCCAGACGCAAACGGCCACAACGAATTCTGAGACGGCTGAAATTTATGTGGCACAACCGATCAAAAATGCCTTCAGTTTGAAGATGGAACTTTCCAGTTGGAAAGAGGGCGGCCATCTGGAATTAGGTGCGTATCAAGGCAGCAATCGGGCAACCGGCTATCGCTTGATCTATCGTCCCAGTCAAAATCCGGCCTTGCAGTTGGTGAGAAATTATACCAGTAGTTCCAGTGTAGTAGATAGTATCCCTAACTTGAAACTTGAAGATCAAAAAACCCATTTGTTGGAATGGACACGCAGTACAAGTGGCATGATGCAGATCAGTCTGGATGGAAAACTTCTGATGCAGAAATCTGACATGGGTTTTAAAGATAATTTTTCCGGCTTCGTCATGGAAAACCGTGGCGGGGATTATATCGTCAAGAGCATTGCTGTACGCG
>JABXIC010000091.1 GCA_013373265.1 Methylocystaceae bacterium | reverse complement strand
TACGCCCATAATACGTTCTTTTTTGCGCACCACTTCTTGTTTAGAGGGACCTCGCACAATAATGATGACATCGCCTTCACCTTCTGTTGCGCCAAAGAGAAGGACTTTTGAACCACTGAAGCCGGTATCAATGGCGACGAGATGATCATCAAGGGCGGCAACAATTTCGTCAGAGACCATGGGCGCTTGGGCTTGTGCGCTTGCGAAAGTGTACGTTGCAAGAAAGGCCAGTAAGGTACAAAGACGCATGTTCATTTTTAGGCCCCGCGTCCAACCAGACCAAAAAGTTCATCGGGTGTGATGACAAGGTCCAGTCCCAATTTAACGCAGACAGCCAAGGCTAAAAGCGCTAACATGATGCGCAGTTGTTCCCCTTTGAGCTTCATGCCCGCACGTGCGCCAAACTGGGCCCCTACAACGCCACCAATTAACAATAAAAGCGCCAGCATGATATCAACGGTTTGGGTTGTTGTGGCTTGCAAGATGGTGACGTTGGCCGTTACAAAGATGATTTGAAATAACGAGGTGCCAATCACAACAGAGGTTGGCATGCCCAGCAGGTAAATCATGGCAGGCACCATGATAAAGCCACCGCCAACACCCATGATGGCAACCAAAATACCAACGGCAATCCCGACACCGATGGGCAAGATCGCGCTGATATAGAGTTGTGATCTGCGAAATTTCATTTTAAAGGGCAGTTTATGTTGCCAGCCAGAATGGTCTTTGCGTTTATGTGCCCGTCCGGCACGCCCGGCAGCGCCTTTACGGTTTCTCCAAATCGCGCCCAGACTTTCAATAAACATCAAGCCACCGACACTTGAAAGGAAAACTACATAAGACAGTTTAATGACCAGGTCGATTTGCCCCATGGTTCTCAAAACGGAAAAAAGCCAAACCCCAAGGGTTGAACCAATGATACCGCCGATCAACAACATGAAACCCATCTTGAAATCAACGTTTTTACGACGGGTATGGGCAATGACACCGGAAACGGAAGAGGCAACAATCTGATTGGCTTGGGTTGCTACAGCAACGGTTGAAGGTACACCGATAAAAATGAGCATGGGTGTTAAAAGAAAACCGCCGCCCACACCAAACATCCCAGAGAGGAATCCAATAATGCCTCCCATTCCTAAAAGAAGGAAGATATTGACGGAAATTTCGGCAATCGGCAGGTAGATGTTCATACAGCTCGGCCCAAAGAAACTATCCTTTATATTTGGATAGATATTCGCAATTGCAATGCTTTCTATTCTTAAGCCAATCATTTGCTTAGGGCAATAAGGCAAGAAGCAAAATCGATAAAAAATTGTGCAAATGCGAAGAAAGTTAGAGGGCGAGCTCTACCGTGACCTTTTTTAAGGCCATTTTAATGGCTTGAAGGTCTCTTGAAACCGTTTCCCAGACGATTCTGGGGTCGACATCAAAATATTCATGGACAAGGAAGTTGCGCATGTGACGCAGAGTCGTCCATGGAATGGAGGCATAGATTTTGCGAATTTTATTGGGGATATGATGTGTTGCCTCCCCAATGATTTCGATATTGCGAATAACCGCATCAATGGTTTTGCTATCCGCTAAAAAGTCATCCCGTCGCATTCCGGCAACATAGCTTTCTATTTTTTCAATAGAAGCAATCATTTGATGAAGATGGAATGCCCAGCGTTCGCCTTGTTGTGGTTTAGTCATGATAAACCACCTCGTCTAAAACAGCATCTCTCAAGTCTTTGGAGAGCATTTCTTTGGTGGCGATATCCACGCGGCACGCCAATAATTCCTCAAGTTTCAGATGAAGTTCCGCCAGTTCCAACAAGCTTGGTGTGTGATGAAATTCGACCAATAGATCAATGTCACTATTCGGCCTTGGGGTGTCACGCGCATAAGACCCGAACAAGCCAACACGTGCAACGCCAAAACAGGCGAGTTCATCCTTAATGGCATGAAGGCGTGTAAAGATATCTTCTTTGTTTTTCATCAATGTTTATTTCAAATAATCTTTCAGGTATTTGGCCGTATAGCTTTCTTCGACCTTGCAAACCTGTTCTGGTGTGCCGGTTGCCACAATGCGCCCTCCCTTAGAGCCACCTTCCGGACCAATGTCAATGATGTGATCAGCGGTTTTAATGACTTCCAGATTATGTTCAATCACCACAACGGTATTGCCTTGGTCGACCAGAACATGCAGCACTTCCAATAGTTTACGCACATCGTCGAAATGCAGACCCGTTGTCGGTTCATCCAGAATATAAATTGTTTTTCCGGTCGCGCGTTTGGACAGTTCTTTGGCAAGCTTCACCCGTTGGGCTTCTCCGCCCGAAAGGGTCGTGGCTTGCTGACCTAAATGAATGTAGCCCAGACCAACCTTGTCCAAGGTAACCATCTTGTCACGGATGGATGGGACGGCCTTGAAGAAATCAACCGCTTCTTCTACGGTCATGTCCAACACGTCGGCAATGGATTTGCCACGGAATTTGACATCCAGTGTTTCGCGGTTATAGCGCTTGCCCTTACAGACATCGCATTGCACGTAGACATCGGGCAGGAAGTGCATCTCGATCTT
>JABXIC010000130.1 GCA_013373265.1 Methylocystaceae bacterium | reverse complement strand
CTTCAATGACTTCACCAATGATGGCGCTCTGTTCACCAAGCGGATGGGCGCGCATGGCAGCTAACAATTTATCTGCATCCTCTGCGCTACAGATGGCGAGCAGCTTACCTTCATTGGCGACATACAGCGGGTCCAGCCCCAAGATTTCACACGCCCCGCGTACTTCATCTCGAATGGGGATGTTGTCTTCATTTAAGACCATGCCGACACCGCTTTGATGGGCAAGCTCGTTCAAGGTTGCCGCCAACCCGCCGCGTGTGGGGTCGCGCATGACATGGATGTCAGGGACGGCTGCCACCATATCTGTAATCAGGCCGTTTAAGCTGGCGCAATCTGATTGGATGGTGGACTCAAAGCCCAGCCCTTCGCGCAAAGACATGATGGCAACACCGTGGTCACCCACAAAACCGTTGATCAGGATTTTATCACCAGCTTGGGCGCGGTTACCGGAAATATTGATGGCTTCATCCACCACACCAATGCCCGTGGTGTTGATATAGACTCCATCACCATGGCCACGTTCAACCACTTTTGTGTCACCGGTCACGATCAGGACACCTGCCTCGCGTGCGGCCTCTGCCATGCTATCGACGATGGTTTTTAAGTCTTTTAGGGGATAACCTTCTTCAAGAATAAATCCGGCGGTCAGATAAAGGGGCGTACCACCGGATAACGCCACGTCGTTGACCGTGCCATGTACCGCCAAATTGCCGATATTGCCACCGGGGAAGAAAAGCGGTGAAATCACGAAGCTATCGGTGCTCATCACCACCCGGCCTTTGGGTAGATTAAAAGCGGCTTGGTCGTTGCCCTGGGCCAATATGTCGTTGGCAAAAGCATCTGCAAAGAGCTGGTCAATCAGTTGCGCCATGGCCCGACCGCCACCGCCGTGGCTCATTTCCACAACGCCATTTGTCAGATCAAGGGCGCGGCTATAGGCTGTACGTGTAGACATTTATGCTGTTTCTCTAAATCGACCATAGGAATAATAAGCGGCACAAGCGCCTTCGGCAGAGACCATGCAGGATCCCATCGGATTTTCAGGGGTGCAGTGGGTGCCGAAAAGTTTGCAATCGGTTGGTTTTTTCATACCCCGCAAGATGGCAGGGCATTCACAGGCTTTGTTTTCACGCGCTGGCGCTACATGGACAGGGATTTGAACTTCGGCATCAAAAGCGGCATATTCCTCTTTGATGCGCAAACCTGAATAAGGGACTTCCCCCAGACCGCGCCATTCAAAAACACGGCGGAGTTCAAAGATATCGGCGACCAGTTTTTTTGCCTTGGCATTGCCTGCATGGGTGACGGCACGGCGGTATTGGTTTTCCACCTCCGCCCGACCTTCATTGAGTTGACGCACCAGCATCAAAATGGATTGCATCACGTCTAAGGGTTCAAAGCCGGAGATCACAACAGGGCGCTGGAACTCTTCAACAAAATAATCATAAGGCTGTGACCCGATCACTGCACTGACATGGGCGGGGCCGAGAAAGCCATCTAACGGGACTGCGCCCAGATCACGCACATCCGGGCTTTCCAGAATATTTTGGATGGCAGACGGGGTCAGTACGTGGTTGGACAAAATAAAGAAATTTGTCAGGCCCATGGTTTGGGCCTGCTTGATGGCGAGTGCGGTTGGTGGGGTCGTGGTTTCAAAACCGATGGCGAAAAAGACGATCTTTTTATCCGGATTATTCTTTGCCAAATCCAAGGCATCCAGCGTTGAATAGACCATGCGCACGTCTGCGCCTTCAGCCTTGGCTTTCATCAAGCTGGTGAATTTGGACCCCGGCACACGCAGCATATCGCCGTAGGAACATAGGATCACATCGTCTAGCTTGGCATACGCAATGGCTTGGTCGATGCGTGCGATGGGCAAGACGCAGACCGGACAGCCGGGACCGTGAATCATTTTGATATTTTCAGGCAGCAGGTCTTGCACTCCATAGCGAAAGATCGCATGGGTATGGCCGCCGCAAAATTCCATCAAACGATAGTCACGTTCGGGTTTTACCTCGCGCGCGATGGTTGCGGCCAGTTTTTGTGCGGTTTCACCGTCGCGGTATTCATCCACATGCTTCATGCGGGCGCACTTTCAGCAGCGGTCATTTCTGCAAACAGGGCCAAGGTCTTCAGCGCTTCTTCTTCATCCACTTTGGATAAGGCATAGCCCACATGAACGATCACATAATCACCGGGGACCACATCTTCGACAAGGCCGAGGGAGATTGTCTTTTTGACGCCACCCAATTCAATGATGGCCATATCATCTGCCATGACTTCGACGACTTTTGACGGCATTGCAAGACACATGAAATTATGACCCCCGTTGTAGATAGTGGCGACCTAGCCACGCCTGTCCTAAAGACAGACCACCGTCATTGCGCGGTGCATGTTGATTAAGATAAGGCCGAATGCCTCTTTGTTGCAATTTTCTTGTGAGCCCTTGTGATAAAATTTGATTCAGGAAACATCCCCCTGATAGGGCAACTGTTTGGATATTGTGAGTCTGACAGGTTTGTTCCACCCAATCCGCCAGCCCTGCGATCATGGTGCCATGAAACAGGTTTGCCCCGCTTTGGGCGCTTAAGTGACTAATAATGTCCAGCAAGGGCAGGAAGTTTAAGATGCTATTGTCTATCTGCCATCCGTTTTGTGTGGTTTCTATTTTGCGGACCATACTTTCCAACATCATGGGGGCTTGGCCTTCAAAGTCGGCTTTGGGGCAGATATTTAAAAGACCACAGGCCGCATCAAACAAACGTCCGGCACTGCTGGTAAGCGGGCTGTTGAGGTTTTTATCCAGCATCAAGCGCAAGGTTTTGGCATTAGCTGTTTGAAAACGGGTTTCTATTTCATCACCGCGCCCCAGCTGATGTAAGGCGCTGGCCCCCATGCGCCAGGGTTCTTGTGCTGCCTTGTCGCTACCGGGTTGGGCCAAGGGGTGAAGATGGCCGATGCGTTCAAAGTTTAATCCATCGACTTTTAATAATTCTCCGCCCCAACTGTCGTTATCAACGCCGAGACCAAAGCCGTCTAAAGCAACGCCAATGACAGGGCCGTCAAGCTGGTGTTCTGCCAAGACCGAAGCTATATGGGCATGATGGTGTTGAACGGCGAATGTGGGTGTATCCATTTTCTGCGCCAAACGGGTGGTGGCAAAATCAGGATGAAGATCATGAATGATCAGTTCGGGCTTGATGCGTAAAGTTTTGCATAAATGTTCAATGCTTTCTTCTATGAAAGAGATCGTCGCGACGTTATCAAGATCACCGATATGTTGGGAGAGATAGGCGTGAGCCCCGCGTGTGGCACAAATGGTGTTTTTCAAATACGCACCCAGGCCCAGCACAGAGGGGCCATCATCTTGTAACAGTATCGGGCGCGGTGTAAAACCACGCGCACGACGGATCATGGTGATTTTCCCCATATCAGATCGCATAACGCTGTCATCGGCACGGATCAGGATATCGCGGTTATGATCAACGATCACATCAGCAATTGTTTTGAGACGGTCTTGGGCTTCCTGATTATCAATGACCAAAGGTTCCCCCCCGGGATTGGCGCTGGTCATGACCAAAGGATGCCCGTTGAGTTCATCCAACAAGAGGTGATGTAGTGGCGTATAAGGTAACATAACGCCAATGCGGTTGAGGCCGGGGGCAATTTCTTTTGGAAAAATATCGCCTTTCTTTTCCAGCAAAACGATGGGCCGTTCAATGCTTTCCAGCAGGTGTTCTTCCGCACCGTCCATTTTGGCAAATGTCTGAATGTCACGGGTGTTTTGTACCATAACGGCAAAGGGTTTGGCATCGCGGTTTTTGCGTTGGCGCAAGTGATTAATTGCACCGACATTATGGGCGTCACAGACCAGATGAAAACCACCCAGACCTTTAAGAGCTATGATTCTGCCCTTAAGAATATGCTGCGCAATCTCTTTGATTGGTAGGGATAACTGGGGGCCGCAATCAGGGCAACAGGTGGGTTGGGCATGAAAACGGCGGTCCTGCGGGTCGTGATATTCTGCCGTACAGGCTGGACACATGTCAAAATCTGCCATGGACGTTTGTGGACGGTCATAGGGGATGGATTTGGTGATGGTGTAACGTGGGCCACAGTGGGTGCAATTGATGAAGGCATAGCCAAACCGCCTGTTTTCAGGATCGCGCATTTCCGCCAGACAATCCGGGCAGGTGGTTGCATCTGCAGGGATATCCGTCATGACGGCTGTCTGCGCACTGTGTCTGATTTCAAAAGAAGCTTCATGGGCGATTAAATTGGTGTTGACGGCTTCAATATGATCAATGCGCGATAAGACGGGCGGGCGTTGAGTTAAAGCAAGATCAAAATCATCCAGTAGGGTACCTTGGGCTTCAATCAGCACACCTTTCCCGTCATTGAGTACCCATCCGGTCAGCCCCAATTCTTGCGCCAGTCCAAAGACGAAGGGGCGAAACCCGACACCTTGTACGGAGCCACGGATGCGATAAACGCGCCGTTCAGCTTTTGGCGGTTGCGACACCGGATTTAATCCAGTCATACCACGCCTCCAGCCCTTCACCATTGGTGGAAGACAGTTGGAATATTTTCAGGTCGGGATTAACACGTCGGGCATAATCCATACAGGCCGCTACATCAAAGTTCAGATAGGGCAGCAGGTCGATTTTGGTCAAGATCATGATATCGGCAGCGGCGAACATATCCGGGTACTTGATCGGTTTGTCTTCACCTTCGGTTACGGATAAAATAGCAACCTTATGGGCTTCGCCTAAATCAAAGGCAGCAGGACAAACGAGGTTGCCGACATTTTCAATAAACATCACCCCATCGTTGGGCATCTCCATGCGGTGGATGGCCTGAGCGATCATATCTGCATCTAGATGGCAGCCTTTGCCGGTGTTGACCTGAAGGGCCGCCACACCTGTTGCGCGGATCCGATCAGCATCATTGGCGGTTTGTTGATCCCCTTCGATCACGGCGATGGGCAGGTCAGATTTTAAATCTTCAATAGTGCGGGTCAGGAGTGTGGTTTTGCCCGAACCGGGCGAAGACACCAGATTAAGCGCAAAGATACCGGCAGCTTTGAAATGATCCCGGTTGTGGGCGGCAAGATGGTCGTTCTTGCCCAAGATATCCTGTTCAATGGCGATGATGCGTTTTTCATCCATGCCCGGCACAGACACACCTGCGTCATTTTCTCCAAAATGCATGTCCCCATGATGATGATGGTGGTGACTGTGATCGTGAGAATGGTCATGATCATGGTTGTGCGTATGACCGTCTTCGATTTTGGATGTACCACATCCGCATACTGTACACATTTATTCGACCTCCAGTTCTTTGACGCGCATTTCGTCCCCGCCTGATACATGCAGTTTGTAACTGCCACAGTCCGGACATTCTGCAATGCGTGATGTAATTTCGGTTTGTGTGCCGCAGTCCACGCAGATGGCTTGGCCCGGTGTTTCAATAATGATCAGCTTGGCACCATCGGCGATGCTGTCTTTCATGACTGTATCAAAACAAAAGGTCATGGCTTCGGGTTGAACGTGGGATAATTTCCCGATTTCCAACCACACGGTTTTGACCCGTTTGAAATCATTTTGTTTGGCGTAATCTTCTAAAATATCCAACACGCCTTGTGTGAGTGATAGTTCATGCATCTAGTCTGTTTCCTCAATCACTATATCACACCCCACACAAGGGTCTAAGGCCATAACGGCAAGTCGGGCGCTGTGTTTAAGGCGTTCAATATCTTGGGCATCACTGTCCAGCAAAATATCTTTTAAAATGCCACTGGGGTGAAAGTTCCATTCCGTTGGTGCCAAGATGCGATAGCGTTGGATGGTTTGACCTTCAGGGTCTAACCAAACACGATGGCACAGTTGCCCACGTACAGCATGGACAATGCCCGTGCCTTTATGCAGGGCTTTGGTGTGAAAGAGTTCTTGATCTTGCACGATATTTGCCAAAGCCGTCTGCATGTCTTTACCCAATTGGGCCAAGTCCAATAATTTGGCACAGAAACGCCGCAAGGCACTGGAAGATCCTTTTTGCATCATGTCAACAATCAGGGGGTGATGGTGTTGACGTTCATAAGGGCCAGTTTCACAGGTGTTGCCTTGATAGGTGGGGTGATTGATAAACGGGTCTGCATCGTCATCATCAAGTTTATCGTTGATAAAATCTTTGTCAAAAGCGGGCAGTTGATTGGCTTTGGGCCAAGTGTCCTTGAGGTAGCCTTCATCCATCCAATATTTAAGGCATTGGGCGGGTCGTGTGGGGGAAGATTCCAGCCAGTTTAAGAATTGATCGTGCGAAGTAAAATCCAGAAAGCTGGAGAGATCCACATGGAAGACGCTGTCTTTTAGTTTTTGTTCAACCGCATGAACATGGCTTGTCAAAAGATCGATATTCAGCGCCATGGGGGCGCCGCCAATACGGTCATTTTGCCCATCTTGAAAGATATGATGTTTAAAACTGGCTAGAAAGGCACGTAGGTCGCGCACGGTTGCTGTGTCGCTGTCCAACAACGTTAAGGGGGGCCAATCTACCAGCATGCGGGTGGTATGTTCACTGACCCCTTCTGCACAAAGTAACAAGTCGCGTGCGCCCTGATGGGCGGGGCTGACCACCAGACCAAGGCCTTCTTCAAAGGCCATAAGCCCGGCTTGTAATTGGGCGTTACCACAGAGGCTGAACAATAAAGGTAACAAGGCGCAGGCTTCATCCGGGGCTTTGCCTTCAAGTACGCGTGCTGCCATGGGGGTGCGTTGAGACAGGATATCAACCTGCGTAACTTTCAGTCCGGCAGTGCTTAGTTTGATGGATATTTGTTCAGCACCGATGGTCATAAAAATGTGGTTCCCTAGAAAAACGGTGGTGCGTCATGATGGCGGAAAATGGGGAGACGCACCACCTGCTAAGTTGCCATAATAATGGAGTTCCACCTTAAGGGGCGGGGCATTATGGACCTAACAACCATATATAATCGCAATAGTCATGCCACCGAGGGTAATCTTAGGGGACTCATTGTTTTCAATACGTTAAGGCAATTATCTTTAATACCCATTTCCCACAGATGGAATTAAAGATTCCGCATAATGGTAACGAACTAACCGATTAATGAACGGTGCAAGCCATGCAAGGATCAAAGGATCGCACGATATGTTGTACATTTACCGGATCATCTTCGCCTTTTAATATAGGGGTGTTTTCTAACGCACGTTCGAGGGGACCTGCTTTTCCGGCCTTGTCTCTGGGGGAAAAATTCCATGTTGTGGGCGCGATGATTTGATAGTTCGAGATCACACCTTTTTCCAATTCAATCCAGTGTCCCAACGTGCCGCGCGCGGCTTCTGCAAAGGCGACAGCACGACCATTTTCAGGGAAAGCACAGCTTTCAAAAAACGTGTCATCCGGGGTGATCTGATTGATCCAGTGTTCCATATGGTTGACCAGCAAGGCCATTTCCCAGACGCGGGCAAAAATGCGGTTTTCAACCGTGCTGCTATTGTGCTGGTAGGAGTCAACAAACAGGTCATGTCCGGCAACAACATGTCGGGCCAAGGCACCGACTTCGCAGCTCTCTTCATGCAGGCGGGGGGCTTTACACCAGCTATAGGCGTCTTCTTTGTCAAGAAAGGGATCGTTTATGGCGTTAAAGGGATGCTGCGATGTTGGCCCGGCCATAAAGCTATGGGAAATATCTTCACTGATTTGATCAACAGGCAAAGCTCCAAGGCCATTGGCGTCATAAATACCTTGTTTGAAAAGCGATGTTCCCCTTACGTCAAAACCGCCACCGGATAACAGGGTAGAATTGGTTTTACCGATTAAATTCAGGTCCAGTTCCTGTGAAAAATTTAAAAATGCAGCCAAGTCGGCTGTGTTGTTTTTTCGCCAATGTTGTATATCTTGGATGGACTTGAGGGACAGGACATCTTCAAGGGGTGTCCCAAAAACGGTGTCTTCTAGAAAAGTGCGAAAGCGGCGCAAGATGGTTTTAAGCTTGAGTTTTTCTACCGTTTTGATGTTTTGGGTCGTGCCGCCGGGGCGTATGGTCAGGGTATGGGGCCATTTGCCTGCAAGCACGCCCATCATATGCAGCAATTCTGTACGCGCTTTTAAGGCTTGGCCTTGTGCGGGACCTTTTTCCGCTTTAAAGCGCAAGGCATCCTTAAACCATTTTTTATCACAATAAATATCACGGGCAAAATCGGGCATAAAAAACAGATAAAAATGGGTCAGGTGATTAGATAAAACCTCACAGCCCAAAATCAGATTTGTGCTGAGCTCCCCATTGACGGGCATGGGAATATTGCTGAGCTTGGCAAGGGCTTTTGCCGCTGCAACCGATTGCGAGACTGAACAAATCCCGCAAATACGTGGGGCAATAATCAGTGCATCCAGGGGTGCACGGTTTAACATGACGCTTTCCATCCCCCGATACATGGGGGAATTGACTCGTGCTTCTAGGACGGTCGTCTCGTTGCGTTCCAGTTCGATTTCCAGATGGCCTTCAACCCGGGAAAAGGGGCCGATGATTCGACGGCTCATTGCGGGGCCTTCTTGCGTGTGGGTTGGTGGACGATGGTGGCGTTGTGGGCATTTTCACGCACACGTACCGGTGTGGCTGATTTTGACAAAGCGGCTAGGGCGACAAACCATGCTTTGGGCATGTCGCTGGGCAAACCGACGGGAATGCCTGCAATTTTGGCGGTTTCCAGGAAGGGGGCATCCGTGTCTTCAAAACCGGGCATGGTGCAGGCGATACAGGAATAACTGCCTTGCAGGCAAGAGCCGCTGCCGTTCCATGAACGAATGTTGCAATCACCCAGAGCCTGAGTGCCTTTACAGCCTTTATTTTCCATCAGACAGCCTTGATCGGAATCTTGGGCAGCGCTGGCTTTAAATTCATAATATTCATTGCGCGGGCAGCCGTGGTGGGCCAAATGACCAAAATAGGCCAGCGGGCGACCTTCCGGGTCAAAATCCGTCGGGCGCATATCATCCATGGCAAGACAGGACAAGGTTTCTACAATCCAGTCAGGATGGGGGGCGCAGCCGGGAATATTGATCACCGGATAGCCAGAGCTTGATGTGTAATTCGCCCCTAACAGCCCGCCTAGTTGATTGGTGTGATATTGCAAACCTGTGCCTTCCAGACGGTCGTCCCCTGCAATGGGGATACCGCCATATGCAGCACAGCTGCCCACCGCCACACAATATTTGGTGAGATTGGCAAGTTCGATCAACCATTGGCTCATGGGCTTGTCTGACCCGCTTAACATCTGAAAGCGCCCGGTCCCGTTTGGCCCCAAAAGGGGGGTGCCTTCCACGATCAATAAATCAAGTTTGATGGTCCCTTTTAAGATGTCTTTTAAAACATCAACCATGGCCTGGCCGGAGAGTTCACTTAGCACCGGATGCCATAAAAAGTTGATCCCTGCACTTTGGAGGGCATCATGCAATTGTGTGCTTTCATAGCCCAAAAGGGACATGGAACAGCCGCCGCAAGCACCGCATTGTAACCAAAGAGCATTCGTTGTTTTCATGATGACCTAGATCAACTTTTATCAATTTGTAACATGGTATCATAGGATATAACCAATAAGGATGTCTATCCAAGCGGGAGGTAATTATGAAATACCTAAGTGGGGAGACGGTTTTTTATATTATGATGAAGGCACGGGAATTTGACGTGAAAGTTGAACCCGAAAGCATGGATCGCGATTCCAATGCTTCTGATGATGGCTGTTTGGAAATTCTGGAAGATTATGCGGATGATCCCACAGCAGCAGAATTGTTAGAGGCTTTAACGGATCTTAATGCTGACCAGTTACATGAACTTGTGGCCTTGGTCTGGTTAGGTCGTGGCAGCTTCTCAAAAGATGAGTGGCGCGAAGCTAAACAAGCCGCTTACGACGCAGACCCCAGCGCGAAGTCTTCACCATCTTATTTGATGGGAACACCGATGCTGTCCGATTTCATTGAAGAAGGTTTGTCAGAACTGGGTGTGTCTATTGAAGAATTTGAAGTGGGGCGCCTGTAAATACAAGCGCCCCAGACTTCAAACTTAGGCCGATTTGACGTTAATGAGGAAACTTTCAACAACGGAACGTAGGCTGGTGGATTGATCACTCAATTGGTTTGAGGCATCCAGAACTTCACGCGATGATTTGCCTGTATCATTGGCAGCATGTTTGACATCGGAGATGTTGGTGGTGACTTCTTCGGTGCCTTTTGCAGCTTGTTCAATATTACGGGTGATCTCTTGTGTAGCAGCACTTTGTTCTTCAACAGCGGCAGCAACGGAATCTGAAATCTGGTTCATTTCATTGATGACCGTGTTGATTTCATTAATGGCCTGAACTGTCGCCTGACTGACAGTCTGAATAGCATCAACATGAGTTGCAATCGTTTGTGTGGCAAGGGATGTCTGCGTGGCCAAGGCTTTGACTTCGCTGGCGACAACGGCAAAGCCTTTGCCCATTTCCCCGGCACGTGCGGCTTCAATGGTTGCATTGAGTGCCAACATGTTGGTTTGTTCTGCTATTTCGTCAATCAATTTAGTGGCTGCACTGATTTGGTGGGCTGTTTCCGATAAACTATTGACGGTTGTTTGTGTGTCGGAGACTTTGTCAGATGCTTTTTTTGCTACATTGGTTGAGATGACAACCTGATTGCTGACTTCGACAATAGAGGCAGCCAATTCTTCTGCCGCTGCTGCAACGGTCTGCACGTTTGATGATGTTTGTTGTGAAGCAGAAGCAACAGCAGTGGCTTGCGTTGAGGTTTGATCTGCTGTTGCAGACATCTCATTTGCAGTCATGTCCAATTGCCGGGCGGCTGAGGCGACGGATTCAAGAACAGTGTTTACGCCCAAGTCAAATTCTGCAGCCAGTTTTTCAATGAGGGCGGCTCGTTCTTTTTGGGTTTCTTCTATTTTCTTTTGTTGTTCAGCGAGCTTTTTATTTTCGATCAGCTGTTTGCGGAAATATTCCACGCTATGGGCCATATCACCCATTTCATCTTTTCGGTTTTGCAGAGGGGTCTCTGTTTTGATATCGCCTGAAGATAATGTATGCATTGTGTCTGATAAGGTTTTAACACTTCCACGAATGTCACGCACAACGAAATAAGCGGATAGACTGAGCAAAAGGGTGACGATGATAAAGATTTCGGCTTGTTTCCAGGCTTCATGTTTGAAGGTGCTTTGAACTTCGTCAAGGTTGATGCCTGAACCAATAACCCATCCCCAGGGTTTGAATAAGTGGGCGTAGGAAATTTTCTTTTTCACTTGGCTTTCTGGTGTGGGTTTGTGGTCATATTTGAGGAAGCCTTCCCCTTTATCTTCTACCAATTGCACCATTTCTTTGAAAATAAAGTGACCGTCGGCACTTTTAAAAGAAGACAGGTTCTTTCCGACCAAGTCAGGAAGGTAGGGGTGGGCAATCATTGTGGGAGTGAGGTCATTGGCCCAAAGATATCCGCCTTTGCCGAAACGACTTGCAGTAATGATTTCAATGGCTTGATTTTGTGCATCGACTTTTGAAATTTCGCCGTCTTCGATTTTCTTCTGTAGATTTTCTAAAACATGGTAAGTTGCATCGACGACGCTTTTTGCCTGTTCTTTGCGTTCTGTTATCAGGTTTTCGTCTAGAGCAAATAGATTTAGGGTCGTAGTGATCACTAAACTGGCGAGAGAAAGCGTGATGATTGCGCCAAGTTTTGTTGATAGTTTAAGATTACCTAGAAACATAGGTGGGTACTCCAATGACTGAATTAAAATCCATTTCCCCGATTATTTGACTTACAGAGCTAATAATATAGGAATGTGACAAGAAAACGACAGTCCTATGATTTATTTTCTGTAATTTTAGTTCTTCCTGTGGTTGATAATTGGTATGCCTTAAGGATGCAAGAAGAAATCAGAATGACATAGATAAAAAGAACAGGGCTTTATTAATTGAAGCATCCTGTCTTAAAGATTCATGATAGAGGATTGAAAAGAATTAGGCTGACTTTACGTTCGTCAAGAAACGTTCCACTTACTTTTTGAGGACCCAACTGTCAGAGATACCGCGCTCTTGCGCGGCCATTTTAAACGTTTCCACTTCATTTTGGCTCAAAGGGCCAACAAGGACGCGTTGGTAAGTTGCGCCATTTACGGCAACAGGTTTTAAAAACGCATTGTCCATTGCGGCCATTGTCATAAGTTTTTGTGCATAGGCGGGTTCAGAAAAACTGCCTAGAACTAGATAATAACCGTTAGGATCATGTAGTTCAATCTGTCCACCCGGTCCCACCTCGGGGGCCAGTTCCTGACTAAAGGGTGCCCCATGTGCAGCTTCAAAAGCGGCCATGTCATTATAAGTGACGACGCCTGCACCAAGTTCTATGAAATCGTTAGGTGCAGTTGTATAGGCATTTTTAGCTTCACCATCAAGCAGGTCTTGGATCAAGTGGTCGTTGCTGGCCATGACGGGTTGTAAGGTGGTTTCTGTAATCAATTGTGACATGCTGTTTTGATCAAGCTGACCCGTTGCCAATAAAAGCTTATAGTTTGCATATCGATAGGCATAATCTGAAGCTGTGCGTGCAATGCGCGCATCTAACAGATCAAGGGCGCCATCCAGAACGTCGATGATGTTTTCCTCACCGCTTTGCATCTTGTCTTGATGGGCGTTGAAGGCCTCTTGTGCGATGGTTTCGGCTTCTTGCCAAGTGTGTAAACTTTGACGTTTTGTTTCAATGAAGGCATATGCGTTACGGACTTGTTCTTCATCCTGCAAATGTTTGGGTTGAAAGTCTGCTAAAGTCGCATCGTGTTTGCGCGCCAGACGCAAGGCTTCCACCAGACTTTCCGGCACCACTTCACTGGGAGCCAACGGGTCATACATGGTTTCTTTGCTGGGCACGCGTTGAAAAAGTTTGAAATAGTGCGTTTGACCTTTTCTCAATGCCCCTTGATAGGCGGTGAGCGCTTCATGAGCTTGGGCTAAACGGCTATTTATCAAAAAGGCGCTTTCTTGTGACAAGCGTCCAGCGGTAATTTCTGCGTCAATAAATGTTTTGACCTGTTCAACCAGTTCCACAGTGCTTTGAGAAATTTCCACCTGTTTGTTTTGCAAAACCAAATTCAGATAGGCTTGAATGCCTTGATGTATTAATTGCTGGCTGGCTGTATCTAAGCTGACATCTTCACGTTGGGGGGCGCTGTCCAACAGACGCGTGAGTTCTTTTGCCATAGGGTTGGCATATGCTTTGGAGGCGAGAACGCTTACCCCCATCATCGCCAATACGCAAATGCTTGCACGTAAGAACTTTTTTAACCCCGATGTCATGAGCCCTAGCCTTTGATTCAGATTCCCAATTAAATCTAATTTAAACGCCATACTTTAAAATAGGATTAACGTCTGATTGAAAGGCGTGACTTTTCAGGTATGGGCAACGAAGGGCATTTTTTTACAGCTTGGACCATTCAGTCAAGACACGCGCCATGGCACTGGTCAGAGTGTCAAGCTCATCATCACTGATGGTAAAGGCGGGGGTGAGATAAATGATATCGCGAAACGGTCTGAGCCAGACACCTTC
This sequence comes from Methylocystaceae bacterium, assembly GCA_013373265.1. Lineage (GTDB taxonomy): Bacteria > Pseudomonadota > Alphaproteobacteria > Rhodospirillales > Terasakiellaceae > Terasakiella. The sequence continues at coordinate 3,523 of JABXIC010000130.1, read as the reverse complement.
TTCGATGAAGCGGCTTTTTAACCAGTTTGTATCTTTGATATCCCACACTTGCACCACACCGATGGCCCCGAGCAAACGCACATTTTTAACCCCTTTGATGGATTGCATGGGGGTCAGCGCGTTTCTGAGTTTTCGATTGATGTGTTTGACTTGATCAAGGCGGGGTTCTGTTTCAAATAAATCCAGACTTGCATTGGCGGCCGCACAGGCCAGCGGGTTTGCCATATAGGTTGGGCCATGCTGAAGGGCATCGTCAAAACTGTCACTTAAGAAAGCATCATAGACATGGTCGCGTGCCACAGCACATGCAAGCGGACACATGCCTGCACTTAAAGCTTTGGACAGGCAAATGATATCGGGCACGATGTCAGCTTGATCAATGGCAAACATGGTGCCTGTGCGTCCAAATCCGGTAAAGATTTCGTCGACAATAAACAACAGGTCGTGCTTATGCACAGTGTTACACATGTTTTTAAGTACTTCGGGTGAAAACATTTTCATGCCACCGGCACCTTGCACAAGCGGTTCGGTAATGACACCGGCGATTTCGTCTTTGTACTTTTCAAGAAAAGCGTCGAATTCTTTCAACTGGGTCGGGCTGCGCGGTACATCGATGACGAATTGGTCAAACAGAACGTCATTAAAGACATGATGCATGCCTTCTTCCGGGTCCGCGATGGACATACAGCCCAAGGTGTCCCCATGGTATCCATCTTTGAAAGAGACAAATTTGGATCGGCCTTTTATGCCTTTATTGATCCAATACTGGATCGACATTTTCATGGCAACTTCTACAGAGACGGAACCGGAATCCACAAAGAAGACACGGTTTAAGTCCCCCGGCAACAAGTCAGCCAGACGTTTTGCCAACTTTAAGGCCGGTTCGTGATTAAGCCCACCAAACATGACATGGGGCATCACATCCAGTTGATGCTTCATGGCCTCAATAACATGCGGGTGATTGTAGCCATGACAGGCCGTCCACCAAGATGCGATCCCATCCACCAACTGACGCCCGTCTTCCAATGTGATGGTGCATCCGTTTGTTGATGCAGCAGCCATGGGGGTGGGGGTGGTTTTCATTTGGCTATAAGGTAACCAGATATGGGGAAAACCGTCGGTGAACCATTTCGGCGATGTCATGGTCAATATCCTGTTTGTATGTGTTTCTCTTTGACCACACCATATATCATTAAAAGAGAACCCCGCAACAGGTGCGGGGTGTCAATCTTACAAACAGTCTTGATAAAACCTTAGAGGTGATGGTCATTGCTCAAGGCTTCAGGGAAATCTTCTTTGAACGTTTGTTGTGCTTTTTGAAGGGCATCTGTCATAGCAGCCAGCAACTCATCGTTGGAAACTGTCTTGCCCGCTTCTTTGATATCTGCAACCACTTTGTCGATCAGGTTCGCATCGCCCGCTGCTTCCAAATCGATTTGTGCGGCTTCAATCGCATATTTTTCTGCTTGTGTGCCATCAAGGCCAATCTTCTCGGCTGCCCATGTCCCGAAGAAGCGATCGCGGCGCGCGCGAATTTTAAAATTATGTTCTTCATCAAGTTTGTATTGTGCTTCAAAAGCCTGCTCGCGCTGTTTGATGACGCTGGCGATATCATTCATAAATTTGCCCCTTGTTAATATCTGTTAGCTCCTCAGCGGAATTTACACGCTTTATGCTGGTCAAGACAAGATGAGATGCGTTAAAACAAGAGAAAATTTAAGGAAGAATTTGTGACATGTGCACTGTTGTCATTTTACGTCGCCCCGATCACGATTGGCCGCTCCTTATCGGGGCCAATCGGGATGAAATGAAAGACCGTTCTTGGAAAGAGCCTGCACGCCACTGGAATGACCGTACGCATGTGATGGCCGGCATTGATGAACAAGCCGGTGGCACCTGGCTTGGTGTTAATGATGACGGGGTCATGGCTTGTGTACTCAATCGTTTTGGCACATTGGGCAGCCATCCTGATTTTCGCAGTCGCGGGGAGTTGCCTTTAGAAGCGCTGGATCATGCAGAAGCTGAAATTGCTGCGGAATCTTTTGAGGATATAAACCCGGAAGCCTATCGTCCGTTTAATATGGTGATTGCAGACTATCAAACGGCGTGGTGGATCAAAAATGACGGTATGGCGGTGCAGATTGAAGAAATTGGCGAGGGTGTTTCGATGATATCGGCCCATGATTTAAACGATCAAAAGTCTGAACGGATTAAATTGCACCTTCCGCGTTTTAGAAGTGCACCGGCACCAGAACCCGATCAGGATGACTGGATGACATGGATCGCCCTGATGGGGAGCCGAAAAAGCGCCAGTGATGCCCGTGGGGCCATGCAGATTGAAACAGATACCGGTTTTGAAACGGTGTCTTCCAGTCTGATTGCCTTTCCCAAACCGTGGGATAAAAGTCGTAAAACGGTTTGGAAGTTTTGCACGGGCAAACCGGCAGAAGGGAATTTCTTTAATATCGATATGGACTGACCTTAGGTCAGATCCGCAATTTTCATCACTTTAATGTCAAAAGTTTGCCAAACGTTGCCTTTTGTATAAGGGTCTTCGGCCAACCAGGCATCCAAGGCCGCGCGGTCTTTTAATTCCACATAAAGACTGGAACCGATCATTTGATTGTGTTCATCCAAGATGGCGCCCCCTATGAGAAGTTCACCTGCGCTATAGGCTTTGCGTGCGCGGTCAAAATGGGCGGGGCGTGCTGCAAGGCGGCGGTTCATGGCCTCTGGGTCGGTGCCATCTTTTGCGATAATGAGAAACTGCATATTTGATCTTTTTAAAAGAGTTCTAGATAAAATGATGATAGCGTATTAAATAGTATTTATGGAAACAATTTCTCCCACGACCCGCGCCGCCCTCTGGATGGTGTTTTTTTGTGCAACGATGGCCTGTCTATCGGGCATGATCCGCCATTTATCAGGTGTGATCCCCCCATTGGAGATGGCATTTTTCAGAAATTTTTTCGGCTGGTTGTTTATGTTGCCTGTTGTTGCGACAGCGGGGGCTCATACCTTAAAAACAAAACGCATCAAGTTACATTTTATACGGGCTTTGTTTGGAACGGGGGCCATGTCATGCTGGTTTACGGGCCTGACCATGATCCCGATTTCCCAAGCGACTGCCCTTAATTTCACCGTTCCTCTTTTTACAACATTAGGGGCTGTGTTGGTGTTGGGCGAGGTTGTGCGCATTCATCGCTGGATGGCAATGATTGTCGGGTTTATGGGGGCCTTGATTATCATTCGCCCCGGTGTGCAGGACATTGAACCGGGCACATTGATTATTCTGGCCTCTTCTTTCTTTATTTCCTGCGCGTTGCTATCGGTAAAACATCTTTCCAGTTCAGAACATTCGACAGCGATTGTTTTTTATATGGGCTTGTTTATGTCGCCGATATCGTTGATTGCAGCCATTCCTGTTTGGGTCTGGCCCCAGCCGGAACATTACATCTGGCTTGTCGCTATGGGGGTGTTTGCCTCAACCGGGCAGCTTGGGATGGCACGGGCAATGGCGGCG
>JABXIC010000203.1 GCA_013373265.1 Methylocystaceae bacterium | reverse complement strand
GATGGCGATCATCGAGCTGGTTGACCGTAACGTAGATGCAAAAGGCGCCGAAGATAAAGCCCGCGTTGAAGCCGAACGCGAAGCTGAAGACGAAATGGAAAATGTTGCTGTATAAGTAAATTTTCACACCACATTAAAAGGCGGTTTCCTTAAATTAGGGGAACCGCCTTTTTTGTGCCTTGTCCTTTAGGAGAACTGACTATAAAGCAGGCTACAGACCGTTGCGAGTAATAGGAGTGAGAGAGTTTTATAAACGAAGCCTTCTGAAAATTTTGTTTGTGTTTGTCGCTTAAGAAGAACACCCATATAGGCCCAAAGCGCCATACTGGGTACGGCAATTACAAAGAAAATCACACTTAATGTGAGGGCATTGGTTAGTTTCTCAAAATCGGGCATAAAGAAGAGACTGGAGACACTGAGCGCCATCATCCAGACTTTGGGGTTTATGACTTGCAAGGCACAGCCTTGTGTCAATCCAGGTATCTTTTCAAGTGATTGAATATCCGTTTTTTCAAGTCGAAACAACTGCCAGGCCATCCAGCTGATCCACAAAGCGCCGGTGATTGTCATAACACCGCGCACCATGGGATAGTGATCTAGAAATTGGGCTACTCCAAAAAACGTTAGAAATAAGATCAAGGATGCCATAAAACCCGCCCCGGTGACGAAGGGGAGGGAACGGTGTGCGTTGGTTCTCATCCCTATAGATAGAGAAATTATGTTGGTTGGTCCGGGCGTGATGCAGGCTAGAATGGCAAAAAATGTAAAACTGGAAAGATAAGAAATCATCGCATGATCACCTTTTGTTGATGTGACCATTAGTATCTAGAATTTTATTAGACTTTGTCTGGAACAGGTGTGCAGCATTTTTGATAAGCAGCAGGGGTCAATCTATAAGCACGCTTGAACCATCGTCCCAGATGACTTTGATCACTAAAGCACAATTGGTGGGCAACATCACTGGCACTTAATCCTTGTGAGAGAAGTGTGCGGGCACGTGCTAACCTTAACTGGATCAGATAGATATGTGGCGATATGTGAAACGCATTTTTAAAAGCTCGATTGATCTGGTAACGGTCATAACCAAATTCACGCGCAACATCCTGTAATAGGATATCTTCTTCCATATGGTCATGAAAATAATCTCGGATGCGATAGGCGAGATGATGGCCGTTTTCCGCCTGTTTCTTTTGACGCCAGTTTAAATGCTGGGTCAAGGCATGGACCATATGATCGAAACAGCCTTCTTGAACGATTTTTGGGTCATTCAGGTGCTTTGATAAAAAGGCAGAAGATGTTGCCGCCGCCAGACGTTTGTCGGCACAAAGCGTATTGTTGAAGCTCAGTTCAAATTGATCGGGCTTTTGTTCATAAAGACTGCTGATCTGGGTGCGCAAACAATCTTGGGGGATGTAAAGGGTACGATAGGTAAAGCCGCCTTCACAAGGCGCGCGACCGTTATGAACTTCGCCCGGTTCCAGCAAGAAACACTCGCCTTCCAACGAATTATGGGTTTTATGGCGGCAATCAAACTGTTGCACCCCGCTTTCAGTCAGGCCGATCACATAGGTTTCATGCCAATGGGAATCATAGGCATGACCTTCAAAATGGGCGTGTAAAGTCTCAACCCCTGTCATGGGGTCATGTTTAAGGTTAAGCCAGTTTTTTGAGTTTTCGTGTCTCATAGGGACAGGAAATCATATCTGGAAAAAAAGTCTAGAAGATTTGTGCAGTTTTTAGAGTGGATCAAAAAAGTATCCCATGAAATTCTGTAATCATCACTTTTGAATGGAGAACTTAATGTTTGCTGAAAAAACAAACCTGATGGCAGAAGCTGAAAAATTGACAGAGACTTGGTCCCCGCAGGTATTGGGGGAAGTGAATGATCAATATATCAAAGTAGCGAAATTGAACGGGCAATTCGTCTGGCATTGTCACGAAGAAGAAGATGAACTTTTTTATATTTTAAAAGGCAGCCTGAAAATTGAATATCGTGATCGCACCGTTCAATTAAATGAAGGTGACATGCATGTCATTCCCAAAGGCGTTGAACATAACCCGTTGGCTGAAGAAGATTGCTTGATTGTTTTGATTGAAACAAAAACCACGGCCCACACCGGGAATGTGGAAACGGATCGTTCCAAATCCGTTGAAGAACAGCTAGGCAACTGAAAAAAACGTGCCGTTTCAATGGATATTGGACGGCACAGTTTTCAAATGATAAGAACAGACCTATATTACGCTGGTTAAGCCTAAGCGTTATTCTTTGTTGGAGAGTTATGGTCCCATGTTCTTACGTGTCTGCCTTGTCGCCCTTTTGTTTGCAACACCCGTACGCGCAGAGATTAAATCTGTGCCGAGCAGTCAGGCCGAGGTTCAACTGTCTTATGCACCGTTGGTCAAGAAAACAGCGCCTGCGGTGGTCAATGTCTTTACCAGTAAGACTGTACGCACAAGAAATATTTCTCCTTTATTTAACGATCCATTCTTTAGACGTTTTTTCGGTGACGCTTTTCGGGGTGCCCCACAAGGTGGGCAAAAGAAACGCGTTCAAAACTCACTTGGTTCCGGTGTCATTGTTTCTGCTGATGGAGTTGTGATTACGAACCATCATGTGATTGATGGGGCTGATGATATCAAGGTTGTCTTGCATGACCGTCGTGAGTTTGAAGCCAAGGTTCTGGGGTCAGATGAACGCACAGATATTGCGATTTTAAAATTGGATACCGGCGGCGTATCCTTGCCAACTTTAACACTTGGTGATTCTGATGGTTTGGAAGTCGGTGATATTGTGTTGGCAATCGGCAACCCCTTTGGGGTGGGGCAGACGGTGACCAGCGGGATTGTGTCCGCATTGGCACGTACACATGTGGGGATCACAGATTATAGTTTCTTTATTCAGACCGATGCAGCCATTAACCCGGGCAATTCCGGTGGCGCCCTGATTGATATGAATGGCAAACTGGTAGGGATCAATTCTGCTATTTATTCAAAAGGTGGTGGGTCCAATGGTATTGGTTTTGCCATTCCCGCCAATATGGTGCGCTCGGTCCTATCCGGTGTAAGCAAGACGGGGAAAGTCGTGCGTCCCTGGTTTGGCGCGAGTGGACAAACGGTCACACAGGACTTGGCGGCTAACTTTAATTTGGCACGTCCAACCGGGGTTTTGATTGGGGAAGTCTATAAAGGTGGTCCGGCTGATTTGGCCGGAATCCGTAGTGGTGATATTATTTTGTCCATGGATGGGCATGAGGTGAATGATCCGCAGGCCTTGCGCTTTAGGCTGGCGACGCTCGCCTTGGGGGATGAAGCCATCTTTGATGTCTTGCGCCGTGGCGTGGAAACACAAGTTAAAATTAAAGCGATTGCCCCACCGGAAGACCCGCCGCGTAGAGAAACGCGCGTCAATGGGTACAATCCGCTTGACGGTGCTGTGGTGGTTAATATGTCACCAGCCTATAATGATGAAATGGGTTGGGATACCATGGCTCTTGGTGTCGCGATTGAAAAAATCAGACGGGGCAGTGCGGCAAACCGTTTGGGCTTCCATCCCGGGGATCGTTTGGTGGGGGTCAATGGTAATGAGATCAAGACTGTGACTGACCTCAAGCGTGTTTTGGATAAATTCAGCAATTATAAAGGGGATTGGCTGATCGGCATTGTGCGCAATGGCAAACGACAAGAGTTAAGATTTCGCGGATGAGTTCTCTTTTCGACGATCAGGCCCCGCGTCCCTTAGCCGATAGTTTACGCCCTAAATCACTTGACGAAGTGATTGGACAGGATCATCTGTTGAATGAAGATGGTCCTATCGGGCGTATGGTGCGCACGGGTGGGCGTTTGACCTCGATGATCTTATGGGGGCCGCCCGGTTGTGGCAAGACGACTGTGGCGCGTCTTTTAGCCGATAAGACTGATTTATACTTTGAACCACTCTCTGCCATTTTTTCAGGCGTTGCCGATCTCAAGAAAGTCTTTAAAGAAGCTAAGTCCCGTCATGAGATGGGGCAGGGGACGTTACTTTTTATTGACGAAATCCACCGTTTTAACCGCGCGCAGCAAGATGGCTTTTTGCCTTTTGTGGAAGATGGTACCGTTGTGTTGGTTGGGGCAACGACGGAAAATCCTTCTTTTGAATTAAATGCTGCCTTGATGTCGCGCTGTCGGGTCATGGTACTGAATCGCCTTTCTGATGACGCGTTGGAGGGGTTGTTGTGTCGTGCAGAGGCAGAACAAGGACGCGAGTTGCCTTTGGATGAAGATGCACGGTCTTCCTTGCGGGCCATGGCTGATGGCGATGGGCGGTATTTATTGAATATGGTGGAAGCCGTCTTTGAACTGCCCCCGGATGGGCCTGTACTTGATATGGCGACGCTCAGCCAAGTCGTACAAAAGCGCATGCCGATTTATGATAAATCACAAGAAGGCCATTATAATCTGATTTCTGCCTTGCATAAATCTTTGCGCGGGTCTGATACGGATGGTGCGCTCTATTGGTTTTCCCGTATGCTGGATGGGGGGGAAGACCCTAAATATATCGCCCGGCGCATGTTGCGTTTTGCGGTGGAAGATATAGGTCTCGCCGACCCCAACGCCATGACCCAAGCCCTGCAAGCCTGGGAAAGTTATGAACGTCTGGGCAGTCCGGAAGGGGAATTGGCCCTTGCCCAAGCCCTGATTTATCTGGGGACAGCCCCTAAATCCAATGCGGCTTACACTGCTTATAAAGCGGCGCGCCAAAGCGCAAAAAAAACAGGTTCATTGATGCCGCCCAAACACATCCTGAATGCGCCGACCAAGATGATGAAAGAGATTGGCTACGGTAAAGGCTATCAGTATGATCATGATGCAGAAGACGGTTTTTCCGGTCAGGATTATTTCCCGGAAGAAATGACACGGCCTGAATTCTATAAACCCAAAGACAAAGGGTTTGAACGTGAATTGATGAAACGGCAAAATTACTGGAATGAGTTGAGAAATAAGAAAAAGCAAACTTAAACGGCTATTTTTTTTTCGCTTTGACTAAGTCTTTCAATTCACGCACATCTTCACGCAAGTTTATGATTTCAATTTTTAAAAGCTTGCGTTCGTCATGGGCGTGGGATTCGACTTCAACCGCTTCTTCATGATGCTGGCTCTGCATGGCATCCACGATGACACCGATAAACAGGTTGATGACCGCAAAGCTGGTGATCAAAATGAAGGGCACAAAAAACATCCATGCCGTGGGGTGAACGTCCATGACCGGGCGCACGATGCCCATGGACCAGCTTTCCAATGTCATGATTTGGAAAAGCGTGTACATGGAAGAGCCGATATCCCCAAACCATTCAGCGAAAGTTTGGGAATAAAAGTTTGTCGCGAGGACGGCGGAGACATAGAAAATCAGCGTGATCAGCCCAATGATGGAAAACATCCCCGGAATGGCTGTTATCAAAGCCTGAATAACGGATCGCATTTGCGGCACAACGGACATGAGCCGCAAGACCCGCAAAATCCGAAAAGATCGCAAGACGGAGAGGGCGCCGGATGCCGGGACCAAGGCAATGCCGACGATGATAAAGTCAAAAATATTCCAGCCATCTTTAAAAAAGCCAAAGCCACGGCCATAGAGTTTCAATAGAATTTCAATTACAAAAATGGCAAGCGCGATTTTATCAATTGTTTGTAACAGGGTGCCATATGTTTGCATCAAAGAGGCAGAGGTTTCCAGCCCCAGAGTAATCGCGTTAAAGATGATCACACCCGTGATGAAATACTGGACGTTTTTGCTTTCAATCCAGTTGGTAACCGTTGTACGCAAACCCATCGTCATTAAAACCCTCTAAAACATATCTACCGATCAAGAAATAGTCTGCTTGTCCCTTTCAAGCAATGGACAATTGCCAAGATTATTTTTATCTGTTTATAATTTTAAGTTGCGCGGGCGGAATTGAAACGAACTAAACAAGAAGGATAAGGGATGGGGTGGACAGAGACAGGGGGAATTGTTGCGATCTTGGCGCTGATCGCAACCATCTTTGGGATCATATACAGCATTTATCGCAGTGCAGTTACGGATCGTAAAGACGCTATTCTTGCGGGTGGGGAGAATATTGAGCTCCTTAAGAAAGAGCTGAAGGGAAAGAAAAAATCTTGGACCTATGCTTATGAAGATGGCTTGGACCGGGTGAAATCGTGGGCGGAGAGTATCTATGGTAAACCAAACGACACCAATAGATTTAATAACTTCTTTGCCTTTCACACGGTTACGAGTTTTGAACGTTCTGTTCTGATCGCCTTTATTTATCCAATTGTCGCGATCTATGGATTATGGGCCTTGGGGGCGGATGGGCGTGTGGGGCAGTTTCCCCTTTTTCCCGATGAGGTCAGTTGGGGCTATAGGGCGGCAGCGTGCGTTCATATCGGGCTGACCGTTTTTTTATATTTAAAATATATACAGACAAAACAAGTTAAGTATAAGCATGCTGCTTTCGCTGGTGTTTTCGCTGGTGTTTTCGCTGTGGTTTGCGCTGTCGCTTTCGCTTTCGTTTTCCTTTTCCTTTTCTCTGGCGCTTTCGTTTTCGTTGGCGCTTTCGGTTTCACTGGTGTTGTCGCTTCCGCTGTCGCTTTCGCTTTCGCTGTCGCTTTCGCTTTCGCTGTGGCTTTCGTTGGTGCTGTCGCTGGCTCTGGCTCTGGCTCT
>JABXIC010000242.1 GCA_013373265.1 Methylocystaceae bacterium | reverse complement strand
CCATCGCCACCAACATGGCCGGTCGCGGGACAGACATTCAGTTGGGCGGTAACTTGGAAATGCGCATTGATATGGAATTGGGCGACAACCCGACAACAGAACAAATCGACAAGCTCAAAGCAGAAATTGCTGAAGCTAAAAAAGTTGCCCTCGAAGCCGGTGGCCTGTTTGTCTTGGGGACAGAACGTCATGAAAGCCGACGCATTGACAACCAGCTGCGTGGTCGTGCCGGGCGTCAGGGCGATGTCGGTGCCTCCAAATTCTTCTTGTCACTTGAAGATGACCTGATGCGTATCTTTGGCTCTGGACGTATGGACAGCATGTTGCGCAAGCTTGGCCTTGAAGAAGGGGAAGCCATTGTCCATCCATGGATCAACAAAGCTTTGGAAAAAGCCCAGCAAAAAGTTGAAGCGCGTAACTTTGATATGCGTAAGCAATTGCTGAAATTTGACGATGTGATGAATGACCAGCGTAAAGTCATCTTTGAACAACGCCGCGAAATGATGTCTACTGAGGATGTCTCTGAACTGATCAAAGACATGCGCGCCGAAGTGGTTGAAGACATCGTTGATAAATGCATCCCTGAAAAAGCTTATGCGGAACAATGGGATACCGATGGCCTGCATGAAGAAGTCACACGCGTCTTTAATATGGACTTGCCGATCAAAGAGTGGGCAAAAGAAGAAGGTGTTGCCGATGCGGAAATCCGTGAGCGCCTGTTAGATGAAACCGACCGTAAAATGGCGGCAAAAGTCGCCAACTACGGGGAAGACATCTGGCGTTCTGTTGAAAAAAGCGTTTTGCTACAATTGCTTGACACAATCTGGAAAGAGCACCTTTTAGCCCTTGACCATTTGCGCCAAGGCATTGGTTTGCGCGCTTATGCCCAACGTGATCCGCTGAATGAATATAAGCGTGAAGCCTTTAACCTGTTTGAAGAAATGTTGTCTATCCTGCGCGACCGTGTGGTGACCTTGTTGGCACATGTTGAATTACAAGTCGGCAACGCTGAACAAGAACTGGAAGCCTTTAACCAGCACGATAATCAACCCATGACAGCGACGCATGAAACGGCCTCTGCTTTAGCATCTGACCAAAACAGCAATGAATATGGCAGCGCAACCGTGCGCACCAACAAACCTGCTGATCATATTGATCCGAACGACCCCAGCACTTGGGGCAAAGTGTCACGCAACGAAGCATGTCCTTGTGGGTCTGGTAAAAAATTCAAGCACTGCCATGGCTAAAAAACTTCTTCTAGTCGCTGGCTTTATGCTGGCGACTTATCCTGTTCAAGCTGCGCAAAATGTTGAAAAGGGAAAATCCCTTTATATAAATCATTGCGCACCTTGCCATGGGCTTGATGGCAGCGGTAATGGTGAAGCAGGTGCACACCTTAGCCCACCTCCTGCTGATTTACGTGAAGCTCTACAAAACAGCATTATTTCAGATGAATATTTGATGTGGACCATCCGCGAAGGCGGTCAAAATGTACACACCCAAATGCCCGCGTTTGAAACCGAAGGCACCATTGATGGAAATGATGCCAAGGATATCATCCACTATCTGTGGCAGGCGTTTAAATAAGGCTGTCTTAACGAATAGGCTGCCCATACATAAGCCCACCTTGATTCCACAAAGCGTTCATACCCCGTTTCATTTTTAACGGGCTTGAAGCACCAAGGTAGCGCTCAAAAATTTCACCATAATTGCCGACAGCGCTAATCGCATTCATCAACCAGTCGTCACTTAAGCGCACGGGCTTACCCACCCCTTCTCGCGCCCCCAAAAGAAAGCGCGTATCAAATGTTGAATCGTTTTTCATCTGTGTGACATTTGCCTGAGTAATATTGCGTTCTTCCGCTTCGATCAAACCATGGATCATCCATTTGACGATTTCGAACCATTCTTTATCATCTTCACGCACCGCCGGGCTTAAAGGTTCTTTAGCAAGAATATCTGTTAAAAACACGTAATCCTGAGGCTGGGCAGTCGACATCACCAGAATGGAAAGTAATGCAGAATGATCTGCTGCATAGAGATTACATTGACCTGAGAAAAAGAAGTCGTTCAGCCCCTCGCGGGTATTAAAGCTTTTGATTTTAATGGGGGCACCTGTGCGATACACATATTCGCGCATGGTTTCAAATGTTGTTGTACCATGGGCGACACAAGCAACCGCATCTTTCACGTCTTTTAGGCTTTTCGCCCCAAGGGATTTATGGGATAAAATCGCCATATAGTCGTAAAAAATGACCGCAGGGAAATCAAGCCCAAGGGATGTATCGCGCTTATAGGTCAAAGTGGCAGACCGAAACAAGACATCAATCGTTTTGTTTTTCAATGCATTGAATCTGTTTTGTGCGTTTAAACCAACAAATTTTACTTTTTGGGGGTCCTTAAAAATTGCAGCGGCCAGCCCTTTGCAAAAAGCAACTTCAAAGCCTTGCCATTGTCCTTGTTCATCCAAATAAGAAAAACCGAAATGTTGTTCATCCACCCCGCACAACACAAAGCCACGTGCGCGCACATCATCCAACGTTGCCCCATAAGCCTGATGAATGCCCGCAAAGGACAAGATAAAACACCATAATAGCAAAATCATTCGCATATCAGTTTTCCCTTACTTCCTTAGGAACGATAGCTGACTTCACCTTTAAATTGAAGTAAATACCGAATGATGCAAGAACAAAGCTCTTATGATCTCTTTTTGATTCGACCTTGACGTGATTGTTGTTCCAGCATGGAATTATCAATAAGCGGAAAGCTCTCAATCTCACCAATAACATTCTCATCTTTGCCAAAGATGGGATCAGACAACATATATTCCCCAAGCAGACGTGCCACACAGTCCAAGGACTTCATATGCGTCCTTTCATACCCATGTGACGCATCAAGGGCAAAACAAACCAATGCGGTACGAATATCATTACCGGCTTCCAGCGCGGCGGCGGCATCACTGCGATAATATAAAAACACATCCCGACTAAACTCGATTGAGCTTTTCATACAGGTGTCAATCAGATGTTTGGTCAAATGACGATCAAACGGCCCACCGGAATCCTGCATGGCAATGGTGACGCCATATTCACAGGTGTTTTGTTCCGGCGCGATGGTACCGTTATCCACCGAGATCATTTCCGCCACTTCCCCATGCAGAATATGAGAGGCCCCCACCCCGACTTCTTCAGAGATGGTAAACAGCAAATGACAATCCAGCGGCAAAGTGCGACCGCTTTCCTTTACGGCTTTGGCCGCCGCCAGAACGGAAGCCACACCGGCTTTATCATCAATATGACGTGAATTAACAAAACCGTTTTCATTAAATTCCGGCTGCGGGTCGATGGAAATAAAATCACCGACGCGAATGCCCATTTCCCAAAGCGTGTCCAGATCACTCGCCACCGCATCAACACGCAGTTCCAAGTTGCTCCAGGCTGAAGGTTGGGTGTCGATCTCTTCATTATACGTGTGACCGGAAGCCTTCATCGGTAAGATAGTGCCGCGTATTTGTTTACCATCATCACAATGGATTGTGCATTTGGCCCCTTCAGCAAAACGTGCAGACCAATATCCAATAGGCACAACACGCAAGCGTCCATTATCTTTAAGATTTTTCACCATCGCCCCAAGAGTATCCAGATGGGCCGCAATGGCGCGACGGGGGGAATAATTGACACCTGCAAGAGTGGCACGAATGGCCCCTCTACGGGTCAACTCATAAGGGATATCCAAGGCATCCAGTTCTTTACAAGCCAGACGCACAACATCGTCTGTCATGCCCGACGGGCTTGGCATTTCCAACAATCGTTTCAAAACGTCTTTTAAATATTGTTGATCTATTTGTAATTTATCCATTTGCTTTCTCAGAGCTCCATTTTTTTTGTATAGGGAAATAAAAGATCAATAAATTTTTCCGCTGTGGGTTGCGGTTCATGATTGGCCAATCCCGGTCTTTCATTGGCTTCAATGATCACATATTCACTGTCTTCTACATCAGGCACCATAAAGTCAAAGCCGACTAACGGAATCCCAAGGGCGCGCGCAGCTTCAATAGAGGCACGCGACAATGTATGGTGCAGGCGATCCGTCACATCATGGATGGTCCCGCCCGTATGTAAATTGGCCGTTTTGCGCACACGTAATTTCACCCCATCGGGCAAAATATCGTTCATTTCATATCCGGCCAGTTGGACGCAACGCAATGTTTCCTCATCCATCGGGATTTTGCTTTCGCCTTGGGTGGCGGCAGCACGGCGGCGGCTTTGATGTTCGATCAATTCCTTCACCGTCTTTTCGCCATTGCCACGAATTTGTGCCGGGCGGCGAATGGCAGCGGCGACCACTTCATTATCAATAACAATAATGCGTAAATCTTCACCACGCACATATTCTTCCAATAAAACTTTATCGGAAATCTCTTCGGCTTCTTTTATCGCTTGCTTGACTTCTTCCAGATCATTGAGGTCTACCTTGATCCCACGTCCTTGTTCACCGCGTGCAGGTTTAACAACAATGCGCTTATGCTTTTTCAAGAAAGCTTCCACCTTATCCAGATCATCAGCCACAATTTGTTCCGGTACGCGCAAACCTTCTTTTTGTAACAAACGACGGGTCACCGCCTTGTCGTCACAACGGCTCATGGCGATTGCTGACGTCAGCTCACTCAAAGATTCACGACATGTTATGGTTCGCCCCCCCAAGGAAAGCCGGAAAAAACCGCCTTGCGCATCCAAAACTTCCACCCCGATGCCGCGTCTGCGGGCTTCATCCACAATGATCGTGGCGTAGATATTTAAATCTTCTTCCGGTTCCGGCCCGATAAACAATTGCTCGTTGATCGAATTTTTATTCTTGATGCAATAAACGGGAACTTGCTCAAACCCCAATTTATCATAAAGGGAAATGGCTTGCTTATTGTCATGCATGACAGATAAATCCAAGAACCCGCGCCCGTCACTGGCAAAATGTTCAATCAATGTACGTACCAGTGTTTCCCCCACTGCGGGACGTTGGCATTGCGGGTCAACAACAAGCGCCCAGAGGCTACAGCCATTATCAGCATCATCAATGGCTTTTTTATGATCCACACCGGTAACGGCACCAATAAGATCCCCCGTGTCAGCATCTTCTGCAATCAAAATAGTGATTTCAGGCTTGTTCAGTACATCCTTATAAAACCCTTTATAGGTCGGCACCATCGAACGTGAAAGATACAGACGATCCAACTCTTTTTGATCATCTTGATCATTTAATTCACGCACCACAACACCAACAGGCTTTGAATTGGCAACTTTGTACCCTCTGAAATCCAGACGATAAGTTAAAGATGGATCAAGAAATAAATCCTGCGGAGCATAGGACACAACCACATGGGGGTCGCGCACATACAGTGCAATATCGCGTCGACCTTCTTTTTCCCCACTCAAAGTTTCAGCAAGCAGTTTGGGGTCTTCGAAAGTTTGCCCAAAAATCAGTCGGCCCCACCCGCAATCCACACTGACTTTCTTTTTCATGCTGCCCATGACATCATCGCACACAGGATTTCCCCAATGTTTCAATGACGTCATTCTGGTCGGATCCATTGGATCGACACCTTTATCCTTTTTCTTTGCCATTACGCAGTAATCCCATGTTCTTGCAACCACATTTCAAGCAAGGCCACCTGCCACAGCTTGGAGCCGCGCAACGGTGTGATATGATCTTTAGGTGCATCCAGAAGCGCGTGAATATAGCTTTCTTCAAACAAATTCCGCGCACGCGCCTGATCACTTAATAAAACATCGCGCACCATCTCCAGATAGGGACCTTCAATATATTTTAAAGCAGGCACCGGGAAATACCCCTTGGGTCGATCAATCACGGCTGCCGGGATCACCTTGCGTGCCGCCTCTTTCAAAACCCACTTGCCATTGCCTTTTACTTTATATTGCGCCGGGATATGCCCTGCCAGTTCTGCCAACTCATGATCAAGGAATGGGACGCGCGCTTCCAATCCCCAGGCCATAGTCATGTTATCAACACGTTTGACCGGGTCATCCACCAACATTACCGTTGAATCCAGACGGAGTGCTTTATCGACAGCTTCATCCGCCCCCGGTATGGCAAAATGGTTTTCAACAAATTCACGACTGAAATTTTGTCCGCGATAAAGGGCTGTAACAGCGTTGTTGTAAGTTGCTTCGTCTTGATCAAAAAAGGCTTTTTGATAATTTTCAATCGGGTCGCCCCCTTCCATCATAGGAGGATACCAATGATAACCCGCAAAGATTTCATCCGCGCCCTGCCCGCTTTGTACCACTTTCAAGTGTTTGGACACTTCTTGTGACAATAGGAAAAACCCAACATTGTCATAACTGACCATCGGTTCGGACATGGCCTTAATGGTTTTTGGCAAAGCCCCTAACAATTCTGCAGACGGCACAAATGTTTTATGATGTGTTGTGCCGTAATGTTTGGCGATCAGGTCGGAATATTGGAATTCATCCCCTTTTTCCCCGCCGGCTTCTTCAAAACCAACAGAAAACGTGTTTAAATCCTGTTGACCTGCCTCAGCCAACAAACCCACAATCAAGCTGGAATCCACACCACCGGACAACAAGACACCCACAGGCACATCAGCAACCATGCGACGTTTTACCGCAAGACGCAAAGCTTCCAGAACCCGTTCCTGCCATTCTTCACCGGACACTTTTTGATCAGCCGCCGTTTGATTAACGTTCATGCGCCAGTAAACTTTTTCTTTTGTGGTGCCATCGGCCTCAATTGTGCGCAAGGTTGCCGGGGGCAATTTACGCACCCCTTTCAACAAAGTATAAGGAGCAGGGACCACCGCATGCCAATGCATGTAATGATGTAACGCCACCGGGTCGATCATGGTATCAACTTCCCCTGCCGCTAAAATCGCAGGCAGACTGGAGGCAAAACGTATGCCGTTGGGGCGTTCGCTATAATAAAGCGGTTTAATCCCGAAGCGATCGCGGGCCAGAACCATACGTCCACTGTCATGTTCATAAATCGCAAAGGCAAACATGCCGTGCAGGCGCTGCACACACGCAGCCCCCCACGCATGATAGGCTTTGAGAATCACTTCCGTATCGCCATTAGAAAAAAACGAATAGCCTTTTTCTTTCAGCTCTGCCTGAAGTTCCTGATAATTATAAATACAACCGTTAAACACAATGGTCAGGCCCAGGTCTGGGTCATTCATCGGTTGCTTGGCGTGATCACTGAGATCAATAATTTTTAAACGACGATGTCCGAAAACAGCACGCCCCAGCCCATAAACGCCTCCGCTATCCGGGCCACGGGGCACCATGGTTTCCACCATAGAAGAAACAGCTTCACTAGAAGCAGGGGAATTGTCAAAAGTAACGTCGCCGCAAATACCACACATAATAAAATGATGCAGAAATGTAATAAATGGAGATACTTTGCAAATATATTACAAAGATAAACCATCACAATCACACACAAAAATAACACACATTCCCCAATATTTAAAAACCTTGGAAAAGATATGTTTATTTTATGAAATTTCTGCTTAACCTTTCTGTTTGTTAAGTCATTATCTTGACTTTAATATTGACACATTCCCTTTGACAAAAATAGATTGTTTATATATTTTATTTATTTATAGCAGAAGTAAAAGGCTTTGCCCTTTCAAATGGAAAATTCACTGCTGCCCCCCTACCATCTACATCCATTTAGCAAGTGTCACCTTCGGGCCACACGTCC
This sequence comes from Methylocystaceae bacterium, assembly GCA_013373265.1. Taxonomy (GTDB): domain Bacteria; phylum Pseudomonadota; class Alphaproteobacteria; order Rhodospirillales; family Terasakiellaceae; genus Terasakiella. Next base: position 5,231 of record JABXIC010000242.1, on the reverse strand, counting down.
GTCATATGGATACAATATCTTATAAAAATCAAATATACAGCGGATATACTCTGGACATTTTTTGCACAGCCTTGGAAATTGACCAGACAGTCAATAAAAAATCAAATAAAACACCCGCGCACATCAATCAAATACAAAAACAGCTTAACTTTAGAAATAAAAAATATTTTTTAAATAAATTTTTTAAATAAAGTTTATTTTTTTAAATAGAGTTATACTTTAATTCAATACAATAAATGAATTCATAAGCAATATAAAAAATTGGTTCTTATTTTTATCAAAATGTTACGGTTGCATTTTATCATTCTTACATTATTGTATATATCTATGATTTTCATTTTACATTTCTGTTTTATAAAGTAGATGATTTGTTACTACATATCATTGAATATATTTTATGAGATTATGAAATGTGATTTTCACATGGTGTGACAAAAAATAAATTGAGAGAAAAAATGTCAAGTTCCACGGAAAAAATCGTTGTCAAAAACCTCTATAAGGTTTTTGGGAACAACCCGGCAAAAGCTATGAAACTCTTGAACGAGGGTGTGCCGAAATCAGAAATTTTTGATAAAACCGAACAAGTCGTTGGCGTTTGCGATGCAAGCTTCACGGTGAATGAAGGTGAAATTTTTGTTGTCATGGGCCTATCCGGTTCAGGCAAATCCACTTTAGTGCGCTTATTAAACCGCCTTATTGAACCCACCGCCGGTCAAGTTCTCTTCAACGGGAACGATATTGCTTCCATGTCTGATAAAGAACTCATGGAACTGCGCCGTAAAGATATAAGCATGGTATTCCAATCTTTTGCTTTGATGCCGCACCTGAATGTGATCGACAATGCCTCTTTTGGTCTTGAACTTTCTGGTGTTGATGTGGAAGAAAGACACAAACGCGCCATGTCCGCACTTGAACAAGTCGGGCTGGAAGCTTTTGCAAACAGTTACCCGGATGAATTGTCAGGTGGGATGCAACAACGTGTTGGTCTGGCCCGCGCTTTGGCAAACGACCCTGCCGTCTTGCTCATGGACGAAGCTTTTTCAGCTCTTGATCCGTTAATCCGCTCAGAAATGCAAGATGAACTTCTCGACCTGCAAGAAAAATACAAACGCACAATCATCTTTATCTCCCACGATCTGGACGAAGCCATGCGTATTGGTGATCGTATCGCCATCATGGAAGGTGGCCGCGTGGTACAAGTCGGCACACCGGAAGACATTTTGAACAATCCAGCCGATGAATATGTCGAATCCTTCTTTAGAGGCGTTGATGTCTCCAGCATCCTTAGCGCCAAAGACATCGCGCGCAAAAGTCAGGTTGTTGTTATCAATCGTATCGGGGTTGGGCTTCGTACCGCCTTGGAAGAATTACGACAAGAAGACAGAGATTTTGCTTATGTTCTGGATAAAAACCAGAAATTTGCAGGTGTTGTATCTGAAAACTCGATAAAAAGAGCAATGAAAGCCGATCCGACGCAGGACCTATCCAGCGCCTTTTTGAAAGATATAGATACGCTGGATGGTGAAGCAGCATTGTCTGAACTGATCGGCAGCGTTGCAAATGCCCCTTGTGGTCTCCCCGTTGTGGGAGAAGGTAACAAGTATCTCGGCGTTATCACCAAGACCTCTTTACTAGAAACACTGGATCAAGAAACGGAGGAAGTCGTCAATGGCTGATCAATCCGCTAGCAACCCTTGGGGTACCCCCTCAGAAGCGACTGCACCTGCTACACCGGCTGTACCTGACACACAAGCCACAGGCAACGAAGGCACTGCATGGGGTGTTTCAGAACAAGCAACCGATCAGCCCCAGGCCGATTGGCTCGCCAATTCAAATGCCGAAGATGTCCCGTTTGACATTCTCCATCCCTTTGACCATTCCTCCATTCCTTTGGATGTCTGGGTAGAAAACGGGTTGGACTGGTTGGTGACCAACTTCCGCCCGGTTTTTCAAGCCGTTCGCGTGCCTATTGATGCGACACTCAGTGGCATTGAAACCGGATTATTGGCCACTCCCCCTTCTGTCATCATTATCATTTTCGCTTTGATCGCATGGCAGATGGCTAATAAACGATTGGCGGGTGCATCCATTATTTCTCTTGTTTTGATCGGCCTGATCGGGGCTTGGGATGAAACAATGGTAACGCTAGCCCTTGTCTTAACATCCGTCTTTTTCAGCATGGTCATCGGCTTGCCCATCGGCATCTGGTTGTCGCGCTCTGAACGTGCAGCAGCAACCGTGCGCCCCATTTTGGATGCCATGCAGACCACACCTGCATTCGTATACCTTGTCCCCATCGTCATGTTATTTGGCATCGGGAACGTACCCGGCGTTGTTGTGACCATTATCTTTGCCTTGCCGCCGCTGATCCGTTTAACGAACCTTGGCATTCGCCAAGTCCCGGAAGATTTGATCGAGGCATCGCGTTCTTTTGGTGCCAGCCCGGCACAGCTGTTATTTAAGGTACAGCTGCCGCTGGCCATGCCAACCATTATGGCAGGTGTTAACCAGACACTTATGTTGTGCCTGTCCATGGTCGTTATTGCCTCCATGATCGCCGTTGGCGGTCTGGGACAAATGGTGCTGCGTGGAATTGGTCGTCTGGACATGGGCCTTGCCACTGTCGGTGGTGTGGGCATCGTCCTGCTGGCGATTGTGCTTGACCGTATCACACAAGCCATGGGCCAGGAAAAACGCAGTAAAGGCATTCGCCACTGGTATGAAGCCGGCCCTGTCGGTTTTGTTCATGGTCTGATTGCCAAAAAGTAATTTCACCCTTCAATTTTAACCTAGACCTATTTTTAACTTAAGGAGAGACCTTATGAAATTGACAAATTTCATGCGAAACGGCCTTGTTGCGACGGCTTTAACAGCTGGCGCAATGATCGCCAGCCCTGCACTTGCAGATAACATGATGCCCGGTAAAGGCGTTGTCGTTCAACCCGGCCAAGACAATATTGATGGTGAAAACTTTCAAACTATTCTTGTCATGAAAGCTTTGGGTGAACTCGGCTATGATGTCAAAAAAGTACAAAATGCCAAATATCCAGCCATTCATATTTCTATTGCCAATGGCGATGTGACTTTCATGGCTGATCACTGGAACCCACTTCATCAGTCATTTTATGAAAAAGCTGGCGGGGACGCAAAACTGTCACGTACAGGTGCTTACATCCCTGGCTGTGCCCAAGGTTATCTGATCGATAAAAAAACGGCTGAGAAGTACAACATCACAGACATCAGCCAATTGACTGATCCGAAACTTGCCAAGCTGTTTGATGCCAATGGCAACGGCAAAGCAGATCTGGCTGGTTGCGTCCCAGGTTGGGGGTGTGAACGTGTGATCGAACACCAAATGGATGCGTTCAAATTGCGCGATACAGTTACCCACAACCAAGGTGAATATTCTGCCATTATCGCAGAAACCATTGCCCGTTATAAAGAAGGTAAGCCGATCTTGTATTACACATGGACGCCTTATTGGGTTTCTGGTGTTCTCGTCCCGGGTAAAGATGTGACTTGGCTTGAAGTTCCGCATTCTGCACATCCGAACGGTGTTGACACAGAATTGCCGAATGGCAAAAACTTTGGCTTTGAAATCAATACACAAATGATCGTTGCCAATAAAGATTTTGTGAAGAAAAACCCGGCTGCGGCTAAACTGTTTGAAGTTATGACCGTGTCTGTAAACGACGTTTCTGCACAAAACTTGAAAATGAAACAAAAAGGCGAAGGCGGCTGGGATGCTGCTGAACGCCACGCAGATGCATGGATTGCAGCACACCGCAAAACATTTGACGGTTGGTTAGAAGCCGCACGCGCTGCTGCAAAATAAAATAACAAGCGCATTGTTACAAAAGCCCCAAAGCGGTCCTGCTTTGGGGCTTTTTTCTGTCGCCCTTATACTATTTCTTTTTTTGGAAGAGGAAAAAACCAATTAAGCAGCAGACAACCAATGTCGTCGTCATAGGCAAAGCAAGAGGCACCCCCAGAAGCACCGTTATCAGTGCGACGAAAGAGCTGCCAAAAAGCAAAATAAAAATCAATCCGCTTAAACCAAGTATGACACCGCCGATGCCGAACTTTAGAATTTTTTCGACCTTATGCTTCATAATTCTTCATCAGGTAAAAAATTAATGCAGCGTGTCATAAATTTTGTTGCGTAGGGCTTCATAAGAAAAAGGTTTGGACAAAACACCATTCATCCCTGCATCCAAACATTTTTGATGCGTCTCTGCAAAGGCATCCGCCGTCAAAGCCAAGATAGGAACCGTTTTACCGTTGGGTTTGGCGCGCACTTCGTGCGTGGCTTCAATACCGCTTTTATCTGGCATATTCACATCCATCAAAATGAGATCTGGTTGATTTTCTTCAAACATACGCACAGCTTCATTCCCATCATGGGCAATCCGCACCTTCATACCTAGGTTTTCCAGAAAACCTTTCGCCACAACCGCGTTGACCATGTTGTCTTCGGCCACCAAAACATGCAAATCATTAATCTCTTTTCGTTTTTCACTCACACCATGTTTATTTCCGATTTCATGTCGTTTTGATACTGGCAGAGGCATGTGAACAGTGAAAACAGAGCCTTTACCCGGAGTGCTCTCAGCAGACAAAGTGCCGCCCATCAGCTCCGTCAGGTGTTTGGAAAGGGCCATACCCAATCCCGTACCACCATATTTGCGGCTTATAGATGAGTCTGCCTGCGTATATTTTTCAAACAGCAATTCCAATTGGTCTTTATCCATACCAATACCCGTATCTTTAATCTGAACCACCAAATTATAGATAGGAGTATCCCCCTCTATTGTTGATAGATCGCCCAAAGCGGTTACCTTGATGCTGCCATCATGGGTGAATTTAATCGCATTGCTTAAAATATTGGACAAAACCTGCCGCATTTTCGTTGGATCACAGGTCAAATAACTACAGTTTTGCAGCTTGTTGTCATACTCCAGAACAAGTCCACGCTCACTCGCTATATTTTTATAAAAATCTACCGTTGTCATCAACAGCGTCGTCATATCGGTCGGAATGTTTTCCATCTCTATTTTGTCAGCTTCAATTTTATTAATATCCAGAATATCGTTTAAAATACCCAGCAGTAACTCCCCTGATGAACGGATCAACTCCAGATGATAACGTTCCTGTTTACTAAAGGATTTCAAATTCAACAACTGCACGAGCCCGATCACACCGTTCAAGGGTGTGCGGATTTCATGGCTCAT
>JABXIC010000109.1 GCA_013373265.1 Methylocystaceae bacterium | reverse complement strand
TGGTGCTTGGCCCCGGCTGGCCCGGCATTTTGCTGCATGAAGCCATTGGCCACGGCCTTGAGGGTGATTTCAACCGCAAAAAAACATCTGCCTTTGCCGGATTGATGGGTCAACGCATTGCCTCACCCGGTGTTACCGTGGTTGATGATGGCACCATTGCGGATCGTCGTGGCTCCTTAACCATCGATGATGAAGGCACGCCAAGCCAAAACACCGTCTTGATTGAAGACGGCATCCTCAAGGGTTATATGCAAGACCGTATGAATGCACGCCTGATGGGGGTTCAGCCCACGGGGAATGGACGGCGTCAATCCTATGCCCATATGCCTATTCCGCGTATGACCAACACCTATATGCTGAATGGCGATAAAGACCCGAAAGAAATTCTGGCAAGCGTCGATCGTGGCCTTTATGCCGTCAATTTCGGCGGCGGTCAGGTGGATATTACATCAGGCAAGTTCGTCTTTAGCTGCACCGAAGCCTACATGATTGAAAATGGCAAAATCGGCGCCCCGGTCAAAGGCGCCACTTTGATCGGTAACGGACCGGATTGCCTGACAAAAGTCCGCATGATCGGCAACGACATGCAACTTGACCCCGGCATTGGTACCTGCGGCAAAGACGGACAAGGTGTCCCCGTCGGTGTCGGTCAACCCACATTACTGATCGACCCACTGACCGTCGGCGGGACCGATATTTAAATTTTATTGTCCTTTTAGGATGTACGCCGATGAGCGAACGTGCAAAATTTGGTACCCTGCTTGGGGTCGGACCCGGCAATGTAGAAGTCTATTCATCCGACTATAAAACTGCAGATGATGCGCTTTATCCCACACGGGAAAGCTATCGAAGCTATATAGATGAGACTTTCATCGGGTATAAATGGCAGTGCGTGGAACTTGCGCGGCGCTGGTTGTATGTCAATAAAGGCTATGTCTTTGACGATGTAGCCATGGCCTATGACATCTTCAATCTGCACCGTGTGCGCAAAGTCGATGGCAGCGGATTTTTGCCGCTTAAATCCTTTCGCAACGGTGCCCAACGTCCACCAGAACCGGGCTGTCTGCTCATATGGGATGAAGGTGGCGAATTTCATGAAACCGGACATGTTGCCGTTGTCACTGAAATTATCAATGATCATGTCCGTTTCATCGAACAAAATGTGGAAGACAGCGTCTGGCCACAAGGGCAAACTTTTTCGCGCGAACTCAAACTGACTCGTGACAAAGACGGCGGCCACTGGCTGAGCTGTTCTTTTGATGATGCCACCATCATGGGGTGGGTGATCCAAACAGACGATGCCACCCATGCGGAAGTGGATTTAAGCCGCGACACCGAGCAATTTAATATCCAGATGAAGGAATTAAAAGACGCACGGCCCAACACCCATGATTGGCTGGACACTGATCAACCCGACCTTGCGACTTACGTCAAGGATATGAATGGCTGTCGGTTGTCTTCCAACGATGCTAATTTCTATAAATATTTCTGCATTACAGAAACCGCCCATAAAGAACTGAACCGCGCCACACGCGAACTGCACGCCATGTTCATGCATGCTACACAATATGTATTGAACAACGAAGATATTCTCAAGAAGTTCAATCTGCCTGAAGTGCTCTGGTCACGTATCCACAATTCATGGGACAATCGACGCAACGAAATTGTCACCGGCCGCATGGACTTTTCCCTCTCAGAGCGCGGGATCAAGATTTACGAATATAACGCTGACAGTGCCTCCTGCCACTTAGAAACGGGTAAAATTCAACAGCTCTGGGCGGATGCTTTTGGCTGTGATGAAGGGTGCAGTGGCGGCGAAGAAATGTTCCCTAATCTTGTCAAAGCGTGGAAAGATACGGGTGTCGGTCATGACCTGTTGCACATCATGCGTGATCAGGACCTGGAAGAAACCTATCATGCCTATTATATGCAGAGCGCTTTAAAAGCCGCCGGGATCGAAAGCAAAATCATCAAAGGGCTGGAGGGTCTACATTGGGACGACAACAATACTGTGGTGGATGCCGATGGCGTCCCCATTACATGGGTATGGAAAACATGGGCGTGGGAAACCGCCTTGGATGAAATTCGCGAAGAATGCCAACAAGAAGATGATAACGCCCGCCTCAGCACCATCATTGAACGCACCCGCAGCCAACCGCGCCTGGTGGATGTCTTGCTCAATAAAAACGTCATGGTGTTTGAACCCCTTTGGACATTGATCCCCAGCAACAAAGCGATCTTGCCCGTTTTATGGACCCTATACCCCCATCACCCCTATCTGCTGGAAAGTCATTTTGAACTGAACGACAGCCTGCGTCAAAGCGGCTATGTCACCAAACCCATTGTCGGACGCTGTGGGGCCAACATTGGTATTTTTGATGCAAATGATAAGATGCTGAAAGAAACCGGCGGACAATTTGAAGACCGCGATCAGATTTATCAGGAATTGTTCCCCCTGCCCGAAGTCGGTGGCATGAACATTCAAATCGGCACCTTTACCGCCAACGGCCGCTATGCAGGAGCCTGCGTCCGCGCCGATAAATCCCTGATCATCACCTCGCGCAGCGACCTTTACCCCTTGCGCGTTTGTTCAGATACTGAAGGAGAAGTATCATTAGTAAAGGCGTAACCATTTTATTAGGTGATGATGATGGCAATATTGCCAATCATCTCAGTCGAGAACTCGCTGAAGGCTTTAATCAAACAGGCTTTAAAAGCCATCTGCTTGTTGCCTCACAGATTGCCAACTTGCACACCTTCAAACAATCCCTGCAGGAAAACAATTCTCAACTGATTATTTCACTATCGGGTATTGGCCTTGATATGCGCCAAGAGGGAAATATCTATAATGAAATTGATGTGCCCTTACTGACGATTTTTCTTGATCATCCCATACATTATTGGGACCGCGCAGACGTTGCGATCAAAAAAAATGTCATTTCATGCCTCAGTGAGGAAGGGGCCCAGTTTATTCAAGACAAAACATCTCTCGGCAAAAAATCATTCCAATTGGCCCATGCCGCCAACCCAAAAGAAAAAACGGATTGGGCAAGCAAAGATGTTAATTTATTCTATTGCGGAACCCTTAGAAACACCCCTGAAAGTCAAAAAAATGAGTGGGCACACCATGGGTCACAGGTACAAGGCCTGCTAAATGATATCTTAGACGACCATAGCGCCCATCAACATGTCTCTCTTATGGCCGCAAGCTGTAGGGTTTTGCAAAATCATATAGACTGCACACAAATAGAAAATATTTTCCCATATTATGTCACAATCGATGCCTATTTAAGAGACTATCACCGCGTTGAAACGCTCAGATATTTTAAAGAGATTCCCATCACCATCGCCGGAGAGGGATGGCAGCCCATTATCGATACATTCAATCCGAAGACAGTATCCTATCTCGGACGTATTCATCCCACTGAAGTTCGCCAGTTAAATGAACGGGCCAAAATTGTTTTAAATGCAATCAACACATATCACGGCAGTCATGAACGTGTTTTCAGTTCCATCGCCGATGGTGCCATTCCTTTTACAAGCACAAGTGACTATCTGAAAGAATCCTTCAACGAGTCTGAGATTGTTCAGTTTAACTGGTCAGACGATCTTGAAAACCTCTACAGAAACATCACAACACATGATGAAGAGATGAAACAACTTTCAGACAATGGGCACAAAAAATTCTTGTCCGCACACACGTGGAAATCCCGCGCAGAAAAGATTATTACGGAAATGAATTTATAAAAATATGTGTCCGGTTAGTCGTTGATATCATCCCAGCGCAGTTCTTCACGCGCGATGGATTCTTCCATGATGTGGCGATAGATGGACTCGGCCATGTCCGGGTCCATGCCTTCTTTTATGGCATGCGCCCGAACCCGGTCCACAATAAACTCGATGCGTTTAGGGATACGCACATCATCGCGCGTCTCCTTAAATTGAGCCGCTTGCAGAACGTAGCCAATGCGTTCGGCCAGCAAACCGACAATCACTTCATCCAAACGGTCGATATTATCGCGCACATCCTGAAGGGTTTCGCACTTCACAGCTTTAGGCATCTATAAAAACTCATTTTTTGATTAATAGGCATGTTCTTTAAAGACATGGTCAATGTTGCCTTTCCAGCGGGTTTCATACTCTTTAAGCATCAATTCAGCTTGAGTAATTCCGCTTTCGGCAATTTCAAACAATGGCTCTAAAAACTTGCTTTCGTCCTGACCTTGCGAATTTTTAATACCACGACGTTTCAATCCGCCTTGCGCAATTTCCAGAACGTCCAAAGCAATATCACCGACCGTCATGTCTTTAAACTCAGTATTCAATGCCGTATAGGGCACACGCTCACGCAAGTATTCATTATCTTGCAGCGTCCAACTTTTAACCAGTTGTTCGGCTTCATCCAGGGCTTGATCATCATATAACAAACCAACCCAAAAAGCCGGCAACGCACACAGGCGGCTCCACGGTCCACCATCGGCACCGCGCATTTCCAGGAATTTTTTCAAACGGACTTCCGGAAAAGCGGTGGTCATATGATCTTCCCAGTCTTGAATGGTCGCGCGTTCCCCCGGCAAAGCCGGCAATTTCCCCATCATAAAATCTTTGAAAGATTGACCGGATGCATCAATATATTTGCCATCACGATACACAAAATACATCGGCACATTGAGCATATAATCCACGTACGACTCAAAACCGAAACCGTCTTCAAACACAAACGGTAAAGTGCCGCAGCGTTGCGGGTCCGTATCCGTCCAAATGTGGGAGCGAAACGACAAAAGTCCGTTGGGTTTACCATTGCGAAAAGGGGAGTTTGCCCACAATGCTGTCGCAACCGGTTGCAGCGCCAATGACGTACGGAACTTGCGCACCATGTCACTTTCTGAAGAAAAGTCCAAATTAACCTGAACCGTGCAGGTTGACTTCATCATCTCAACACCAAGCTTACCAACCTTGGGCATATATTCACGCATGATCTTGTAGCGCCCTTTGGGCATCCACGGAATATCGTCCACCGACCATTTGGGTTGATACCCCAATCCCAAAAAGCTGACATCCAGATCCGCAGCGACTTTTTTTGCCTGATCAAGATGAGTGCCGACTTCTTTGCAGGTCTGGTGGATGTTTT
>JABXIC010000162.1 GCA_013373265.1 Methylocystaceae bacterium | reverse complement strand
TGGGTGCCGATGGCAAAGCGATGGGCTTCGTCGCGCAGGCGCTGGATAAAATGATTGACCGGATCGGTGTGGCCTAATTGGAAGGGGTTTTTGCCGGGGATGACAATTTTGTCAAAACCAGCATTACGGTCCGGCCCTTTTGAGATGCCCGCCAAAGTTACATCATCGATGCCGAGTTCTTCAAACACGCTGATGGCAATGTTTAATTGCCCCATGCCCCCATCCACAATGATCAGGTCTGGCCATTGACCTTTTTCTTTATCAGGGTCTTCTTTTAAGGCGCGTGAAAAACGCCGGGTCAGCACTTCGCGCATCATGGCATAATCGTCATCGCTTTGGGCCGTTTTGATGTTGAATTTGCGATAGGCGTTTTTGATAAAGCCTTCGGGTCCGGCGACAATCATCGCGCCAACCGAGTTGGTTCCTTGGGTATGGGAGTTATCATAGACCTCTACCCGTTCAGGCATAGATTCCATCTGCGTAACGCGGGCAAGTTCTTGCAGGAGTTTGCGTTGAGACGCGCTTTCCGATAACCGTCGCCCCAAGGCTTCCCGCGCGTTGTTGAGAGCATGGGAAATGAGTTGGGTTTTTTCGCCGCGCTTTGGACATTGCACAACCACCTTACTTTCTGCCTTTACCGAAAGGGCTTCTTGTAAGATGGCTTGTCCGGGCAGGTCATGGCTGACTAAAATTTGCTTGGGCGGGTGTTTGTCGGCGTAAAATTGACCGATAAAGGCCTCGATTACATCGGGTAATTCATCTTTTGATCCGTGGGACGGATAATAAGCCCGATTGCCGAAATTGGCGCCGGCACGAAAGAAGAAAACCTGTATGCAGGTTTGTCCGCCGTCCTGATATCCGGCAATGACATCGGCTTCTTCCAGTTGGGCGATGTTGATATCCTGACGTTGTTGAATGCGTGTCATGGCATTGATGCGGTCACGATAGACGGCGGCTTCTTCAAATTCGAGATTTTCACTGGCCAGTGCCATTTTGTCGGCCAGTTCTTTTTGCAGAGATTTGCTGTCCCCGCGCAGAAAACGTGCGGCTTGTTCCACCAGGGCTGCATAGTCTTCTTTTGAGATACGTTTAACGCAAGGGGCAGAACAACGTTTGATTTGATATTGCAGACAAGGCCGTGTGCGGGATGTAAAGATATTGTCTGAACAGGGGCGCAGGAGAAAGGCGCGTTGTAGTGTATTGAGCGTTTCATTAACCGCCCAGGCTGAGGCAAAGGGGCCGAAATAGGTGCCTTTGCGGTTTTTGGCCCCGCGATGTTTGACCACTTGGGGGAAATCATGATCACCCGTGACTAAAATCATGGGAAAGGATTTATCGTCACGCAATAAGATATTATAGCGTGGCTTTAGTTTTTTGATCAGATTCGCTTCCAGCAGAAGGGCTTCGGCTTCTGTGTGGGTGGTGATGAACTCCATTGTATGGGTTTCGCTGACCATACGCTGGATGCGAATGGTCAGGCGTTGCGGGGTGGTATAGTTGGTCACCCGCTTTTTTAGGGACTTTGCTTTGCCGACATACAGTACATCGCCTTTTTCGTTGAACATACGATAGACACCGGGCTTGTTTTCCAGTGATTTCAAATAGCCTTTGATCACCTCCATCCCACGGATGAGGGAGCCTTTGGGGCTACTTTGGGGGACTTCAAGTCCGCTTTTCTGTTCATGGCGAATTTCGTTCATACTTCAGAAATGGAACATTCATTTGCGTTCGTCAACTAATGTTCCTTGGCGAAGATGGATTTAGTCGGTTATAACGGTGCAAACATTAAAACAACTGGATACTTCTACCCTTATGGCGCGCATCCCCCATCCCATAAAAGCCCATCCGGCCTTAACATATCAAGAACCGTTGATGGTGCGTATCGGACGGTATGCGATGACAGGGACATTGGTGCTTTTGGTGTTGAGTGGCCTGTATGTTGCGGTATGGTTTCTCACGGCAATGAATTTGCGCAGTGGTATTGAAGATTGGACCAAAGCGCGTCAAAGCGAAGGTTATTTGGCACAATATGACGATCAAAAAGCACGGATCAGTGGTTTTCCTTTTAATGTGAAAGCCCAATTAAGCGATGTTGCTTTTGCCCCGCCTGTAGAAAAGAATGGTAAGCGCCCCTGGGTTTGGTCTGCGCAGAAGATTGCTTTTAAAATTGTGCCCCTGCCTTGGAGTATTGGGGAACTGCATGTTGATTTGAGCCATCATCAAAAATTAAGCATCAATGCCGCCCGTTTCGAGGGAAAGGCAAAAAAGTTTGAACTTCTGCTGGATTGGACATCAAAAGGGTTGCCAGATGACTTTTCTGTAGAGATCAATAATCTTGATCTGGAGAATAAAAATAATTCCTATCGGTTTTTTATTGACCATTTAATGGCTTTGACCAATCGCCAGAGTGATGGCGCTTATGGTTTTGATGTCAATGGGGAAGGTTTAAATCTGCCCGTTGGTATCTCAGGACTGGGGCGCAAAGTAGACGATATTATTTTACGTGGACAATTGAGCGATGGCTTTGGCCAAACAGGTCTGTCCAAAGATACTTTGATGGGGTGGCGTGATAACGGCGGCACGATGGAAGTTGAACGTTTGCAACTGAAATATGATCCGCTGATGATACAAGGCAATGGAACCTTGGCACTGGATGGGGATATGCAGTTGGTCGGGGCCTTTAGCGCACGCATCCAGGGTTTTTTTGAAACGGTTGAACAATTACATCGTGGGGGTGTGGTGCGTGGACCTGATGCGACCATGGCAAAGGTGGTGTTGGGGATGCTGGCAAAACATCCAGATACAGGTGGTCCACTGAGCATCAGTCTGCCCTTAACCATACAGGATGGTACTTTTTTTGCTGGTCCAGTTCGATTGTTAGAAATGCCTAAAATAAATTGGTAGCAAATCAGTTTGTAAAAGCCATTGACCTTGGCTTGGGAATGGCGTTTGATCACAAATCATTTGAACATGTTTTTATGGATTACCCCCTATGTCTTTCAAACCAAATTCGACCGCCGCTATTGATGCACTTTATCACTTGCACCCTTACACAAATTTAAAAAGCCATGAAGAAGATGGCCCTCTTGTGATCACACGTGGGGAAGGCGTGCGTGTTTTTGGTGAAGACGGGAAGGAATATATTGAAGGACTGTCCGGTCTGTGGTGTGCCTCGTTAGGGTTTAATGAACCCCGTTTGGTCAAGGCTGCCCAAAAGCAGATGGAAACTCTGCCATTTTATCATAGCTTTAGCGGCAAAGTGCCTGATGTAACCGCCCAACTTGCACAAAAACTGGTGGAAATGACACCGGATGGGCTGGATCGTGCCTTGTTTAGTAATTCAGGGTCTGAAGCCAACGACACCGCGATCAAGCTGGTGTGGTATTATAACAATGCGCGTGGCAAGCCAGAGAAAAAGAAAATCATTGCCCGCAATAAAGCCTATCATGGGGTGACCGTCGCGGCGGGCAGCTTGACAGGCTTGGCCTATGCTCAAAACGGTTTTGACCTTCCGGCCAGTGATCGTATTTTGCGTGCTGGGTGTCCACATTACTACAGATATGGTATTGACGGGGAAAGCGAAGAAGAATTTGCCACCCGGATGGCTGATGAATTGGAAGCGCTGATTCTGGCAGAAGGCCCGGACACAGTTGGCGCCATGTTTGCAGAACCCATTCAAGGGGCTGGTGGCGTGATTGTACCGCCCAAAGGTTATTTCCCGAAAATTCAAGCCGTGTTGAAAAAATACGATGTGCTGTTGATTGCCGATGAAGTGATTTGCGGTTTTGGGCGCACAGGCAAGATGTTTGGTTCTGAGCTTTTCGGGATCAAACCTGATATGATGACATTGGCAAAACAATTGTCTTCAGCTTATCTGCCGATATCAGCACTGATGGTATCAGATCATGTGTATCAAACAATCAAAGAACGTAGTGCTGAACTAGGGATGTTCGGTCATGGTCTAACTTATGGCGGTCATCCGGTGCCGTGTGCTGTGGCCCTTGAAGTGCTGAAAATTTATGAAGAACGCGATATCCTTGGGCAGGTCAATGCGGTGAGCCCCTACTTCCAAGAAAAACTCGCCGGATATCGTGATCACCCCTTAGTCGGGGAAGTGCGCGGCGCTGGTCTTATCGCTGCCATTGAACTGACGGCGGATAAAGCAACAAAGACACCGTTGGATCCTGCCAAGTTAACGGCAGCGACGTTGGTGAAAAAATGTGAAAACAATGGTTTGATTTTACGCGCCATGCCTGGTGATTGTGTCGCATTCTGCCCGCCATTGATCAGCGAACAGCCTGATCTGGAAGAATTGTTTGCCCGCTTTGAGAAATCCCTTAAAGAAATGGATGCTTAATGTATGGATAAATATATTGTTACGAAACAAGAGATTGAGGAAATGGAAGGATTGAAGAAAGTCCATTTCCTCAATCCAGAGGCTCAACGTATCAATAAGTCTTTAGGGGACCTGACCGGTTTGTCCGGTTTTGGCTTTCACATCATCGAAGTGCCGCCTGGCAAAGAAAGTACGGAATGTCATGTGCATTATTATGAAGATGAATGCACCTATATTTTGGAAGGCCAAGGCGAAGTCATTTTAGATGGAAAAGCTCATAAGGTTGCTGCCGGGGACTTTATCGGTTATCGCGCAGGCGGCCTAGCCCATATGATGGTGAATACAGGTGACAGTGTTTTAAAATGTATTGTTGTCGGGCAACGTCTTGCCCATGATGTGGGGGATTATCCCAATCAGCAAAAACGTATTTACAGAAATGCGGGGATGCCATGGGACGTGGTTGATCTGCCCAATGTCACCCATCCCAATGCAGGTAAAAAATAATTATTTGCTGGCAATCCAGGCGTTGGCTTGAGATAAGCCTTCTTCAAGCAATTTTGGCAGGGTGGGGATAATTGGTGCCACGTCCGGGCCTTCGCCTGTGACCAGTTTGCGTTCAATGATCCCGGCTTGTTCGGAGAGGACTTTCAGGCCCATGGTTCCCGTTGAGGATTTAAGTGTATGGGCTTCTTTGCGCAGTTCATCCATCTGACCTTCGCTTAACAAGTTTTGCATGGATTTAACGCGCTTTCCGGCATCTTCGAATAAATCGCTGAGCAGGGTTTCTACAAGTTCGTTGCCCACTTGTTCAACAAGTTCATTGAGCGTTTCTTCGCAAAGCATATCGGTCATTTTTTTACCTATTATTTTGCATTATCCCTTGTAAGACTATGAACCAGATGGACGATTAATGCAACGTTGGTTTGTCTTTGTTTTCTTGTAACCCGGGGATGCGATCAAGCGGGGGCATCCTAATTTCAATAAGGGCCGTGTTTATATGATCCGGCTCAATATCATCCAGATGCAAGATGATCGCGCGCCCAACCTGAAGGGATGCAGCAATAGCCCATTCAAGTTGAGACAGAGCTTTTTGATCACCATGGGCTTGAGCTTCAGGCAGAATGCGATGTTGTAAAAACTGCGCTACACCAGCAAAAGCCCGCGAAGCCGCTTGTGCGCGGCTGGCCAATAAAGTGAATTTAGCAGAACCGGCGAGTTGTTCGGCGGCTTGGTTAAGTTCTGCCATCATAGCGGTGATTGTGGCGGTGCTTTTGTCAGTTTTTGCAGCCACAAAACGTAAAAAACCGGCATAAAAACTGTAGTCTTCAGCTATCTTCGTCATAGTCAAAATCGTCTTCTTCTTGTTCCTGTCCGTCCAAAGTACTGGGAAGGTCAAGCCAGTGCCAATGACGGTAGACCTTATCGCAGGCCTCAGTCAATTCGTCCAGAAGGTTTTCACCTTCCCCACAGATGATATAACTGTCGCCATCTTCAGATTCGACCGCACAGGCAATCAGTTCTTCCATGCCTTGGGGGCCGCGTTCAACCTGGATGAGAGTAAAGACTTCTTCATCTTCGCTATAGCCGCTGCCTTCGATATTGACCACCAGAATATAGGGACCAACCACAAACTGGTCTTGGACATCCTCTCCTTCACGATCCATGATAATGTCCCGGATCGTTGCAAGACGTTCAGCGATGGCTTCCATATTTTTTGCGCTCATTTTTTTCTTTGTTCCTTAAAGGGGCAGGCGGCAGGTCACCACAGTCCCTTTGTCGGGGATGGAGTCCAGCGTCACGGTGCCGTTATGCATTTCAATGAAGCGTTTGACAAGGGTTAGTCCCAATCCTGCGCCATGGTTGCCATCGTTTTCCCCACGTTGGAAGCTGCCGAAGATACGGTCCTGATCTGCTTGGGGAATGCCGCGTCCTGTATCGCCCACACTCAAGACCAGCATATCGTGTTCGCGTTTGGCGCTCAGGGTGACGATCCCGCCGGGAGGGGTATGGCGTATGGCGTTGGTGAGTAGGTTGAACATCACCTGCTTGAGCCGGATTTCATCAGCGGTGATCCACCCGATATCTTGTGGACAGTCAAATTCCAGTACGAGGCGGCTTTGTTTGGCGCTGCCTTTGACCAGCCCCAGAACGCCAACCATCATGGATTGAATGTCCACGGTGTCGAGTTCCAAAGAAACTTGCCCGGCTTCAATATTGGCAAGGTCTAAAATATCGGCGACCAAGGAACTTAAATGTTCAGCGCTTTTATGGATGCCTTGGGCATATTCCATTTGGCGGGTGTTGAGTTCCCCGAAATATTGCTCACAAAGAAGGTCTGAAAAACCGACCAGCGTGGTTAAGGGGGTGCGGATTTCATATGAGACATTGGCGATGAATTCTGATTTTAGAAGGTCAGCTTCATGCTGCGCATCGGACCTTTCGCGCAAGGCCTGTTCAACGGTGGCACTGTCAGTCACGTCCAGATAGGACACCAGCGACCCCCCATCGGGCAGCGGGACGGAGGCATATTCTAAAATAGACCCATCATTTCTGACCAAACGTTGGGAATTGGGTTCGCGCATCATGATACGGGCAACCAATTGTTCGCGGAAACTATCCCAGTTTTCCACACCTTCATAAAAGTCTTTGCAGCGTTCCAGCACTTGCGTGATATGGGGGCTGCTGATTAAAAAGTCATGGCGCAGGTGCCAGATTTGCTCAAAGGCCGGGTTGGACAGGCGCACACGCCCATCCGGGCCAAACACGACAACGCCTTCAAACAGATTGTCCAGTGTTTCACGTTGTACGGCGGCCAAGGCTTTGTTGGAACTTTCAAGGGCCAAAGTATCGCTGACATCTTCAAACGTCATGACCAAACCACTGACAGGGTGGGGGCTGACGATGGCGCGCAGGGTGGAATTGTCCGGCAGGTGCAAGCTGCTTTCTTGCGGTTTTTTGAGTTCGACAAACAAAGCCAGTTGTTCTTGGCGAAACGCTTTGAAATTGGCGTATTCGGGTAGTTTACGGGTTTCGCGCAGGCGGTCGAGAATTTCCCCGTAAGACGGTTTACTGTCCAGCCATTTCTTATCAAGGCTCCACAATCGGGCGTAGGCAGTGTTATAAAAACTCAATCTGGTATCGCCGCTGAAAATGGCAATGGCGGTGACCAGATTTTCAAGGGCAGCGCGCAACAAGCCTTCGCTGCGTCTTGCGGTTTCGACTTGGGCTTCTGCATTGCTGATATCTTCAGCGATGCCAATGAAGCCACCCCCGCTGGGCAGGGGCATTTCAGCAACTTCATAAAGGCGTGTACCCTGTCCCATGGGCAGAGTGATGCGTTCTTTGACTTCTCGTCCGGCTTCCATGGCGCGCACAGCAATGGTGCGGGTATGATCCCCTTCCGGGGCAATGCTGTTGCGATAGATGATATGACCGGCTGCGTCACGCATCCAGATGGGCAGGGGCAGGGATTCCAGAACTGAAATCAACCTGTTGCGCTCATTGGTAATGGTTTGCAGGGATTTCGCCATGGGGCCGTTGGCGATAACGGCTTCATTGGCAAGGCGCATCCAGAGTAAATCCACAAGCGCATTGCCGTCTTCATTTAACACCCGTTGTCCCACGGCTTGAACGACACGGTCATCGCCGCCATGCAGGGGGAGAATAATATCAAAGCTCAGCCCTTCGCGGCGCAGTTGGCTGACAGCATTATCTAAGGCACCGGCGCCATCATGGTCAAAGCAATGTAGAATATCCCCAAAGCGTGATTGGGTGCCTTTGGGCAGGTCCAGCAAGACGGCCATGCGTGCAGAGCAATTTTCCACACCATTCAGGGCATTCCAGCGATAAAGCCCATCAGGCATGCCGACCAACACTTCCTGTAATTGGATGATTTGTTGGGCCATGGCCTTTTTGTCAGCGGTGTTGGTTTTGTCTTTGCGCCATAGCCAGATGATTGCGGGAATGGCCAAGCCAGCCATCGCCACCAATCCCAATATAAACGCGCCGAGAGATTCCATAAATTGCCTGAGGGGTTAAAGACCTGTTTGGGTAGATTCTACGCACATAACACGCATTGCACAAGTGCTGCAAACAAGCATTTGATCAGAGGAAGAATTGTATGATGTTTTGGTGGATATGCGTGTCTCTCAACAGACAAAAAAAGCCCGCACCTAAAAGGTACGGGCTTTCTACATCCTCTTTCGCTCTTTTCGCTGTGTTAATTTGATCGATTCAACTCAGAGAAATAAAGTAGCGAAAAGGCGTTCAATTATTTTTGCGTTTTCAAATAAGCAATGACGTTTGCACGGTCATCAGCTTTTTTGTCACCTTTGAGTTTGAAAGTCATTTTTGCTCTGACTTTTTTGCCGGCCATTTTTGACAAATAGGCAGATGGATCTTGCAGATATTCGTTCAAAGAAGCTTCGTCCCATTGCAGTTTATCTGCAGCAGCCATGTAGCCTTTGGAATATTTGTAATCTTCTACGCTGCCACCTTTGCGACCGAAAACACCGAATAGGTTCGGGCCAACTTTGTTTTTGCCACCTTGTTCAATTGTGTGACAGGCTTTACATTTTTTAAATGTATGTTCGCCTTTTTTAACATCGCCTTCTGCATGTGCAGAACTTGCGCTCAAAGCCACAACCATCGCCGTTGCTAACGCACAATATTTGATCATTCTTCTTCTCCTAGATGATGACGTAGAAATGAGCCGAAACCTATTAAGACAAGCGTACGGCATACATTATGAGGAATTATTAGGCGAAAAAAACATTCATGGCATTTACATATGTTATAAAAGGGGCTGAAAATCTTTGATTTTTAGGATTTATTTGTTTTAGGCATAATCTTTCCTCATGTTTTCTGAACGATAGCTGGCTCCTCAAGGGCAGGCTTTTTGTGCAAATGGCGTTGGTCTTTATAAACTGCGCACGTTGGTGATGAATGTAATGACTGTTTTATGCATGTTTTCAGCTTGGGAAGATAATTCGCGTGCAGCCCTTAAGACTTGATCTGCTGCTTCACCCGTTTGCTGAGAGCCTTCATTGACACCGGCAATATTCTGAGACACCTCTTGCGTGCCGCTGGCTGCCTCTTCTACGTTTTTAGAAATTTCATTCGTTGCCACAGATTGTTCTTCTGCAGCAGCAGAAATTGAAGACGCAACATTGCTCATATCTTGAATGGTTCCTGCGATTAGATCAATGGCATTGGCTGCAAGCCGTGTTTCATCTTGAATGCCCACAATTTGTTGTGAAATTTCAGTGGTCGCCTTAGCCGTTTGATTCGCAAGGTTCTTGACCTCACTGGCCACAACGGCAAAGCCTTTACCGGCTTCACCTGCACGGGCAGCTTCAATTGTTGCGTTCAATGCCAAGAGGTTTGTTTGTTCTGCAATCCCTGAAATGATGGTGATGACTTCACCAATACGATGTGCTGCGGTTTCAAGTCTTTCCATTTGTTTGTTGGTCTGATTTGCTTCTTTTACGGCATTGTTAGCAACGCTACTAGATTGCGTAACTTGTTGACTGATCTCAGATATGGAGGCTGTGAGTTCTTCGGTGGAAGCCGCGACGGTTTGGACATTTGCCGAGGCTTGTTCAGATGCGGCAGCAACGGCAGATGATTGTTTCTCGGTTTGTTCAGCTGTGGTTGCCATATTTTGTGCTGTTGCTTGAAGTTCAGTTGCGGAGGCTGCCAAGGCTTTCATCATGTCAGAGGCGTGGTTATCAAATTCAGTTGTCAGACGTTCCATTTCTTTGGCGCGTTCGTTTCGCTTTTCAAGTTCCAGTCTCTCGCGTTCATCTGCCTTCTGGCGTTCGACGGCGTTTTCTTTAAAGACTTCCATGGTGCGCGCGATATCGCCAATTTCATCTGCGCGGTCATCGCCCACAACTTTCACTTCAAGGTTGTTGTTGGCAAGCTCTTTTAAAGAATTAACGCAAATCTTGAGAGGGCGGGAAATGCCAGAATTTGCGATATAATATCCAAGAAGGACGCCTGCGATTACACCCAACAGAGCAACGAAGATTAACGTCAACTCAACATTTTTTGCGGTTTGTGAAGCATTCGCAGATGTTTCACTGCCTTTTATGTCCGTAAGTTTAACGTAGTCTTGTACGATTGCGCGTAATTTTTCGGCTTTTGGGCGACTTTTGATAACAGAGGCTAAAATTTCCTGCTGTGCGTCACTTGTGCTGATGCTGTCTTTATTTTGTTTTGTTATTGCGGCCGTTTTGTGAAGATCAACAAGATAGTCATTATATGTTTTTTTAATAAATTTTATTTTCTTTATTTGTTCTGCACCAGCAGTTTTTTCTATTTGTTTTAGTTTTTTCTCAAATTCTTCTTGAGAGTTTCTGATAGATTTTAAAATTTCTTCATATTCTTTGGGGTTTGCCGCAAATCGATATTCTGCGCGGTTCAGTTCCAAAATACCTTGGCCTAAACGTGCTCCTAATTTTATTTCTGTTGCAGTCAGGTCAATTTGGTTGCTGGCTTTACTTAATTTTTCTAATCCCCAATACGAATAAGCCGTAATGCCAAGGGCAACAATGGATAAAATAGTAATAACGAATAAGATTTTACCGCTGATTTTGATACTGGATAATTTCATCTGTAAATCCTTAATAATACAAATTTAGAAAATAACGGTAAGTTTAGTGAAATACATAACCTACCCAAGGTTGATTTAATTTTTACATATATAAACAAATAAGAAAAATTAATATTTTTTATTCTAAAATTTTAGTTAATTTACATTTTATTGTATGTTTTTACATAGTTTAGTATGCATTTTATATTAATTTATATTTTTTTTATTCTAATTATATTATTTCTTGTTCAAGAATCCGTATTTAAATGTGAGAAAAACACAAAAACCTCCTGATCATGTGATCGGAGGCTTTCTCTTGGGTAATTTATTAAATTCTGCCAAAGGTAAATGTCCGGTTTGAACGGACTTGCAACGGGTACGCCGGTGTAATCGGCTTGTTCTTGTGACAGTGTGGTCAATCTACGCAAACGCGGGGCATCAGGTTCTTTTAAAAGGAGTATGCTTCAATGAATTTTGAAGTTAGTGCCTAAATAGCGTTATGTTCTTGTTTGGCGGATATTTTCTAAGAATGCGTTCAATTGTGTTTTTAATCGATTGGATTGATCTCTGAGTTTATCTGAAGCATCTAAGACTTCTTTTGATCGGGTGACATTGTCTCTGGCCCCTTCTTTTACATTGGAAACGGTTGAGGATACCAGATTGACATCTTTTGCCGTTTGGGTTGCGTTACTTGCAATTTCACGTGTTGCTGCTTCTTGTTCTTCAATGGCGGCAGCAATTGCAGCAGAAGTAGTCTGGACCGTTTTAATGGCTGTGTTGATGCTGGTAATATCTTCTACAGTTTCATCCGTTGCATCTACGACGGCATTGATTTGTTTTTCGATTTGTTCGGTTGCTTTTGCTGTTTGGCTGGCAAGGTTCTTTACTTCATTTGCAACAACAGCAAAGCCTTTTCCCATGTCACCGGCTCGGGCGGCTTCAATGGTTGCATTGAGAGCCAGCAGGTTTGTTTGTTCAGCAATACCAGAAATTAAAGTTACAACTTCAGCGATTTCCGAAACTTTGGTGGAAAGGCTTGTTACACCTTTTGTTGCTTTCATGCTTAAATTTGAAGCACTTGTCGTTTCATCTGATGAGCTGTTGACCTGACGAGAGATTTCATTGACTGATGCAGATAATTCTTCGGAAGAAGCTGCGACGGCGTCAACATTGCCTGAAATGTTTGAGACAGCGTTGGAGGCATTCTCAGCATTTTCGCCAACATTCGTAGCTGAGTTGGACATGGCCGAAGATAAACTTTGCAAGGTAAGCGCGGCTTCACCGACGGTATGCACAATTGTGCCAACTTCAGTTTCAAAAGTATCAGCCATTTGCTGTAAAGCATTATGGCGTTCTTCTGCCGCGCGTTGGGCTGCGGTTTGATTTTCTTCTTCTAATTTCTTGATTTCTTGTGCGTTCTTTTTAAAGACAAGAACTGCTTTGGCCATATCACCAATTTCATCTTCACGATCAGCGCCTTTAATTTCTGCGGTTAAATCACCCTTTGACAATATATTCATAGAGTTTTTCAAAGAAGAGATCATGCGTGATAAGTCATTGCTAATCAGCAAGCCAATACCAAGGGCAATGACGAGAGATAGAACGATCGCGATGGCAAAAGTCGTTACGGCATTGTAAAAAATATTTTCGATATCATCAACGTATGCACCTGTTCCAATGTGGTGGCCCCAAGGTAATGTTGCAGCATATGATAATTTCTCATATTTTTTGCCCTTCGGCTTGCCCGGCTTGTCCCAGAGGTAACTGAAAAAGCCATTGTTTTTTCCTTTGGAAGCAGCAATGAGTTCCCGGGCAACATATGTGCCATTTGCGTCCTGTAAATTGGAAAAATCTTTACCTTCAAGTTCCGGTTTGGAGCCGAGTAATTGGACAATGCCTTCATTGTTATAGGAAAACATATAACCAACGCCATCATCAAACCGGATTGGTCTAACGGAGTCGTAGAATTTTTTAATTGCTTCTTCTTGTGTAAGTTCACCACTTTTGACACGTTCTTGAAAACCTTGTGCCATCGTTACATATGAATGAACGATGGAAGAGATTTTATCCATGCGGGCTTCTCTCAAAGAGCTTTTGAGTGTTATCAAACCATGCACTGAAATAACAGCCAGCGATAAAACCATGAGGCCAAGAATTACGGTAATTTTTGTTTTAATTCGTAAATTAATTAAATAATGGAACATGATAAAATGCCAGATAGGAAGAAACAGAATTAGACTGCAGCTTATTAAGTGAATTATATTTTTCTAATATTTAACCAATAATTGAATTTAGATCAAGAAATTTTTATTTTAGATACAATAGTATTCATTTTATTTTTCTATGGGTTGTTTTGATTAACCGTTGTTTCTAAAGTAAAAAAAGCCCCCGCTCATGTGGGCGGAGGCTCTTCCCTTGGTTGATTACCGTTAAATTCTAGTAACGGTAGGCATCCGGTTTGAACGGGCCTGCAACCGGCACGCCGATGTAATCGGCTTGTTCTTGTGACAGTTTGGTCAGTTTCACGCCCAGTTTTTCAAGGTGCAGCGCGGCAACTTTTTCGTCCAAATGTTTCGGCAAGACATAAACTTGTTTGGCGTATTTGCCATCTGTGTTGTTTTTGTACAGTTCGATCTGTGCCAACACTTGGTTGGTGAACGAAGCAGACATAACAAAAGACGGGTGGCCTGTGGCACAACCGAGGTTCACCAAACGACCTTCTGCCAACAACAGGATTTTGCGGCCATCCGGGAATTCAATTTGGTCAACTTGTGGCTTGATGTTGGTCCACTTGTAGTTTTTCAGAGACGCAACTTGGATTTCGTTGTCGAAGTGACC
>JABXIC010000161.1 GCA_013373265.1 Methylocystaceae bacterium | reverse complement strand
TCGTAGTTATCGATCAGCAGGATCATGGCGCGACCTCTGTAAAAGCTTTGAACAGGGCTTGTGCTTTATCCAATGTCTCCTGATATTCCGCTTGTGGGTCTGAATCGGCGACAATACCGCCGCCAACTTGGGCGCAGGCCGCCCCTTCTTTAAAAATGAGCGTGCGAATGACAATGTTTGTATCCATGCTACCATCCATCCCGATATAACCGATGGCCCCGCAATAGGTGTTGCGTCGGCATGGTTCCAGCTCGGCGATGATTTCCATGGCGCGCACTTTTGGAGCCCCGGTAATAGACCCCCCGGGAAAGCAAGCATGCAGCAGGTCAACCGCATTGTATTCTTCGCGCAACTGTCCGAGCACGGTTGAAATCAGATGATGGACACTGGCAAAAGAATGCACTTCGCAAAGTTCAGGCACGACCACACTATGGGGGGTACAGACTTTCGAAAGATCATTGCGCAATAAATCAACGATCATGGTGTTTTCAGCACGATCTTTTTCGCTGTTTTTTAAAGTTAAGGCTTGGGCCTGATCTTCGTCTGTATTTGTGTGGCGGGGGCGTGTCCCCTTGATCGGGCAGGTTTCAACCTGTTGGTTGTTGAGCTGTAGAAAGCGTTCCGGTGAACTGGAGGCCACCGTAAAACCATCAAAATTCAAATAAGCTGAAAACGGGGCAGGATTAATCCGGCGCAGGTTTTGATAAAAGGCAAAACGGTCGAAATCTTGTGGAATTTCTGTTGTAAAACGTTGTGTCAGATTGGCCTGAAAAATATCTCCGGCGCGAATGTAATCAATGACACGCTGTACGGTTTGTTCATAGCTGTTTTGGGTGAAGTCGCTTTTCCAATCTGTGCGAATGGGACGATAGGGGGAAGGCGTTGTTTCAGTCGATAACTGGTTATGTAAGTCATGGGCGCGCTCTTCACTTGTAAGAGAAAATATCCATGCGCGCTTTTTTAGATGGTCGAAGGCAGCAACGGTATCATAAAAGCCGAAACATATATCGGGTGTGGTAAAAGGGTCTGTTGGTTGAACAGGCAACTTTTCGATCTGATGGGCAAATTCATAGCCGATATAGCCGAGATACCCGCCTTGAAAGGGGGGCTTATCCTTAAGACGCTGGCAGGGGTGAGTTGCCAGTTTTTCTTTTATTTTATCAAAGGCATTTTGGGGATCACACAGTGTTTCAAGAGGGGAGAGGGCAATGTAGCTATATCGCCCCTGATTTTCATCAACCATCGCAGAATCAAGAAACTGTGCAAAAGATTGTTGTGCATGGGGGGCAAACAGGTTGCACGGGTCTTGATACGGAATCTCTATGGCATATGGTGTGTTCATAGGACGTACTTACACGAAAGCATCTTGGCTTGTCGAGCAGAGTCGGCTATGTAAGGGAGCTCTGTTAGATTTTTCATGTAGGATATTTCATGCCCAAGCAGTTTAGATGTCATCTTTTTTGGTGTGGCCATATGCGCGATGATGAAACCAAGCCGTCTTGTGCGCAACGCGGTTCTATGGATATCGGGCAAAAATTGAAACAGGCCATGCGTGATCGTGGGTTGCGTGAAGAAGTTGCCGTGACGAAATCGGGGTGTTTGGGACAATGCAAGTCCGGTCCGGCCATGCTGGTTTATCCAGAAGGGATTTGGTACAGCGTGCCAACATTGGATGATGCGATGGAAATTCTGGATAAGCATCTTGCCAATGGGGAAATTGTGGAACGATTGCTTATCCGTGATTAAGCGGTGACGATTAAATCAGCATCCAGAATATCGTCTAAGAGACTGTCCCAGTCTTCATCTGTTTGAAGTGTTTCCAGGTCAATGACAGGTGCATTTGCGGCTTTGATCACGATATCACCGCCTTCAAAAAGACCTGTTTTCAGCGTTAAAATTTTCATTAGAAACTCACAACTCGATCTGCTTGTGAAATCAACTGACCTAAATCTGTACAGGGTGTGGTGTCGGGGATGCTGTCAATCAGGCTTTGCGGGTGGATTTCTGCCAGTTCCAGCATTTCGAAATGTTCGATCTTGCCTTGTGCGTTCAGTGGGGCTTTTTTCATAAAGACAAAATCAACGGCGTTGTTGCGGATGGTCAGGCCAGCGGCAACACGGATGGCTTCATAGATATCGCGACGGGCCAGAACAAGAATGCGCTTTTTCATAGGCTGATCACCCGGTCTGCTTTTGCCACAAGACCGCTGTGGTGAAACTGGCTGCCCAAATCCACCGGGCATTCCTCCCCTTCCATACGGTCTTTCCAGGCCTCGGCACAGACAACGGCTTCGTCACAACTTGCTGCGACAAGATCGGCAAAGCCTTCATCTTTCAGGGTTAAAACCCCATCACCTGTAAAGAAGCACCCCCAGTCGATATCGGCGCGCACGCAGGCTTCCCCCAAGGGGGCCGCAAGGTGTGTGGCGTCGGCGTTGGATATGACAAGTAGCAGGTCCATTGTATTCCAATTTGATTTCGGTTAGATTGCGCCGCCTTGATAGCATAATTTCAGCGAAAGAGAATAGTATGAAAGTCGATGACTTCGACTTCGATCTGCCTAAAGATCTAATAGCACAACGTCCCGTCAGCCCACGCGACGCCTCTAAACTGTTGCGCGTGGATGATGGGTTTAGTGATTACACCTTTGCCGATCTTCCCGATTTGTTGCAAGAAGGGGACTTGTTGGTCTTTAACAACACCCGCGTTATTCCTGCACGCCTAAAAGGTAAACGCGGACAGGCAGGTGTCGAAATCACCTTGCATAAGCATGAGGGCGAAGGTACATGGGTCGCCTTTGCCAAGGGGGCTAAAAAGCTTAAGCTGGATGATGTGATTGTCTTTCAGGATGATTTCCACGCAATCGTTTTAGGCAAAGAAGGTGGCGAAGTCACTTTGCAGTTTAATCGCAGTGGGGCAGCGTTGATGGCGGCGTTAGAAGCGCACGGTGGAATGCCGTTACCGCCTTATATCAAACGCGAGGGTTTGGCAGATGAACGCGATAAATCGGATTATCAAACGGTCTTTGCAGAAAAAGAAGGCGCGGTTGCCGCACCGACAGCAGGTTTACACTTTACGCCTGAATTATTGGAAAAATTATTGGCAAAAAATATAGGATTCGCTTATGTGACTTTGCATGTTGGCGCCGGTACATTTTTGCCTGTTAAGGTCGATCATGTGGCCGATCACAAGATGCATGCCGAATTTGGCGTTATTGGGGCGGACACAGTCAAGTTGGTGAACGAAACTCACGATAGAGGGGGGCGGGTTGTGGCTGTCGGGACCACATCCCTTCGATTATTAGAATCTGCGGGCAGAGAAGATGGTATCCTTGAAGAATTTGAAGGGGATACGGATATTTTCATTACGCCGGGCTATAAATTTAAGATCGTTGACATGTTAACCACAAATTTCCACTTGCCACGGTCGACTTTATTTATGCTGGTCAGCGCCTTTGCCGGGTTTGAGAAAATGCATGCTGCTTATGGCTATGCCATTGAAAACGGCTATAGGTTTTATTCTTATGGCGACGGTTCTCTCCTGAGTAGAAAAAATATAAAGTAATTAACATTGTATGCACTTTGCGTTATCTTGCCCGCAATTAAAGTAGGGATAACAATAAAGACTCATGCACGCGACGAGAAATATAGTCACAGGGTTTAGCCTTGTGATCCTGATGCTTATGGTGTTGGGCATCCTGTCTATTTATCAGGTTAAGCAGATTGCCAGAAATGCGGATGACATCTATCAACACCCTTTTACAGTTTCCAATGCTGCTCATACGCTCAATTCCAATTTGGTGACGATGAACCGTCATTTACATGATGTGATCGAAGCAAAGTCTACGGAAGACGTGAACAAAGCCGTTTCGGATATTTCTCATTATGAAACGGAAGTTCTAAAAGAATTTGATATTATTTTTGATCGTTTCTTGGGAGAGAAGACCCAAGTCAATAACGTCTACAAGCTTTTTGTCGGCTGGAAACCTATTCGTGATGAAATTATCAATTTGGTTCGTAAAGGGCAAATTGAACAAGCTGCGATTGTCAACGCGAATAAGGGCACGCAATATTTAGATAAGCTCAATCAAGATGTTGCCGCATTGGTGGCTTTTGCAAAAGGCAAAGCAAAGAACTTTCATGATCACGCGGTGAAAAATCAACAACAAGCGACCATGATGTTAAGTACGTTGGCAATTATTGCTGTGATTCTTTCGGTCGCCATTGCTTATTATGTGACCCGTCATCATATTTTAACGAATAAAGAACGATTGCATCGCCAGTATTTGGTCGATCAAAATATTATGATGGCAATGCTGGATAAAGAGGCCGTCATCTTGGATGCCAGTAATGCGCTTTGTCGTTTTCTCGGCTGTTTAAAAACAGATTTGGTTGGGACGCCCAGCGGCTTTTTTGATAATTCCGATGAAGGCAAGGATACCTGTGAAACGATCATGCGAACCATTTCTACAGGTAAGGAATGGAAAGGCGAGATTAAACGTATTAGTGCCGATGGTGATATCCATTGGGCAAGTTCATCCATCCTGCCAAACTTTGATGACGATTATAACCTGGTTGGTTACACCAATATTCTTGCCGATGTGACCAGTAAGAAGCTTTCTTTGACGGATAAGTTAACTCATTTATATAATCGCCGCCGTTATGAAGAAATGTTGCCACGTGAACTGCGCTTGGCTATTCGTAATGAAACACCGATTACGCTGGCGATTATCGATATTGATTACTTTAAAAAATACAATGACCATTATGGTCACCCGCAAGGTGATCAAGCCCTTTCTTTAGTGGCAGAAAAGATTTTAGTATCTCTGAAAAGGCCAAATGATTATGCTTTTCGCATTGGGGGAGAAGAGTTTGCCGTTGTCTTTTCAAACCTGAATACGTTTGAAAGCAAACAGTTCCTCAATGAGATGATTCAAAATGTTGAAGCACTGAAAATACCGCATATCGCCAATGATGTGTCTGACTATGTGACCATCTCAATCGGTGCTCAGGTGATGTATTCAGATCGGCCGATTACAGAACTACAGCTCTATTCCATGGCAGATAAGGCACTTTATATGGCAAAAGGTAAACGCAATACGGTTGTGGTCAACGGCTAAAGCGTATAAAAGCACCCGCTGTAATGATGATGGTGGTTTTAAAGCGACAATGACACATAGCTTCAAATTCGATTTATTGGATAGTGACGGTGCTGCACGGCGTGGGCGTGTGCATACCGCCCATGGTGAAATCAATACCCCTGCTTTTATGCCCGTGGGCACGGCTGCAACTGTTAAGGCGATGATGCCGGAATCCGTGGCTGAAACAAGGGCTGAAATCTTACTCGGCAATACCTATCATTTGATGTTGCGTCCCGGTGCGGACCGCATTGAAAGATTGGGTGGTTTACATCAATTCATGAATTGGGATAAGCCGATCCTAACGGATTCTGGTGGCTTTCAGGTCATGAGTTTGGCGCAGTTGCGCAAAATCACCGAAGAAGGCGTGCGCTTTCGTTCTCATATCGATGGCGCTTATTACGATTTGAGCCCGGAAAGTTCAACCGATATTCAACGCAAACTTGATGCTGATATCACCATGTGTTTTGATGAATGTCCGGCCTTGCCTGCGACGAAAGAGCGGGTAAATGAAGCCATGCAATTGTCGATGCGCTGGGCGAAACGATCGCGTGCTGCCTTTGTACAACGCCCCGGTTATGGGCAATTTGGTATTGTGCAAGGTGGTACTGAAGAAGATTTGCGCAAAGAGTCCGTTGAAAAATTGGTCGAGATCGGCTTTGAAGGCTACGCCATCGGCGGTTTGGCGGTGGGGGAAGGTCAGGAACTGATGTTTGCTACTCTTGATTACACGACCCCTGTCATGCCCACCGATAAACCACGTTATCTGATGGGTGTGGGGAAACCGGATGATTTGGTCGGTGGTGTGGCGCGCGGGGTCGACATGTTTGATTGTGTCTTGCCGTCACGTTCCGGGCGCACGGCAGAAGCCTGGACACGTTATGGCTCGGTTAATCTGCGCAACGCCCGTCACAAAGATGATCCGCGTCCGCTGGATGAAAATTGCACGTGCCCTTGTTGCAAGAATTATTCACGTGCCTATCTTTATCACCTGACCAAGTCCAAAGAAATTTTGGGCCTGATGCTGCTGACGTGGCATAATCTGCATTACTATCAGGAATTGATGGCAGGCATGCGCAAGGCTATTGAAGAAAAGACATTTGATAAATTTGTCGTGGATTTTCATAATCTGCGTCAACAAGGCGATATAGAGGCCCTCTCATGAGTGATCAAACCATCTATGGCAGTCTGGAACAATTGGGTGCCAATACGGAAACTCCGACCAATCCGGACGAAGCCAAACTGGAAGCCGTGAAAAATCCCCATCCGGGAACGGACTATCTGGTGCGTTTTACCTGCCCGGAATTTACCTCACTTTGTCCGGTCACGGGGCAGCCTGATTTTGCTCATATCGTGATTGACTATGTACCGGATGAATTGTTGGTGGAAAGTAAATCTCTCAAGATTTTCCTGACCTCTTTTCGTAACCATGGTGATTTTCATGAAGCCTGTACGGTTGGCATTGCTAAACGTTTGGTCGATCTATTAAATCCGAAATGGTTGCGTATCGGTGGTTATTGGTACCCCCGTGGTGGCATCCCTATTGATGTCTTTTGGCAAACTGGAGAGGCACCAACAGGCGTTTGGATACCGGATCAAGGTGTGCCGGGATATCGGGGGCGGGGTTGATGTTTAAGCTGTTTTATCTGCCCGATACCGCTTCTCTGGCACCGCATATTATCTTGAACCGGTTGGGGGCTGCCCATGAACTGGTGAAGCTTGGTAAAAATGATGGCAGTCTTGAGGCTGAAGAATATCTAAAGCTTAATCCCAATCGTCGTGTGCCGACTTTGATTGATGGCGATCTTGTCTTGTTTGAGTCTGCTGCCATTTGTATGCATTTGGCCGATAGTGACCCAGATAGTGGTCTGTTGCCACCTTTGGGCAGTGCCAAACGTGCTGTTGCCTATAAATGGTTAGTGTTTATGACCAATTCTATCCAGGCAGACATGATGTTTTATTTTTATAAAGAACGTTTTGCCAAAACCCCAGAAGGGGCGGAAGAAGTCAAAGAAGTGGGAATAGAACGTGTCACCACATTCATGAGCCGCCTTGATGATGCACTTAGTGATGGACGCCCGTATTTATGCGGTGGTCAAAAAACAATTGTTGAAGATTACCTGCTTATGTTGGGACGTTGGTATATGCAAATGGGACAGGAAGAAAACCTGAAATCCATGGCACATCTCTATGCACTGTTATGTGTGTTGGAAGATGATCACTACGTCAAAGCGACCTATGAAGCCGAAGGGTGCTCACCTTTATTTATCGACTGAGGTCGTAACTGTGCATCAAAGCGTTGGGCTACATGTTTATTGCCTTCAAGGTCAAACCCGTCTGGAAAATCAACTGTATTTTCAAGACGGTGGCGGCTGTCGTGGATCAGGCAACTGGTCTTGAATGTGGGCCAGATTTTTTGGCGCAGGAACTGCTGATCAATGGTGCGATTGGGTTTTGTTTGTTGGATGAAGCTTTTAATCTCCTCCTCCAGCGGAGGCAGGGCTCCACGCACGCCTCCCCACATGCCTGCCAGAATAAGTTCCGTATGGGTGGCGTAATCGCGCATGGCATGGAAATGACGGCTTGATGCAATCCAGTCTTCTACCGCGGCGCGTTCGCGTTTGTTTGGTAGAGAGTCTGCATCCCGGACAAGGTAGCGATCCACTGTGTCGTCATGACAGACCTGAAAACGCCAGAATAATCCGGCATAAGGCTGTTGTGGTTCATCCATCATTATGATTTCTGCACCCCGGGCTTTTAGTTGATCTACAATCTCTTTAGGGACCGATCTATCCAGATAGAAACGACAGGTCCATTCCGGATAAATAAGCTTACAGAACTGAACGTTAAACAATGCCCCCTTGGTATAAATTTCTTTAGTTCCCCAAAGGCTAAAAGCGATGATATTTCGCTGGGGCGTTTGGGGATTAAAAGGGGGGATAGGGATGCCTTTAAGGTTTTTTAAAGCAGGAGATGAATTTGCTAAATCTTTTAGCGAAAGGCTTTTTTCCCCATGTTCGATGCTTTTTTGATCATTGCCCAAAATATGATAAAGCTCTGATAGTCCGTCATGGGTGTTGGCCTTTTCGGGATTAAGAACGCACGCTTTTTCGAAAGGGGCAACAGCATCTTGATAGCGCTTTAATCGCATAAAGCACAGACCCTGAGTTTCTGGAATTTCAGGATCATTATGATTTGGGTATTCCCGATTGATCCGATCAAAAATC
>JABXIC010000287.1 GCA_013373265.1 Methylocystaceae bacterium | reverse complement strand
GGTTTCTTTGGAGATGATTGGCCCTTACGATACGAAAACGCCTGAGAAATATATTTCCGGTTTACCTGCTTTGTTTATGATTGTGGCAGACCCCGTCGGTGCAAAACTCATTCACGAATATAGCCATTCTGGGCGAGAGTTTGTGACAGGTACACATAATCGTGTGCCGGAAGATGTACAAATCCGTGCCATTAAAACTTATTTAAAAGCAGATAGGATTGGTCTGGCCTATAATAAAGACGAACTCAATTCAGTCTTGAATGCTAAAAAAATCCAGGAACTTGCCGGGAAATTGGGTTTTGAACTTGTGGCGAAAGCGGTAGGCGTTGATGAGAATGGTAAATCTGACAAGAATAGTCTGACACAATTGGTTGATTCGTTTAAAAAAGAGAAAGTGGATATTATTTATATCGGGTCCAGTTCGTTTTTATCGTCGAATCGGGATTTGTTTACTGAAGCGGCTTTGAAGCAAAAAATACCAGTCGCGGCGGGAAGTGAGATATTTGTGCGTAAATCCAAAGCGTTACTTGCAGTTGCAAATCGGTACTATAATATTGGGCAATTGGCTGGTTTGCAAGCTGAGCAGGTCCTTTTTAAAGGTAAGAAACCGATTGATGTCGAGGTCCGTTCTTTGTCTAGATATTCCTTTGTTGTCAACATGGATACGGCAAGAAAGTTGGAATTGTATCCTCCTATACAGCTGCTGCGATTTGCGGATTTGGTGAACAAGTAACCCAAAGTTACTGAAAAACAGAAAACAAAACATTCTGTAAACGCCATGCTCGTAAACCTTTACAATTGTTGTCTAAAAAATTATAGTCGCGCACAAGTGATTGTGTGTTTTCGCGTGAGTTATATTGGATCTTTGAGCAGTTTTTTTACATATGTTATGTGAGCCAAAACATATTCAGAATGATGAAAGTCTTGTTAAGGCGGCTGCCCTTGGTGATTCAGAAGCATTAGAAAGATTATTCATCCTGAACCGTGATAAACTGGTCCGTTTCGTCCGGTCAAAGACAGGTGGACAGGATGAAGTTGAAGATCTCGTTCAAGAAACTTTTATACAGGCGCAACTAAGTATACAAAAGTTTCAAGGGAATTCAAAATTTTCGACATGGCTGATTGGTATTTCCTACAATATTATTCGTAATTATCTGAACCGTAGTGTTCATAAAAAATATAATTTTGTAGGTGGAGAGTATCTGGACGAGTTAAAGGATACCCGAAAAACGCCGGAAGAGGAAAATAGCGCTAATCAGTTAATGGCGTCATTAAACGCTGCTTTAGATAACATGCCAAATGATGCGAAGGATATGATCCTATCGCTTAGTGTAGATGGTCAAACCTATGAAGAGGTTGCCCAGCGACACGGATGCTCTGTATCTGCACTTAAGAGTAGGGTTTTCCGTGTCCGTCAAGCGTTGCGTGTGCAAATGCAAGACTATTTATAAAAAATTTACAGTTTTTTACATGTTTTTCAGAAACTTTTTTTCATTAAATGTTACAGACATAAAAAATATCTTGTTTCGATAAATAAATCAGATGGATGTCTGTTTTGATTAATATCAATCATAGACCGCAGGTGGTACCGTCCAATACTCAGGGCGTTGAGGGTTTGAATGATGTAACTGCGCCGAAAAGTACGGCAGGAGAGGGGGCGTCCCAAACGCCACCTCTTGTGCAGAGTGAAAATCCGTTTCATTCTTCTGGTGCTCTTCCGACGCAGGTACGTGATGTTGTACCTTCACCTGACATATTGTTTGATCCTCAAGCTTTGACAAGTGCGCAGTTGAAATTGAATGGGGGGCTACGGGCTGAATTGAACGATCACACTTCTGGAAATCAGGGGAATGTGACTGGTTTGCTTGCGCCCTTTGTTGCCTTGAGAGAGCGAATAGAAGGTGGCCAAGGGAATCTGCATTTAGTCAATTGGATGCGTGATCAAGATATCAATGAGACTGATGCCCATGCGCTTAATGCGTCTATAATCCAGACCTCTTTATTCAAGGTGTTAGAGGGCGCCCCTCAATTGCAAGCTGCATTTGAGGACTTAACAGATAAGATGACGGAAGAGCTGGAAGCCAAGGGAATTGATCCTTTGGAGGCTGGCTCCATTGCTATGGTTTCTTCTCAAATTTATATTGCCAGCTGCGTGGCGGGTGCGATGCTTGGCGCAGAAGGTGATTCTGAAGTGCAGCAACAAATTTTTGGTGATATGGGTGCATTGGAAACCCGTCTTGCAGAGATGTTACAAGACAAGACTTAATTGATCTGCTGAGCCTTTTTCTTTTAATTCATTTTTCTTTTTTTAGAAACCTATTCCTCTTAATCGTTACATATAAACAACAGGTATGCGTTAGTGAGGATTGTCCCGCGCGCTATATGTTGGGTTTTAATGTATTAGATGAATGAGGAGACGTAGGGTGTTGAATCAAGAAAGCGGTATGATTGATGAAGAGTGGATTGCTGCGATTGATGAAGTGATCCAGCAAGCCAATTCTATGGAAAAATCAGTAGATGCTCTGTTTCAAGAATTAGGGATTTCAAGCACGCAACTGAGTAATGTGATTGAACAAGCACGTAGCGAATTATCTGTGAATGATTTGAAGGTGCTTGAAGAAGATAACCGTAAATTTGAAGAAGAAGTACAGGCTGAGTTTGATCGCATGCAGGCTGAAAGCCGCTTTAATAAACCAGCCAAACGTTCCGCACGTCGCGGTTCACGTATGTCAGTCTAAGAAAGGATATCTAGATGGTAAATTCTGTAGGGAATTCAGGCAATGTTTCGGCTGCGAGCCAAACGGGCAATAATTTTGATATTAGCACTGTGATTATGATGTTGTCACTGGAACGTGCGGAGAGCCTGCAAGGTCAGATGAAAGACCAAGCCAATCAGATGAAAGGTATTAACGAAGAAATCAAAATGGCAAACCATTTTATGGCCGAGGCACGTCGTTTGAGGGAAACTGCCGGGGACAAGGACAGCAATGAGTCAGGTGCAAAACCGTTTAAAATGGAAGATGGTACCACCGTGACCATGACGCAATTTTTTGAATCTCGAGGGATCCCAAAAGACACAACAGGCAATGACAACAAACATAGTAGAGCTGAATGGGACGTGAATATTGAACATATCAAAACCCATGCGGACAGCTTGAATAGTACATCCCAGTTGGAGATGATCCGTTTGCAAAGCCTCGTGAATTCAACTAATAATTCTTTTGAACAAGCAAGTAACATGATGCAACAACACAATAACTTGCTGAGTAAAATTATCGGGAATATGCGTTAGGCATAGGTGATAAGGTTACTGGTAGAGGGCTCTCTCCCTTGGACAAGATTGTATCAATGAACAGAGTTGGAATGCTGCCATGAAATACATGAAACCCATGCTGATAGCATGAACAAGTCGTTAGGTTTTATGGGCAATATTATCAACAGCATGCGTTAAGGTTGCTGGATCGAATTCAGGCAAAAACAAGCATGCAATTAATGTGATTAGGGAAAAAAATGTCAGAAGTCGAAATGAACGAAGAAGAGTTGGGCCATATCGTGGATCAACTGTTGAGCGGCGAAAAGACGCTAGGTGATATCCGTGGCTTAACGACGCAAGAAATTGAAGCGATTTATACAGTTGCCTACAATTTGTTTGAAAATGCCAAATATGAAGATGCTTTGAGAGTCTTTGGCTTCCTTTGTCTCTATTCCCATTTGGATAAACGTTTTTGGTTGGGTGCGGCCGCTTGCCATCAGCAACTTAAAAACTTTCAACAGGCCGTGGATGCGTATTCCATGTCTGCGATGCTTGATGTGGAAGACCCGACGCCACCTTTGCAGGCTGCCATGTGTTATTTGTCTTTGGGCGATCTTGAAAAGGCCCAAAGCGGGTGTGAAGCAGCGATTCATTGGTCTGGGGAGAATGTAGTGCATGCTGCGATCAAAGTACGAGCAGAGGCTCTGCTGAATGT
This sequence comes from Methylocystaceae bacterium, assembly GCA_013373265.1. Lineage (GTDB taxonomy): Bacteria > Pseudomonadota > Alphaproteobacteria > Rhodospirillales > Terasakiellaceae > Terasakiella. The sequence goes on along the minus strand of JABXIC010000287.1, from coordinate 7,126 downwards.
TGTGCGAGAGCAGAAGGAGGGATGAGACATGTCCGGTGTTAATGTCAATAACAGTGGGGGTGCGAACTCCAACCTGACAACACAAAATCTTACAGAAATGCAAACTGTTGGACAAAACAAAGGGACGAAAGAGTCTGTGACTAAAGCCCAAGTGGCGACTTCTATGCCTGGCAGTTCTGGGGTGAGTGGTTCCCTTCCGAGTTTGCCAAAGCCAGGGATGACGGGCGAGCAGGCAGCCCTGCTTTTGTTTGAAATTCGTAGTAAGTTTAGCGAGGAAATTATTCAGACATCAAAAGAGTCGGTTGAGGTGGATCGTTCTCAAAAAGAAGATCAGCACGCAAAAGCGATTGAAAAGCTGAAAGAAGCCGCAAAATCAGCCGAAAAAGCTTCAAAATCCGGCGTGTTTGGCAAAGTCTTTGGTTGGGTGGCAACAGCAGCTCTTGCCGTTGCTGGTGCAGCATTGATTGCCACGGGGGCAGGGGCCGCGGTTGGCGGTATTATGCTGGCAATGGCTGTGGATAGTGCTCTTCGTATGTCTGGTGCTTATGATGCGTTAGGCGAAGCCGTTGGTGGTGAAGTGGGCGATGTGCTGAAAGGTGGCATCGTCGGAGGTATCACGGCTGGGATTGCCAAGGGGCTGGAAGCTACTGGTATGGGCGAAACAGCGGCAAATATTGTGGCGGGGGTCGCTGTGACAGTGTTGATTGTTGCTGTTACATATGGTGCGAGCAGTGGCGCCGCTGCAACTGGTGCTGGCAGCGGATCTGCTGCAGCAGAGGCAACCTCTGAAACGGTGCAACTTCTTGCAACTGTCGCAAAAGGGGCCGGCATTGTTTCTGCTACTTCAGTAATGGGTGGTTCGGCGGCAAATATGGCAAAAGCTTCATATGAAAAAGATGCGACGGACTCCAGAGCGGACCATTTGAAAATTCAAGCTATGATCGCGAAAATGCAGTCCCAAATGGAAGAAGAGACTGACCGAATTCAAAAAGTCATTCAGGAACTGGAAGAGTCCGTGTCTACAGTTATGGATATTTTATCTAATCAGAAGAGTTCAACAAGTCACATTATTAGCCAGATGAACAAAGCGTAAGGAAGTACAGACGATGACGGATATAGCCTTTAATAATCTCCCCCCTCGGTTGGTAGCAGATTTTCAGAATTATGCGGCTTCCCCAGAAGCGCAGGAAAAAAACTTAAACATCCGAATTGAAAATGGCGTTGTCATTGTACCGACAAACAGCCTTGGTCAGTTGCCGCAAAATCTTCTGGATGCAGCAACTGTGTCATTGCCAATACCTAAACAGATCTCCCCAGAAGCGATGAGTGATGCGAAGCAGGTTCTGGAAAAGGTTATGAACCAGACGTCAGGAATCGATATGGCGGCTCTGTTTGTTTTGATGCACCAATTGGGTATCGAACAGCGCGAGGCTGGTAAGGAAATGAGATTGGCCGCTCTTGAAGGACGACTGGGCGAGATCGACAAGCAGGTCAGTGATATGAAAGATGCAGCCGTGACCCGCTTTGTTGGAGCACTGGTCAGTGGAGCTATTTCTATCGGCATGAGTGTGGCGAGTGTGGCATCTACTGCGAGGTCGATTAAAGCGGATACGGCTGCAGGCAAAGCGAAAGCCGAATTTGAGCATCTGGAGAGTAGAGGGGTTGGCGCAGCACCAAGGGGCGTCGCTGCTAAAGCGGACGCGGCAAAGTATGAGGCAATATCCAAACAGGCGACCAATATGGGCCAAGTGCTGCCAAGCTCTACACAGGCTGTAGGGCAGATGGCGAATGCGCCATTTGAGCTAGCTGCTTCAGGCAGTGATACCGATGCAAAAATGCATGAGAAAGAAGCAGAGAAATTTCAAAATTCCATGCAGGAAATGAATGAATTTGCCAATTCTGTCAAAGACATGATGGCGGATATTCGTGCAAAATTGGCTTCAATAGAACAAGCCAATTCGGATGCTATACGGAGCATCTTGCGTGCTTAAAAAAGATTAGGGTTTTGCCAATGGTTTTCTCGATTGGGGGAGGGCTGTTGGCGGAATCCGTTTTTGATTCCGCTGACGATAGGTTGCGACGTTGAGTTTCATTTTACGTGCGACCCATTCAATGCCACCTGCCTCAGCACCAAGAAATTTATAGTAACGTATAATACGATCTTGACCGAGGCCTTCTGATAAACCTTCTTCTCGTTCTAGGGGGTGTACTGCCCCGCTGATGGTAGTGAGATTAAATTTTGAATCTGCCAGAAAATCCAGGAACCATACAAATTCGACGAAGGGATTTCTCATGCCTGTCTGGTTTTTATTCTGCCGATATTCAATAATGATGACTTCTGTTTCGCCTTCCCATCGATAAACAAAGGTTGCGTTGTTGACGTCAAATGACCAACCGAGTTGGGCGCTATTGGCAGACAGGCGAAAAGGGGTCAACGTTAGACCGAAAGCTTCAAGCGCCTCTTTAACGGGATCGTTTTCTAGAAGATTTTGCATCATTAGGGACCCCTGTTATTTGTATGTGGAAAGATTAAAGGCAATTTTCTGTGAAACCAACAGGTTTGTTCAGTTACTTACAAAGAATGACAGCACGAATATGAGGGAGAAATTTTTTGAATATTGCTGAAAAAACCGAAAGCGGGGTGAAGATTCTGATGCTGTCCGGCCGGATTGATGGTCAAACGGCAGGTGAGTTGGAAGCCGCAACATCCGGTTTGTTTGACAGGGAAGACAAGTTGGTCTTGGATCTGAGCGGCGTTGCCTTTGTCTCCAGCGCGGGATTGCGGGTTATTTTGATCGGTGCGAAAAAAATGACTGCTCGTAAAGCGGCCTATGGCTTGTGCGGTGTAAGGCCCGAAGTGATGGACGTATTTAAGATGTCTGGATTTAATAAAATTTTGACGTTTTATGATGATCTGGGCACTGCATTGGGGGTGTTGGGCGGTTAAGTCATGACGTTTTCCATGACTCATAAGTTTGAAGCACGTATCAATCACTTGGCAGAGGTGATGGACGATGTGGAAAATTCCGTTGCAAGAGGGGAGTTGTCTGCTCCGTTGGGACGGAATGTCATGTTGTGCCTGGATGAATTGCTGACGAACATTATTAAATGTGCGGAGCGTGAAAAAGGGGTTGTGACAGTGGAGTTGGTCGTGCGTGAACAGTCAGAAAAATTAACGGTTTTGATTAAAGATGATGGCCCCATTTTTAATCCGTTTGGAGAAGTAAAAGACCCAGATATCGAGGCCGATCTGGATCAAAGGACTGTTGGCGGACTTGGTGTATATTTTGTTAAGCAACTTAGTGAGACGTATTGTTACTCATATAAAGGACGACAAAATATTGTCGAATTAAGTTTTGGTTTGCGATAAATGGTGAAGGGTATAATGTCAAAGGCAGCGGAAGTAATTGGAAAGTACTGTGAATATTTGGGACAAGAAATGCCCGAGATTAATGAAGGCAGTTGGATTTTTCCATTTGATGCGAACCTTGTTGTGAAATTTACCCCACAGCAGGATAACCGATTGATGTTGAGCATGAAATTGCAAAACAAAGAACAGGAAGTGTCTGATGTTGCGCGGCATGAAGCTTTGTTGAAAGTGTCAACCGCCATACAGGATCAAGTGACAACGACCATCAGCCATGATCTGGAAACAGGTGATGATTTTTTGTTTCAGGTGATTGATATTGACAGCCTTCTGTCGATGGATATCAATGAAATAATTGATAAAACCGTCGATGATTTTGAATATGTTTCAGGAATAATCGCGAAATTTTAAGTTCTAAAATTGAAAACAGGCCCAATACAAAATGGAAAACATTTCGACAGAAGACCTCAAAATCTTGATGGAAGCCGGATTTTTAGCTGCAAATGGTGGTATGATAAAACATGCACAAAAGATTTTTGAGGGTGTGTTGGCTGTGCGACCGGATTCAGAATATGCATACATCGGTCAAGCTGTTACACTGTTAGCGGCAAATCAGCATGATGACGCAATTAAAATACTACGTGATGAAGCTTTGCGAATTAATCCCGACTGCTTACAAGCCAAAATGATTTTGGCTATGACGCTGAAAATGGCAGGACGCGGTGGTGAATGTGACCGTGTTGTTGATCAGTTGCACCGCAGCGGTGACAACGCAGCAAAAGAATTTGCAAACTCATTGTTTGCTTAAGTGTAGTCGTCTTTCATGCCTTAAATAAAGGAGACGTTAAATGGTTGATATATCGAATGTGCAGCATATGCTGCAAAAAGTTGCAGAGAAAACAAGTGAACAGCAGGACCCCAAATCTGGTGGTGCGACTGCGAATCAACAGGACGTCGATGCTTTTAAAAATGCAATGAATGGCGCTCAGCAGAATCAAGGAACGCAAGGAGTTGAGCAAGCACAGCAGACTCAAGCACCAGAACGTCCGCAAGAGGTTGATAAAAGCGGAGAAACAACCATAGGCACGAAAATTCTAGATAATTTGCAAAATACCAATGCCAGATATGCAGAAGTGATGGCGCAAGCCGAAAAGGCGCTGGGTGGCCAAGCTGGTGATTTGTCTGCTCAGGAGATGATGAATTTACAAATGAAATTACAGCAAGTGCAGCTTCAACAGGATTTGTTGGGAAAGGTCGCGGCCAAGACAGGTCAGAACGTGGATACCCTGCTTAAAGGCCAATAATGAACAAGCGAACGAAGCGATTTAATTTTTTGAAAGTAGTCGTGTTTCTACTTGCCCTTGGGGTGTTGGATGGATGTAAAGTCGATTTATACACGGGTGTATCGCAAAAAGAAGGCAACGAGATGCTGGCTACCCTGTTACGTGCGGGATTGGATGCGGAAAAACAGCCAGCAAAAGATAAGGCCATTGATATCCTGATTGAAGAATCACAACAAGATCAGGCTATTGAACTGTTGTTGGATCGTGGTTTGCCCAGAAATAATGTATCGGATCTGGGGACTGTTTTTAAAAAAGAGGGATTGATTTCGACCCCAACAGAAGAAAATGCCCGGCTTGTCTATGCGATTTCACAGGAATTGACAGGAACCTTGTCCCAATTGGATGGGGCGATTGCGGTGCGTGTTCATGTGGTGTTGACGGATAAAAAAGAAAAGAATGTGAAACCAGCTTCTGCGGCAATCTTCATTAAGCACCAGCAGGATTATGATTTCAATTCCTACATTCCGCAGATTAAAGAACTGGTTGCAAACAGTGTGTCCGATTTGGATTATAAGAAGATTTCTGTGGTTTTGTTTCCGTCAAAGGGGATGTTGTCAGTCCGTAAAAAACAAATACAGGAAAGTTTTTTGAGCGAACTGGCGCAGGATAAACCGTATGTCCTTTATGTTCTTTTTGGGTTCACGATCATATTGATCTTAGCAACAGGAGCGCTAGGTTATCTGTATCTTAAAAAAGATGGTGAAGAAGGGAAAATGCCAGAAGCACGTGAGACGTAAAGATGGAAGACATCGATTTCGCTACCCGCTTGCATCATCTTTTGTTTTTCCCGAGTGAATATTGTGAACCCAGTTGGCTTGAACAGTCCATTGAATCTGGACTGTTTGCCAAATTGAAAGACTGTCAAAGAACAAAGGGACGTTTAGAAAGTTATCTGTGCCAAGTGCTTGATCTTCCCGCCTTTGTGGTGACACAGGAAATCGGTTGGCAAGAAAAGCTATGTTTGATGGATAGCGTAGCTTTAACAGCTGTTCTGAAACGATTGTCGTTGATCTATTACAGCAAAGATATCGCTAATCGTATCAACGGGAAAGAGGTTCGCCAAATACGAGATTCACTTGGGGAAGACGATTATCGTTTCTGCGTCCATCAAGCGCCATTGATGCTGTCGGCAGAAGAAAATATCAAGGTGTTTGATCCTGCTTTTGGTACAGATGAATATGTGCGTGGTGGATTGCAACGGTTACGTTCAATCTGGGAGGAACTGCCTCCAGCCTTTTTGCGTAGATTGATGGTGAAATTGCCTATTACCTATCAGGAGGATTTTCTGGTCGGGGATTTTAATCTGTCGCAGCAAGAGGCCAAACGCCTTTTAAAACGGATCATTCGGGAGACTTGCCCATCATGGCGCGTTATATTCAATTAAATACAGACAATCTAGCTATTGTCGAAGATAAAAAAATCTTAAAGGCAGATGAATATGCCTCCTTGTTGGAGGTAAATGCCGTGTTGGATGCGGCATGGGTAGAGGCCGAAAAAATCCGCAAAGAGGCTGAAGTTTTGTATGAAAGCGAAAAACAGCGCGGGTATGAAGATGGCCTGTTTGAAGCGAAAATGGAAATGACAGAACAGATGATTACCACAGTTGAACAAACGGTGGAATATCTGGCGTCTGTTGAGCAGGATATTGTCAATATTGTGACTGAAGCTTTGGAAAAAGTGGTGAGCGGGATCGATGCGCATGACTTGATCGTCAAGGTGGTACGCAATGCTTTGCAGGTGGTGCGTAGTGAAAAAAAAGTCAGTGTGCGGGTGGCTCCAGAAAATGTGGAGGTGCTGAATGTTAAACTGAATGATATTTTGGTACTTTATCCAGCCATTCTTGAATTGCAGGTCCAGTCCGATAGCCGCTTGAATGCACAAGGCTGCATTATTGAAAGCCCGATCGGTATAGTGGATGCCAGTCTGGATGGGCAGCTGGACGCACTGAAAAATGCTTTCCAAAAAGCGATCGGGGATAAGGTGGAATCGTGAAACGGTTGGATTACATCAAACAATCCCTGAGAGCGGCTATTGAAGATGTGCATCCCTTGCGTGTTTCTGGACGTGTCTTGCAAGTGCAAGGGACCATAATCAAAGCGGTTGTGCCGTCCATTAAATTAGGTGAATTGTGTATCTTACGCAATCCGGGTGAAGATTTTGAGCTGCGTGCGGAAGTCGTCGGTTTTTCACAGGAGGCGGCTTTGCTGACCCCGATTGGGGAAATGAACGGTATTTCTACTGCTACTGAGGTCATTCCCACCGGAAAAATGCATTCAGTCGGTGTTGGACCAGGTCTTTTGGGTCGTGTTTTGAATGGCATGGGGCAACCGTTGGATACGCATTCCAAGGGACCGTTGAAGGTTGAAGAATATTATCCGGTTTATCAAGATGCGCCGGACCCGCTGAGCCGTCAGAT
>JABXIC010000170.1 GCA_013373265.1 Methylocystaceae bacterium | reverse complement strand
ATGTGGCGCTGGGCAATGTGATCGGGTCCAACCTGTTTAACATTTTGGGCGTTCTGGGGGTGGTCTCTATTATTCAGCCCCTACCGGTTGCTCAGCAATTGATTGATTTCGATATTTGGGTGATGTTGGGCGCAACCTTATTGTTGATCCCGTTCATGATGACGCGATGGCAGTTGTCGCGCTTTGAAGGTTTTCTCTTTGCTGTGAGCTATGGCATCTATATCTTTGTACAGGCCTATGGAGTCGAAGATTTATTGGCGAAATTTTCTTAAAATGGACAAATAAGTTTTATGCATAAAGTCGCATTGGTCACAGGCGCGGCCCATCGCATCGGCGCCCATATCGCAACCAGTCTGGCAGAACAGGGCTGGCATGTGGCGATTCATTATCATGGCTCCAGTGAAGATGCGTTGACGTTGGCAGAAGAGATCCGTGTGCGCGGTGGCAAGGCAGATATCTTTCCCGCTGATTTTGAAAAGGAAGAAGAAGTTCAGGCCTTATTGGATACAGTCATAAGACAGCTTGGCCCGGTGACATGCTTGATCAACAATGCTTCTGTCTTTGAACGCGATAGTGCCTTGGATGCAACAAAAGACAGTTGGGACTTCCATCTGAACGTTAATTTGCGTGCGCCCTTTGTCTTGTGTCAGAATTTTGCCAAAGCCCTTGGTGGACAAGAGGAAGGCAACATCATCAACATTATTGATCAACGGGTGTGGAACCTGTCGCCGCATTTTACCAGCTATACGGTTTCCAAGGCGGGCCTATGGACTTTGACGCAAACATTGGCACAAGCCTTGGCCCCTAAAATTCGGGTTAATGCCATTGGTCCGGGACCGACTTTAAAGAATGTGCGTCAGTCAGATGTGGACTTTGAGGCACAGTATTTATCTATTCCGTTAAAAAAACCGACTGATCTTGTGGATATTTCTAACGCTGTGTTGTATATCCTTGGCGCACGCTCCATGACGGGGCAGATGATTGCCCTTGATGGCGGGGAACATTTGGGCTGGGCCCAAGGGGATAACCACACCGCGCCGAATGAATGATAGGTAGAAGCCGATGACTGCGTTTAAAGCTGATAATGTCCAACCACTTCGTATCGCCGATGCCAAGGCTGCTGTGCGCCATGTGTTTATTCGTGATCTGGTGTTGATGTGTTCCATCGGTGTGTATGAACATGAACATGTCGCCCCGCAGCGTATCCGCGTTAACTTGGATCTGACGGTCAGCGAAAGCCATCATAACGACAATATCGATCATGTGGTCTGTTATGAGCAGGTTGCCAATAAGGTGCGCGATATTGTATCGGGGGATCACACTAACTTGTGTGAGACCTTGGCAGAAAAAATTGCGGCCAGTTGTCTGGAAGATATTCGCGTTCAGTGTGCACGTATCCGGGTTGAAAAACTGGATGTGTTTGAAGATATCGCCAGTGTCGGTGTCGAGATTGAACGTTTCAATGTTGGCCACTAACGTCTTGCTAAAATGCGCCGTTTTCAATTGCTGATTTTGTTTCCTGTCAGAATCGATTTTTTGCGAATCCTAATGAATCCGTCAAAGGGTCGTCTGCAAAGTTTTGCACATTCTGTAAAGAGAAAATTTTCATTTAAATTTGATTAATTTTATTTAGCGCGCCTGACAAAAAGATTCAGGTCTTCAATAATTATTCAATAAAAACAATGACTTATAGAGATGCCTATTTTTTAATCAATCAGAGGGAAACGGCAGTTTTACTGGTGTTAATCTGTATCTCCATGAATAACCCACAAACTTATCCACAGGACTCGTGGATTAAAAAATAAGGCCGCAGAAGCCTTTGGATTCTCGCCTGAATTATGCTTTCGAAGTAGAAACCATGAAGAAAAAAATATTGGTTTTTTTTCAAAAAAAGACGAATGTGGGGATATGACGTCAGATCAGGATATATGGATTTTTGGGTACGGGTCATTGATGTGGTCACCTGGATTTAAGGTGGCCGAAGATGTGCCGGCGCGTTTGCCCGGTTATCATCGTGACTTGTGCATTCTATCTTATGTTTTTAGAGGGACGCCAGAAGTGCCGGGGATCGTTGTGGGCTTAAACCCCGGTGGGGCGTGTGCGGGGCGTGCTTTTCGTGTGTGCGCTGAACATGTGCCAGAGACCATGGATTATTTACATGAACGTGAAATGGTCAATAATGTTTATACGCCCACATGGGTTGATATCACGTTAGGCGACGCTCGCAACGTTTCAGCCTATACCTTTGTGGCGGTGCGCGACCATGCCCAATATGTCGGTCATTTGGATCAAGAGGAAAAGGTTGCGTACGTCTTGCAAGGATACGGTGCCGGGGGCAGTGCGCTGGAATATCTGGAAAATACCTGTACGCATTTACGCAGTCTGGGCATAAATGATGAGACTTTGGAAGCCATTTTGCAGGCCGCGCAAGCCAAAAGCGGTAAATAAGCTGTAAAAAGCGGGAAAACAGCGGTTTTTCGAATTGACAGCCCCCCTCACTATAACGATACTCGTCGGCTTTCCTGATTGTGGGGAAAGATTTTTTTAAACGTGTGGTAAAGGACAGACCATGACCAATTCCGTCATGAAAACCTATGCCCCGGCTGATGTCGTTTTCGATAAAGGCGAGGGGGTATACCTATTCGCTGAGGATGGCAAACGCTTTCTCGACTTTGGTGCCGGCGTGGCCGTGACCTGCTTGGGTCACGCACATCCGCATCTTGTCGCAGCTCTGACAGAGCAAGCGAAAAAGCTTTGGCATTGTTCCAATCTTTATAAGATCAAAGGACAGGAACGTTTTGCCCGACGATTGGCTGAACACACGTTTGCAGATGTGGTCTTTTCGTGTAATTCAGGGGCAGAAGCCAACGAATGTGCGATCAAAGTGGCACGTAAGTATTTTGCGGCCAAAGGATCAAAACGCAACCGGATTATCACATTTGAAGGGGCGTTTCATGGTCGTACAATTGCCACGCTTTCTGCAGGCAAAAACCAGAAACATTGTGACGGGTTTGCGCCCTTGGTTGATGGGTTTGATCAGGTCGCGCTGAACGATTTGGACGCGACACGTGCAGCAATCACAGATCAAACTGCGGCGATCATGATCGAACCGATTCAAGGTGAAGGCGGAATGCGTCCGGCAAATATCGAGTTTTTGCAAGGCTTGCGCGCTTTATGTGATGAACAGGGTCTCTTGTTGATTATGGATGAAGTGCAAAGCGGTATGGGCCGTACAGGTAAGTTGTTTGCCCATGAATGGTCCGGTATCACGCCGGATATTATGGCGATTGCAAAAGGTATTGGCGGTGGTTTTCCGTTGGGCGCTTGTTTGGCGACCAATGAAGCTGCCAGTGGGATGGCGCCGGGGAGTCATGGTTCGACCTATGGCGGTAACCCGTTGGCAATGTCTGCAGCCAATGCGGTGCTGGATGTGATACTGGAAGACGGCTTTCTGGATCATGTGGTCAAAATGGCTGATTTGTTGAAAGCACGTCTGGAAGATGTTGTGAAAGAACATGGCAATGTTGTTACGGCTGTGCGTGGACGCGGCTTGATGCTGGCATTGAAATGTGCACAAACCAACACAGACCTTGTTGCCAAATGCTTTGAAAATGGGCTTTTGACGGTACCGGCTGGTGATAACGTGGTACGTGTGTTGCCACCGCTGATCGTACGTGAAGAACATATTGAAGCAGCGATCGCGATACTGAAGCGCTCCTGCACAGAACTCTCGGGATAAAATGATGACACCGAAACATTTTTTGGATTTACACCTTCTGGAAACGCATGAATTGCGTAAAATTCTGGATTTGGCCGCTGGTTATAAGCAAGGTCTGAACGTTGCGGGGGGGGCCGCGCCTTTGGCGGGGAAGACATTGGCGATGATTTTTGAAAAGCCGTCAACACGTACACGTGTCTCTTTTGAAGTGGGCATCGTGCAACTGGGCGGTCATCCGCTGGTCTTGATGGGGGAAAACTCTCAAATTGGTCGTGGGGAAACGATCGCTGATACCGCACGTGTTTTATCACGCATGGTTGATGGGGTGATGATCCGAACAGATGCGCATGACAAACTGATGGAACTGGCGGAATATTGCACTGTTCCGGTGATTAATGGTTTGACCGATGATAGTCACCCCTGTCAGTTGATGGCCGACATTATGACCATCGAAGAACATCGCGGACCGATTGCGGGTAAGGTGGTAACTTGGGTGGGTGATGGCAATAACATGACCAACAGCTATATCCATGCTGCCACCCGGTTTGGGTTTGAATTGCGTTTGTCCTGTCCCGATGATCTGATGGTGGATGATGATATTCTGGATTGGGCTGCCAATGAAGGTGGTAATATTTCTATTGTTAAAGACCCCATGCAAGCCGCAAGCGGTGCTGATGTGATCGTGACCGATACATGGGTATCTATGGGCGATAGCGATTATGACCGCCGCATTGAATTGTTGACACCTTATCAGGTGAATGAAGAGATGATGGCCAATTGTGAAAACGACGCCTTGTTCTTGCACTGTCTACCGGCACACCGGGGGGAAGAAGTCACCGATGCGGTTTTAGATGGTCCAAATTCCGTTGTTTGGGATGAAGCGGAAAATCGTCTTCATGCACAAAAAGGTATTATGGTCTGGTCAATGCTTTAAGCGCTGACTATATAGAGGCCAAATCAATTTAATGTCCCCGCATCTTTATGGTGCGGGGCTTCCGCTTTTTAAGCTAGGTATGTGAAAATGACGACTCAGTTGTTGGAAGATCGCGTTCTTCCCTTTCAAATCGATAATCTGGATATCCGGGGGCGCGTGGTGCGTCTTGGGGCATCGGTAAAGACTATTTTGGAAGCCCATAAATACCCCAAACCCATTGAAGATATTTTATCAGAAGCCATGGGCATTACGGTCGCTTTGGCGTCGGGAATGAAATATACGGGTGTATTTTCGCTACAGGCGATTTCAGAAGGTAAAGGGGCTGGTCCGATTAAGGCCTTGGTTGCCGATATCACCTCTGAAGGGGGCTTGCGCGGCTATGCCGGGTTTGATGCGGAAAAGTTGGCGGCCTTGGGACCGGATGTCTCCCCGCGTGTGGACAGCCTGTTAGGAACCGGGCGTTTGGCCTTTACGGTTGATCAGGGCAAACACATGCAACCCTATCAAGGCATCACGGCTTTAGAAGGGGAATCTTTAAGCGCGTGCGCCCATACATATTTCAAAAATTCTGAACAGTTGGACGCAGCTTTCAAAATTGCTCATGGCGACAGCGGCGTTTGCGTGGTGATGATCCAACGATTGCCTGACGAAAGCGGTGATGAAGAAGCTGCAAAAGAAAAATGGGAGCATGCGTCCATCATGTTGAAAAGCCTGACGGACAAAGAAATGCTGGACGCCAGTCTTGGTCTTGCTGACCTGCCGTTTCGTCTGTTCCATGAAGATGGTGTGCGGGTGTATGAAACCAAAACCATCCAGCAGGAATGCCGTTGTTCAGAAGAACGCCTGAAAACAACGCTTAAAAGCATGCCGATCCCGGAACTTGATGACATGATCGAAGAAGGTGGGACCACAGTGACCTGCCATTTCTGTTCAACCGACTATGAGTTTAGCGCAGGGCAATTGACCCAATTAAGGGATGAAAAGAAAGCTCAAATGGCCCAGAAGGATTGACAAGTGTGATAGGATAAGCCTTCATCAATGTCATCGGCTTAAATAACGTTGGATATGAAAATGAAGAATTGGCTCATTGCTTTTGTCGCTCTATTCGTTGTAACGGGTTGTACGCAAAGCTCGGTACCCGTTCAAAACTTGCCTGAAATCACTTTTAAACATCTTAAACCAATTGCGTTGGATGTGGCGGTCATTGATGTGGTTGATCAAAGCAGTGATGGTATGGGGGGTAAACATGTGGAACATCTTTTCCCGACTGCACCAAAGACAGCGGTACATAACTGGGTGAGAGATCGTCTTGTGGCAACGGGGACGTCCGGTTCTGCGCGCGTCATTATCAATGATGCTTCTGCTCTGGAAGAAAAGCTCAAAACGACGAGCGGGATCAAAGGTGTCTTTACCAATGACCAGTCAGAACGCTATACCACCAATGTGGATGTGCGGATTGAACTTTTTGATGCAGCCAATACCCTTACCGGGTTTGCATCGGCCAAAGCGACACGCAGCAAAACCTTTGCCGAAGACTTCACTTTATTAGAACGTGAAAAAGCATGGTTTGATCTGGTGGAACAAATGATGGCGGATTTTGACAAGGTGATGGTCGAAAATATGAAAGCCCGTTTGAAGCTTAAATAAAAGCGTTGTTGCAATCTGATCCGGATTGTACGGGATTTGTTTTAGCCGCGCCAGAATGT
>JABXIC010000163.1 GCA_013373265.1 Methylocystaceae bacterium | reverse complement strand
TCCGCCAGCGCGGCTTTCAGTTCTTCTGAGGAAATATCCTTACCAAAACGCGACTTGGCGATCCCTGCGACGATTTTAGCCGCTGTAGTCACCCCCATGTCAGAAGTAATCAGCAGGTCTTCCAGTTCTTCCAGCGCCTCATCATCCAGCTTGCGTTTGGTGAACAGGTCCCCAATGCCGCTTGTTAATTTGGTAGATGATTTGCTCAGGCCCGCTTTAAGGCGCGCCAACCAGCCTTTTTTCTCAGTCATGGTCGATTACTCTTGTACTCTTGCGATGAGACTTCCGTCTTGGATTTTTTCTACATATGCCGACACGATTTGGCCCGCTTCCACGTCACTTGTCAACTGTACAGGACAATAATGCTCACAATGACCTGCATTGTTTTTTTCAACCAATACTGAAACTTTTTTCCCCACCCGTGTTTCCATAAATTCATCCAGCGCCGCTTCCCCCAAAGCGCGGATTTTGGCCGCACGTTCTTTACGCACTTTCATCGGCACTTGCGGCATACGCGCCGCCGGGGTGCCTTCGCGCGGGCTGAAAGGAAAGACATGGGCAAAGGTGATCTTGCAACGATCCAGTGTTTCCAGTGTTGTTTCAAACATTTGATCATCTTCTGTAGGGAAACCTGCAATGATATCAGCCCCGAAAACAGCATCAGGTCTTCTTATACGTATCTTGTCACATAAGGCAATTGCATCCGAAACCGTATGTCGGCGCTTCATCCGCTTCAAGATCATATCATCCCCGGCCTGTAAACTGAGATGAAAATGCGGCATCAGCCGTTCATCATGGGCGATCACGTCTAACAGGTCCGCATCAATGGCCGCCGGGTCAAGAGAGCTAAGGCGTAGGCGTGGCAGGTCCGGCACATTTGAAAGCACACGGCGCACCATCTGTCCAAAGGTGGGCGCACCGGGCAAATCCGGCCCATAAGAGGTCACATCCACCCCGGTCAGCACCACTTCACGATACCCACGCGCCACCAGATTGCGCACCCGGTCCACGATATCCCCAATGGGGACAGAGCGATTGGGACCACGTCCAAACGGGATAATGCAGAACGTACAGCGATGGTCACACCCCTGCTGGACTTCGATAAAGGCGCGGGTATGACCGTCAAACCCATCAATCAGATGATTGGCGGTTTCACGCACCTCCATAATATCAGTGACTTCAATCAGTTCAATGCGTTCCGGCATAAAGCTTGCGACTTCCAGCTTTTCTTTATTGCCGATCACGCGATCAACCTCTTCCATCTGGGCAAAGGCTTCAGGATCGATCTGGGCGGCACAGCCTGTCACAATGATTTTGGCATCCGGGTCACTTTTGCGTAGTTTGCGAATGGTCTGGCGCGCCTGACGTACAGCTTCCCCCGTCACGGCACATGTATTAATGATCACAGCATTTTCAAGCCCGGCTTCACGCGCGTTTTTACGCATGACTTCCGACTCATAGGTGTTGAGCCGACACCCCAATGTGACGACCTTTGCCTCGCTCATGATCTCTTATGCCCCCGGATAAATCGTAGGATCAAAAGTACCGCTAAAGGCACGGCTTGCCGGACCGGTCATCATAATATCGCCGTTTTCCAGCCATTCAATGTTCAGCGTCCCGCCATCCAGCACCACATCGGCTTTACGCCCGTTAATGATGCCACGACGCACCGCTGCCACCAACACCGCACAAGCCCCTGTGCCACAGGCCTGGGTGATGCCAACGCCACGTTCCCACACCCTCATACGCAAGCTGCCATCTTCTAACAAAGTGACCACTTCCACATTTATACGTTCCGGGAAAAAAGGATGGGTTTCCACATGTGGACCCGCATTTTCCAAATTGATGTTTTCGCAATCTTCCACAAAAAAGATCGCATGGGGATTACCCACATTCACCCCCACCGGGGCTTCCAACGGACCGACAGTCACAGGCATATTCAGCGTGTCACATTCTTCTGCCGTGGGGATTTCATTCCAGTTTAGGCGTGCCGGTCCCATATTGACACTGACCGTTTCACCGGCTGAATCCGTGGCCTGCAACAAGCCCATGACCGTTTCAACCGTCACATCAGATTTGCCGGTTTCTTCCATCACAATGCGCGCAATACAACGTGTGGCATTGCCGCAGGCTTCCACTTCATTGCCATCGGCATTGCGGATGCGCATAAACACATCGGCGCGAGCATCTTTAGCCGGTTCCATCACGATAAACTGGTCGCATCCCGCCCCTGTGCGTCTGTCGGCCATCGCCTGCACTTGTGCCACAGAAAGGTTAATCGGGTTGGTCCGGGCATCCAGCACGATAAAGTCGTTGCCGAGCCCATGCATTTTGATAAAAGGTAATCCGTTCATAATGGACTGTATATGGTTCAAAATGGACGCGAAGTCCAGTCAATTGCGCTTATGTTTTCGGTGCACTGGTACGAAAGCGCGCCATATGAAAAGCGTTATGTTCCGGTTTATAGGCATAATCACGCCCGACTGGACAGGCCCGACGAGCCAAACAACCATTATGCATACAGTCGCCTTCAAGATTCTTATTTAAATAATCCATACATTTGGGCACGTTATACGACTTGTCTTTAAAAGCATTGACCGGACAGTCTGTTAAGCAGGGTTTGGATGCACAGGACTTACAAGGATTGGAGGCATTGCGACGTTCAGGTAGATTCTCAACCACACCATTGATCACCAACGCCCCCCGATAGGCATGCCACAGCCCGTATGTGGGATGGATCAATGAACCAATGGGGGATTGGTAGACACAATCACAGCTCATGGCCCACATTTGAAACGGCGCATATTTCGGCCCCTCAAACGGGTAAATAACCTCGGCTTCAAGTTTTGTAGCTATACTGCCCAAATGTTTGCGCGTCCAATTGTCCAAGGGATCAGGCTCTACCCAATCATCATTTTCGGCACCAAAAAATTTCCAGATATCAGACCCAACATTTCCTACTAACAGGTAGGTTTCCTGCTCAACAAATCCACCGCGCAGGCAGAACCCGAAAGGCTGGAGCATTTGGTCAATATCAGCGTAAGCAACCATTCAGTTAAGACCGCGCCCAGCCTTGATGTTGAAAAAACACAACAATCAATACCGGCGCCACCAAAAAGGCAAAATCACTCACCGCGCGCATCGGGGCTTGATTGAGGAACATGACATCGGAAATTTCCATCGCCACACCCAAAATAATGATGGGTGTCAGACAAACCAGCTTTGACATAGGTAAACGAAAGAGCAAACCGGCAATCAACCACAGAAGCAACCCCAAAAGAATAAGCGTCGCATCAGAACTAAAAGGAAACAGGCTGAAAACCTGCATTTTTATATCGCCGTACATTGTATCCGCCTTAAAATAGGTAAAAAGTCACGATCAATATAAACGAAACTCCTTAAGAAATCCTTTTAGCAGCCCCATTAATTTAGGTATTAATACTTAAGATACCTATACAGCACCTTAGTTTTAGAATAACTTAAAAATAATGAAAAAAAGAAAAACATTCTAACAGGTGACACATGGTTTGGGCCCTCCTCGGTTTATTCGGTATGTTTTTAATCAGCACGGCCTGTCTTTATACACAGTTTAAAATGTAAGACAGGGCTAAGGGCAGGACCTATACAAAACCCAATAACGTTAGTAATTTGGTGTGATACCATATTTTTCAAAAATCTGATCCAGCTTGCCGGATTGGCGCAATGTGACCATTGCCGCTTTCAATTTATTCATATGTAAGTAAGGTGCTCTTTTGTTGGTTGCCAGAAAAGTATGAAATATTTGTATAGGGTCGCTATAAGTAATATTCGGATCATTAAGATCTTTTAACACACCACCGGCAATCATCTGGTCAGTGTACCAGGCATCAATTCTGTTATTGCGCAACAGTTTAACCAGCCCGCTCCCTTCTTCTGGCACTCTATAGATGTTTTTATACCCTTGTTCCGTCAACCAATTGTCCCAGCTTGATTTCAGTTGCACGCCGATAAGTTTATCGCGGGCAGTTTGGGCTGTCAGCTTCGTTTTATTAAATGTAATAAAATGAGTCTGGTTATTGAAGATATTAACACTCCAATCGTAATTTTTCTCCCGTGTCAGAGTCCTAGATAGGGGGAAAATAAGCGACCCAGGTGTGTTTTTTGCCATATACTGCGCCCGTGCCCAAGGCAGAATTTCAATTTCAAACTTCTCATCTGCAAGTTTAAAAATTTCCACTACAATTTCATACGCTACACCCGGTTTTTGTGCATCATTCATGACCACACGGGGGAAAAAAGACGTATAGACTTTTGCCACCTCTGCAGCAGGTGCAGTTTTGCTAAACGCAAACACTATGGCGACCAGATATACGAAACTAGAGACAACCTTAATCATGGAATACATCCCTCCCTCGTATAAACTTAGAGAAGCAACCTGAACATTTCAAGATGCACAATTAAAGTTGAATATATAAAATATTTCTACAAATTCAGATAAACACAAAAAAAGACATGGCAGTGTCTTATCCGACGTTATCAATCAAACGGGCTTTGCCCAAAAAAGCGGCTGCCAAAACACGGATCGGTTCACCTTTAACGGCTTCCTGGGTCAAGTCATCTGCATGACGGATCAACACGTAATCAACTTTTTGAAAACCTGCATCCAAGAGTTGTTGCGCCGCCCATTTTGATAAAGCTTCAGCCTTGCCGCCCACTTTAAAACGTTCAGATACTTCTGAGATCGTGCGATACAGTGTTGGGGCGATGTCACGTTCTTCAAAGTTAAGATAGGCATTACGAGATGACATAGCCAAACCATCGGCTTCGCGCACAGTTGCCACGCCTTGAATATCCACTGGAATATCCAAATCACGTACAAAGCGTTTAATCACATTAAGTTGCTGATAGTCTTTTTCACCAAAAAAAGCACGATCCGGTAAGGCCTGCAACAACAACTTGGTCACCACCGTTGCCACACCATTAAAGAAACCGGGGCGGAATTCCCCTTCCAACACATCCCCTAAACCGCTGACCATCACCGTGGTTGCACCACCATCTTCGCCGTACATTTCCGCTACGTCAGGCGCATAGAGCAGATGGGCACCCGCACCAGCCAATTTGGTGGCGTCTTCTTCTTCAGTGCGCGGATAAGTGCCATAATCTTCGTTGGGGCCAAACTGCTTGGGGTTCACAAACAAGGTGACCACAACACGATCACAGGTTTCCAATGCCGTTCTCACCAAAGTCAGGTGGCCCTCATGCAATGCGCCCATGGTTGGCACAAGCCCAACGCTTAAACCGTCTTTACGCCATTGGCTGACTTCGGCGCGTAAATCCGCAACCGTGCGAACAATCGGCAGGCCCATGATTATTTATCCTCTGACGCATCTTTGGGCGGGTTATTATGACCAACCGGCCCTTTATAACCAAAACAATGTTCCGGTGCCGGGAAGACGCGGGTTTGGACTTCTGCTTTATAATCACGCACAGCCTGCGTGATCATTTCGTCCATTTGGGCATAACGCTTAACGAACTTAGGCTTAAATTCAGCAAACAAACCGATGATATCTTCCGTCACCAGAATTTGACCGTCACATTGTGGTGAAGCACCAATACCGATGGTCGGTACATCAATTTCACGCGTTATGCGCGCGCCTAAGGGTTCAACAACCCCTTCTATCACCACAGCGGATGCCCCGGCAGCCGCCACAGCCTTGGCATCTTCCACAATGCTTTCAGCGGCTTCATCGCTTTTGCCTTGCGCCTTAAAGCCGCCCAAAGCATGGACCGATTGCGGGGTAAGACCAACATGAGCCACAACAGGTATGCCGCGTTTAACCAAAAATGAAATGGTTTCCGCCATTTCCACGCCACCTTCCAGCTTAACGCCGGAACAACGGGTTTCCGCCATCACTCTTGAGCAATTACGAAAGGCCACTTGCGGGCTTTCTTCATAAGAACCAAACGGCATATCAACAATGACGCAGGCCTTGGTGGAGCCACGCATCACCCCTTTACCATGGGCGATCATCATATCCACCGTCACACCAAGCGTGCTGTCCATCCCGTACAACACCATGCCCAAGCTATCACCAACCAGCATCAAATCCACATGATCATCAATCAAACGCGAAATGGATGTGGTATAAGCGGTCAGGCAAACAATCGGCTCTTGCCCTTTACGCGCTAAAAGGTCGGTCAGGGCGATGCGTTTGGTATTGGTGGCTTTACTCATTTTTCTTTTTCCTTATCCGGTGCGGGCAACGGGGCGTCATCGTCATCATATAAGATGCGCGAACCGTTGCCTTCCATATCGTCATATTGCCCCGATTTCAATGCCCATAAAAAGCCCACAAGCCCCAATCCACCCAAAAACAGCATGGCGGGAATTAAATAAAGCAAACTTGTCATGATATTTTACCTCGTGATAATCTAAGGGCGTTTGCAATTACTACCAAAGAAGAGGCAGACATAGCAACAGCGGCAACTAAGGGCGTCACATATCCTGCAATCGCCAACGGTATGGTAACGCTGTTATAAAGGAAAGCCAGCGCGAAATTTTGCTTCACCAATCGATCAGCCTTTCTTGCCACACCTAAAATTTCCACAACAGGCCTTAACCGATCGCCTTGGAAAACCGCATCCGCTGTGGTTTGCGACACATCAATGGCTGTAGAAGGTGATAAAGACACAAGGGCCGCTGCCAAAGCAGGGGCATCATTTAAACCATCGCCCACCATCAAAGGCATTTTCATTTTTTCAAGAGCCGCACATTTTTCTGCTGGACTACAACCTGCCTGCCAATCAGATATGCCAAGTTCTTCTGCCACGTGTTGCACAGGTTCGATCCGATCACCGGACAAAAGCTGAATATCATAAGACTGTGCCTTAAGTTGTGCGATGATCTCTGCGGCATCATGGCGCACATGATCGGCAAATTCCAAACAAACAGGGGCCTCCCCTTCAATCGCCAACCAAAGCTCTGGCCCATTGGTCACAGGGGCCTCCCCTGTACCACACCATTGACGGCTGCCCAAACGGACCTTGCCTGCAACCAACCCGCAACCGGGGACTTCTTCCACACCGGAACGCACCCCTACATGGGGCACAGCGCGGCATAAAGCCCGTGATAATGGGTGTTTGCTTGCTCCCGCCAGAGAGGCCGCTAGTTCAAGCTTATCCTTCGTGATTGCACCCCGATTAACCAGTTCGGCACGCCCCAGAGTCAACGTCCCTGTTTTATCAAAAACGATTGTTTTCACTTGTGCAAAACGTTCCAGGGCGGTACCGGTTTTGACCAAAATACCTTGGCGCATCAAACGGCCTGAAGCGATTACTTGCACCACCGGCACAGCCAAAGCCAACGCACAAGGGCAGGTAATAATCAAAACGGCAATGGCATGCAATAAAGCTTCGTTCCAGACTTCGCCAACAATAAAAAACCAAAAAATAAACGTGACTAAAGACAAGCCATGAACAACCGGAGCATAATAGCGTGCAATCCGATCTGCCAGCGCCACATAATTGGCCCGCCCGGCTTCGGCTTCTTCCATAAGGCGGACAATTTCAGCCAACAAAGTGCCTTCACCCGTTGCCCCGACACAAATTTTAATCGGTCCACTCAGGTTGGTTGTGCCTGCAAAAACCTGATCATCCACAGACACAGGGATAGGCACACTCTCCCCCGAAATCAAACTGGTATCCAAATCTGATTTACCATCAATGATCTTACCATCTACTGCAATGCGCTCACCTGCAGCACATAAGACGGTCATATTTCCACGGACTTGTTCCGGTGGCAGCAACGTCTTGCTGCCATCTGCATTCAACACCGTGACAGCCACAGCATTTAAGCCCAGCAGATGTTCTGCCGCCCCGCGCGCACGTCCGCGTGCACGACGGTCCAGATATCGCCCAATTAACAAAAAGAATAAAAGACTGATGGCCGAATCAAAATAAGCATGTTCTGCGCCCTGCATGACCTGAAACAGGCTCATGCCCGCTGCCAAGATTACTGCAAGACTGATGGGCACATCCATATTCAAACGGTTGGCTCTGATCGCTGTCACCGCTGATCTGAAAAAAGGCCGACCAGCAAAAGCAATGGCCGGCAACGCCACCAACGCAGATAACCAATGCATCAAATCACGTGTTGTCGCCATCATGCCCTGGCTATACCCTGCCCAGACAGAAACAGAAAACAGCATCACATTGGCAGCAGCAAACCCGGCAACCGCCATGGCGCGCAATAATTCTTTTTCACTTTTCTCATTTTCAGAATTGATCAAGCACGGATCATAGGGCACCAGGCGATAGCCCAAAGCGTTGATGGTGGCCACCAACCCGTTTGGGTCCACCTGTTCACCGCGCCACTTCAGCACCAGACGTCGCGTCGACATATTAACACGTGCCTGTACAACACCGTCTTGGCGGCTCAGGGCTGTTTCAATCAACCAAACGCACGCCGCGCAATGGATACCCTCGACCATCAGATAGAGGGTCGACAAACCGGCTTCTTCTATGACATGGGCACGGTAATCAATCTGGGCGCTATCTTCATCAGGGCGCAAGGCTTTGACATCTGGGTTCAGAACACGGCGTTCATAATATGTTGTTAAGCCCAACCCGTTAATCAGGTTATAGGCCCCACGACACCCCTTGCAACAAAACCCTTCCCCACCGTCTGAATGCGTCGGGATCGGGTCACCGCAATGTTTGCAAGTTGCTGTCATTTCCATTTCCAGTTCATCATCGCCCTATAAAAATAAGCGATCATCACGTCATGCAAACTTCTACATCAAAAGAGACCCCCGCAACAAGGGCGGGGGCGTCAATTCGTCTGATATTTTTGATAAAATCTTATCTGACCAGAACCCGGTCTACCAATTGATATTGGCGGCCCAGACTTTCTGCATGGACCCGCACATTCCATTGACCCGGTGCAGCCAGTACGACTTCACCAGCCAGTACACCCGGTTCAACCACTTTTGCCGGTTCGTCCACATCCATACCTTCAGATGTAGGTCGTAAAAAGAATGTGTGCGCTTTCAGGGATTCCACCGGTTTGCCATTGTGATCAAGGAAGATCACTTTATAAGCGACTTTATGGTGCTTTTCACTGCTGTCTAAAGTTTTGACCTCTAACGTGACATCCCAGCCCAAAGCTTCTTGCGCTTTGGCACCGGCAACGTTTTTGTCATAGGCCAAGCCCTTAAGATAGTAGTCTTTCGTTTCAAGGCCGGTCCAGCTTTCATGGGCAAAATACATCATGATGCCGTTTACCGTGATAATGACGGCAAAAAATCCGACAAAAATCCAAGGATACCACCAACCGGGTTTGCGTTCTGTACTCATTGATCAAGGTCCACGGAATACTGTTGATTGATTAAATATCTCACCGGTCTCTTTATCTTTGAGGACAAAGGTAATATCGGTGGAAGCCCCTTCTAACATGTTTCGAGGTGCTTTCATAAAGATTTTAAACGTACCAACGTGATCTCCTTTAACTTTCAGATCCAGAACTTCCTGATCTGTCTGTTCATCACCAATCACTGTCATGGTCGCGCCTTTAAGGCCTTCCACGCTCAGGGTATACTCTTTGGCACTCGATTCCATATTCAGAACCTTGTAAGTATATCCGTTGCGGATATCCCCGCTAGACAAAGTCACAAACAACGGTGCACGGTCACGTTGGATATTGACTTCCAAACGATCCCGGAAACTGAGGCTGGTCAAAATGGCCGTCGCCACAATTGTCAAAATCACCGCATAATAAATGGTACGTGGACGGATCAAATGCACTTGCTTGCCTTTGCCTTGTTCACGCGCCACCATGTTGGTGTAACTGTCGTAAGAAATAAGGTTCTTTGGCAGATCAAACTTTTCCATCATGGTGTTACAGGCATCAATACAGAGCCCGCAACCAATACATTCCATCTGCTGGCCGTTGCGGATATCAATCCCCGTGGGACAGGCCTGAACACACAAAGAACAATCCACACAATGCCCACGGTCAGAAAAATCACGGTTCTTACCCGGTTGTGCACGTGGTTCACCGCGCCAGGCTTCATATGTGACAACCAACGAATCTTCATCGGTCATAACCGACTGGAAACGCCCGTAAGGACACATATAGAAACAAACCTGTTCACGGGCAAAGCCTGCCATAATGTAGGTCATGCCCGTCAACACCAGCATAACAACAAGAGTCCACCCACCGATTTGACCAGTGAATATCTCTTTCGTAATGGTCGGGGCATCGTTGAAATACCACAAGAACGACATGGCAAAGAAGCCCGCAATCAACAACCAGATCACATGCTTGGCAATACGTTTCAGGATTTTATCCATTGATAAAGGTGCTTTATCCAAGCGGATTCGTTTGTTACGATCGCCTTCGATAAAGGCTTCCACCTTCATAAACAAATCTGTCCAAACCGTCTGGAAACAGGCAAAGCCACACCA
This sequence comes from Methylocystaceae bacterium, assembly GCA_013373265.1. Classification (GTDB taxonomy): domain Bacteria; phylum Pseudomonadota; class Alphaproteobacteria; order Rhodospirillales; family Terasakiellaceae; genus Terasakiella. The sequence continues at coordinate 12,240 of JABXIC010000163.1, read as the reverse complement.
GACACGTCCGGCAATAGCCGAAGCCGCAAACAGGCTGACAGCCGCCAAAATCAACAGACCGGTCAGGTAGTAAACTTCTTGGGGCCATATTTCAATCCAGAAGATATAAGCACGGCGTCCCGGCAAATCGAACAGAATGGCCTGATCTGGTGCACCTGGCCCTCGGTCCCAACGGATCCATGCCGAACAGTGATAAACGGCAAGGAAGACCCACAACAGGATCGTTTTCCATTTTCTGAACGGACCGTCGAAATGACGCGGATGGACTTTGACGCGTTCCGCATAAAGCGGTCCATCGCCATGACCAGATGGTTCAGGTTGATTTACGGTAGTGGTGCTTGGATCAGACATGATTCTTACTCGATCTGTGATCAACAAATTTTGGGTTTTGTACTCTTCTTCATATGAATTAGCAATTGATAACCATCAATTTTGCATAAAGAAAAGAGCTTTACAGGTAAAAAAATACACTCGCAAAGACATATGAAGCCTTGGGAACACAAGGCATTTCATTATATGCGAACATTCTAAGATATGAAAGTACGCATGTGAAATAAAAAAACAGCCGCCGCGAAAACACACGACAGCTGTTTTTTATTTACATCGATCAAAACCGATTGCTTACTGACCGCCACCCAAAGAGTGGACGTAGATTGCAACTTGTTTGATTTCTGTGTCTGACAGACGTCCAACCCAAGCCGGCATGACACCATGCTGTGGTTTCGTGATCTGTGCCAGAACGCCTTCTTTACCGGCGTTATAAAGCCAGATACCGTCGTTCAGGCGCGGAGCACCAAGGTCTTGGTTGCCAGAACCGTCTTCTGAGTGGCAGACAGCACAATTGTCATCAAACAATGTTTTACCTGCATCAGAGCCGCCTTGACCGCCAAGCATCATAACATAATCAGCAATTTGGTCAGCTTCTGCTGGTGTGATTGTCTCATCAGCAACAAGAGCCGGCATGTCAGAAATACGTGTTTCGTCATGAGTGGAACGAATACCGTATGTGATGGTTGTTTGGAGAGCGTCCAAGGTTCCACCCCATAGCCAATCGTCATCAGCCAAAACAGGGAAGTTTTTGTTCCCAGAACCGGCAGCCCCATGACACGGTTGACAGTTATCAGCGAAGATCGCCTTACCACCTGCACGTGCATAGGTCATCAATTCTGAATCCTGTGCAACTTCTTCAATGTCTTTACCTTCGAACTTGCTGGTCCAAGCTTCGCGCGCTTGAGCCACAGCTGCCATATCCTTGGCATGTTCGAGGCGGTTTGTAGTCCCGAATACGCCTTTGGCGTAATCGTTTAGCGTCGGCCAAGAGGGATAAACTACCCAATAGCCGATTGACCAAATGATACAGGCGTAAAAAGTTGTCAGCCACCACTTCGGAAGCGGAGTGTCTAACTCTTTAATACCGTCCCATTCATGGCCGGTGGTATTTGTGCCCGATACCGGGTCCTTTTCCACGTTTGCCATACTAATCTCCTTAATCGTCATCCTGTAGGGGGATCTTAGAAGCTTCATCGAACTCCTTTTTATTCTTTGGCCGAAGCGCAAAGAATATGATCCCCAAAAACAGGAACATCATCCACACGACCCAAAATTGGCGTGCGATTGAGACTATATCGTCCAAGTTCACACTTGCACCTATCGAGCCATTTCGCCCTCGGGCTTATAAGTGGTAAAGTCCACCAAAGTCCCGAGCATTTGCAAATAGGCAATTACAGCATCCAGTTCAGATACTTTAGACGGATCACCGTCAAAGTCACCGACCACTGCTTTAGGGTAACGTGCCATCAATGCATCAACATCACCGCCACTGGCTTCACCCAAAGCTTGGGTTGTGAAGTCAGCCGCAGCTTGTGCGATTTGTTCGTCTGTATACGGATCACCCGCTGCACGAAGTGTAGCCAAGTGAGCCCCGGCGTCATTGAACGTCAGTTCATTTTTAGCCAAGAAGCCGTACATCGGCATAACAGACTCAGGTACAACAGCACGCGGATCAATCAAGTGAGCCGTATGCCATGCGTTAGAGTATTTACCGCCAACGCGTGCGAGATCCGGACCTGTACGTTTAGAGCCCCATTGGAACGGGTGATCGTACATAGATTCCGCAGCCAAGCTGTAGTGACCGTAACGCTCAACCTCATCACGGAACGGACGAATTTGTTGAGAGTGACAGAGATAACAGCCCTCACGGACATAAATGTTACGACCGGCCAACTCCAAAGGAGAGTAAGGACGGACACCGTCTACTTTCTCGATTGTTGAATCGATTGTGTAGAGCGGAACGATTTGTACAAGACCACCGATAGCCACGGTGAGCAAGATTGCGATCGCAAGGAGGATCGTATTTTTCTCGAAGATTTCGTGCTTCATAATAGATCCCCTTACTCAGCTGCAGCAGATTGCGGTGCAACGAACTCGTCTTCGACACGCATGTCACCTTGGATGGTTTTGATAAAGTTCCAAACCATGATCAAAGCGCCAAGGACGAAGAGAACACCACCACAAGCGCGGATTACGTAGTACGGATGCATCGCTTCTACAGACTCGATGAACGAGTATTGCAGGAAGCCAAGATCGTCATACGCACGCCACATCAGGCCTTGCATGATACCGGAAATCCACATCGCAGTGATGTAAAGAACGATACCGATTGTTGCAATCCAGAAGTGATACGTAACCAGACGCAGAGAGTACAAACGCTCACGTTTCCAGAGTTTCGGAATAAGGTAGTACAACGCACCGAATGATACGAAAGCAACCCAACCCAAAGCACCAGAGTGCACGTGACCAACTGTCCAGTCTGTGTAGTGAGAAAGACCGTTAACGGCTTTGATAGACATAGCCGGACCTTCGAAAGTCGACATGCCGTAGAACGCAACAGAAGCGATCAGGAAGCGCAATACCGGATCGGTACGCAGTTTTTCCCATGCACCTGACAACGTCATCAGACCGTTGATCATTCCACCCCAAGACGGCATCCACAGCATGATAGAGAAAGTCATACCAAGTGTTTGCGTCCAGTCAGGCAGAGACGTGTAGTGAAGGTGGTGAGGACCAGCCCAGATATATAAGAATACCAACGCCCAGAAGTGGATAATCGACAAGCGGTAAGAATATACCGGACGATTAGCTTGCTTCGGTACGAAGTAATACATCAAACCTAGGAAACCCGCTGTAAGGAAGAACCCTACCGCGTTATGACCATACCACCATTGTGTCATCGCATCTTGAACACCGCTGGCCCAGATATAGGACTTAGCGAAGCTCTCACCGCCAAACAAAATAACCGGCAACGTGATGTTGTTACCGATATGAAGCATGGCAATCGTGATGATAAATGCAAGGTAGAACCAGTTTGCCACATAAATGTGAGAAACACGGCGTGTCATCAAGGTACCTGCAAAGGCAACAAGATAAGCTACCCATACGATAGTGATAACTAGGTCAGTGTACCATTCTGGTTCTGCATACTCTTTACCTTGGGTAATACCCAAGACATAGCCAGAGGCTGCAAGAAGGATGAATAGTTGGTAACCATAAAAAATGAAATTTGCCAACACTTTACCGCCAAACAGCGGTGCGCGGCAAGTGCGCTGAACAACGTAAAAAGACGTTGCAAATAGTACAGAACCACCGAAGGCGAAAATAACCGCCGACGTATGGACCGGACGCAGACGACCGAAAGTCGTCCATTCCAGACCCAGGTTCAGCGCCGGAAACGCTAATTGAAAAGCGATGAAAGTACCGGCGATAAAGCCAATGACACCCCAAAAAGTGGCAGCAAGTACAAATTTACGGACTACGTCCTCATTGTACGCCACATCGGAGGCACCAGTAGCTGTGGTCGCTTGGTTCATGCCGAACTCCTGTTCTTCCCGAAATTCGAACGCATTCAAAAGCCACCGCTTCCGTTTATCGAAACACCCCCCAGCGCTCGATACCCGTAACGACAACTTCATGCGTGCGTGCTCCCAACTCTCGTTTTCAACAGTAAAAACGCTTAATTGGAAGACTTAAATATAGCGGGGAATATATTGAGCGTTTTGATATAAGTCAAATAGAGATTCCAAGTAACGCTAAGTTTGAATTGATTATAATCTGCGAATCATTGTTAAAATCAAATACTCATATTTACCAAAACAATGGTGTTGAATTTAATAATTCCTCATAATTAGCACTAAAGTTCTAAAAATGGAACTTTATAATTATTACTCAGAAAGAGCAACTCAAGTAAAAAAAATAATATATTCAATTAATACATTCATTTACTTTATTTGTATTATAGATATACGCAATAGTAGGTATCTTCAAAAAACAAAACACTATATTTAATAAGGTTATAGCACCCTCTCTTATAACGTTGCCTTGTTTTTGTCTTTATTTTGCCGCATTCTTTATATCGCAACGCAAACATTACTTGGGTTCCCATCAAGATGGTATATCGCCTTTTCAATCTTCGCAAAAGTGTACTCTGGACAAGCTTTGTCTGTAGTTTTTTTCTCAACAGTTGCATTACCACAGAACAAATAGACCATCGCGCCACCCCTGAATCTGCCAGCCATCGAATGGAAAAGAGCGTTACAAAAGCTGAACATGCCATGATTGCTGTCGCCAACCCGCATGCAGCTCAGGCCGGATTGCAGATTCTTAAAGCTGGCGGCAATGCCATCGATGCCGCCATTGCCGCACAATTGGTGCTTAATCTGGTGGAACCACAATCCTCTGGCATCGGCGGTGGCGGATTCTTATTAATATTCGACCCAAAAACAAAACACGTAACCAGTTTTGACGGACGCGAAACCGCCCCAAATAAGGCAACAGGGACTTTGTTTATCAAACCGGACGGTCAGAAAATGGGATTCTTTGAAGCAGCCGTCGGTGGACGTGCAGTCGGCACCCCCGGTTTGCTGGCCATGTTGTCTCAAGCCCATCAAAAATATGGCCGCCTAGCCTGGGCGGATTTATTTAATGAAGCCATTGCTTTATCTAAAAATGGTTTTGAAATTTCCCCACGCCTGCACAGCCTGATTGAAAAGGATCGATTCCTTAAATCCGACCCAACCGCACGCTCTTATTTCTATACAGAAAAAGGTACTGCAAAACCGATTGGCACACGGCTGAAAAATCCCGCTTTTGCCAAAACCCTGACAGATATCCAGCAAAACGGCATTTCTGCCTTTTATAACGGTGCACTCACTGACCAGATTATCCATAAAATACATAATCACCCCAGCAACCCCGGACTGTTATCTAAAACAGATTTCAGCAGCTATATTGCAAAAGAGCGCCCACCCGTTTGTATGGAATATCGTATATATAAAGTGTGCGGGATGGGCCCGCCCAGCTCCGGCGGCGTTACGCTCTTGCAGATTCTTGGCCTGATGGAACAATATGAGCGCAACCACCCTCACCCATCCACCATTAATCGCACCCATTTACTGGCTGAAGCCTCTAAACTGGCCTTTGCCGATCGCAACAGTTTTTTAGCCGATAGCGATTTCATCCCTATCCCCACACAAGGTTTGCTCGACAGCGCTTATTTGAAAAAGCGCCAAAGCCTTATTCAGCCAAACCAAAGCCTCAACACACCTGTTGCAGCAGGTAATCCGGTCCTTTTCAGCCAACGCTATGCCCCGGATCGCTTTGATCACGGTCTGTCCACCACCCATATGAGCATTGTCGATCAAACCGGTATGGTCATTTCCATGACCAGCAGCATTGAAAATGCTTTTGGATCGCGCCAGATGGTCGGTGGATTTCTCCTCAACAACCAACTAACAGACTTTTCTTTCCTGCCGGAAAAAGACGGACACCAAATCGCCAATCAGGTAGAAGGCGGCAAACGTCCACGCAGTTCCATGGCACCCACATTGGTTTTAAACAAATTAACAGGTGAGCCCGTGCTCGCCATCGGCTCCCCCGGGGGCTCACGCATCATCGGCTATGTCGCACAAAGTGTGATTGCGATTCTCGATGAAGATCAACCGCTTGATCAAGCCCTCGCCCAAGGCCACATCACCAACCGTAACGGCACAACGGATCTGGAAAAAGGCACTGAAGCTGAAAAGTTAAAAGACATATTGGAAAAATTGGGACACCACGTCACATTCAAACCCATGACCAGCGGTCTACATGCGGTACAAATCCTAGAAAACGGCACACTCATCGGTGCCGCTGATCCCCGTCGCGAAGGCGTGGCCCTTGGATATTAATCGCATTACCTGTTTATAGGACAAGCTTTTCCAATACGGCATCCAGACATTTGCGCCCCTGTGGCGTCACAGACAGGGTGTCCTTACTGTCACATATAAAGTCAGCTTCAAGCAATTGGCTAAAGCCATCTTGGTCTATACAGTCCAGCAAAGATTGACCCGTTAAGTGTTGAAAATGAGCTTTGTCAATGCCACTGCGTAAACGCAATCCCATGAGCAACAACTCGATAATACGTTCATCCGGGTCAAGTTTTTTGCGTTTTTGTTCCCCACTGCCTTTTGCATCAATGGCGTTGAGCCACAAATCCGGCTTGTAAATTTGATGAATGGCGTAATTGTTCAAGCGGTTATGAGCACCGGGGCCAATGCCGATATAATCGTCCCCTTGCCAATAAATCAAATTATGGCGGCTTTCCTGGCCCAGCTTGGCGTGATTGGAAATCTCATAAGCAGGCATTCGGGCCGCTTCCATCATGTCCTGAGTCAGATCAAACAGGTCGGCGCCCAATTCTTCATCCACCGCTTGAATGCCATCGTGATAAAATTTCGTCCCCGGTTCGATGGTCAGTTGATAAAGTGATAGATGGCCCGCACTTAAATCCAGTGCCTCACCCAGCTCAACCCGCCAATCTTCCAACGTTTGACCGGGTCGGGCATAGATCAGGTCAAAGCTGTAGCGATCAAATGATTTCTGCGCCAAGGTTAAGGCATTATGTGCTTCTTCAATACTATGGGCGCGACCTAAAAATTTCAAAACATCGGGACGCAACGATTGAATGCCAATGGACAGGCGATTGACGCCGGCCAAACGTAAATCTTTAAAAGTATTTATTTCTACTGTGGTGGGATTGGCTTCCAGCGTAATTTCAATATCGGGGGTAAAGCCCCAGAGCTTTTGGGCTTCATCAATGACCGTTTGTACCGTGCGTGCCGCCATTAAAGACGGCGTACCTCCCCCAAAAAAGATACTGCTCAAGGTGCGTTCAGGTGCCTGTTGATGCACACGTTTTAATTCTGCCACAAAGGCCTGCGCCCAATGGTCATGGTCCACGCTTTGGGCCACATGGGAATTAAAATCACAGTACGGACATTTAGAAACGCAAAAAGGCCAATGGACGTAAAGGCCAAAAGGCCGACTGGCAGCATAGCTCATATGGGTGCTCTTAAAAAAGTGCCCCGCAAGGGTTTTGCGGGGCGAGATTCAAGCATGATTATAGTCTAATTGCGTTGCGGCGCAACTGTTAGGCTTCGCCGCGTGCCGGATACCCTTTGTTGAGGATGAAATCCAGATTTGCCAACAGGCCGGACAGATCGGGGCGCAGGAACGGCATGGTTTGGATATCTGAAAAATAAAGTGTTTGATCCGGTTTAATCATAAACAGACCTGGTTCTGCAAAGACTTCAGGCTCTTCCACACCGATGGAGGTTGTGCCGATTCCGCCAGAAATATAAAGGCCAAGCTTACGGGCATCTTCAATCGATAAGCCAGAAGCAATTTCCAGATTGTTTAGCTCCCATTCTTCCTTCGCCAGTTTTGCACGTTCTTCTGTATCTGAACTGGTGACGATCAAATTAATGCCCCGTTCTATAAGGCCTTGGGCAATTTTGTCTAATTTACCAAGATAGACTTTACACAGCGGGCAATGATAACCGCGATAGACTACAACCATGGTAAAATTTTCAGGTTCTTGGTCTGAAAGCGACCACGTGCCACCGGAAAGAAGGTTGAGTGTAAAATCAGGAACTTGTGTGCGGGGGGTAATCATTATCAAATACTCCAGTTATTTTTGAATGATTGTTCATAAATAAGGTAAAATTTTTTACCCAAGACACTGCAAGGCAATGCGCGCTGTGTCTCTTAAGGTATCTTCAGAGGTTGAACTTTTTGCCATGACGCGCAAGCCTTGGACTGTGCTGGTTAGAAATCTGGCAATATTTTCAGCACTTTCTGCTGTTTTAAACTCGCCAGACTCTTTACCATCTTCCACCACATCACAAAAAGCCTGGGCAATTTCGATCAGATTATCTTGCACAAGACTTCGGGTGTCCGGGTCGAGTTGGGCCAACTCAATGGCGCTGTTGGACATCAAACAGCCCAATTTTTTGCCGTCACCGAGGGAAAATTCAATCAGATCGTTGAAAAATTCTTCTAATCTTTCACGGGCCGGACCGGGGCGGGTCAGTTTATTGAGCCGTTCCTGGACAATATTCTGACGATAATGCTGAATGGATTGCAGGAAAAGCTGATGCTTATCGCCGAAACATTCATATAAAGAGCCCGGCTTTAAGCCCGTTGCGCCTTGAATATCCATCATGGAAGTTGCACCATAGCCTTTTTCCCAGAACAAATGCATGACTTGATCAAGGACTTTTTCTTTTTCAAAGGAACGCGGACGGGCCATGATTTCTTCCAATAAATGAACGTTCATTCAAAAATAATCAAAAAAACATTTCCGTCAAGGTCGTTTAAGAATGAATTTCTCATCTTGGAGAGTCGCGCTAAATCGTCTAAAAGAAATTTAAAGAATTTCAAACGAGTATACACTTATGTCCTTACCAAAAAATCCCATTGTTGTGATCCCGGCCCGCATGGCGTCTGAAAGACTGCCGGGCAAACCCTTGGCTGATATTCATGGCGAAGCAATGATTGTGCATGTCTGGCGCCGCGCGATGGAAGCCGATATCGGCCCCGTGGTGGTGGCCTGTGCAGAAAAAGAAATCGCCGATGTGATAACCGAGGCAGGCGGTCTTGCCGTATTGACCAAGCCCGACCATCCCAGCGGATCAGACCGTGTCTATGAAGCGCTGCACAGTATTGATCCCGATGGGCATTATGATGCGGTGGTCAATGTACAGGGGGATTTACCCACTCTTGACCCGGATGTGGTGCGCAAAGTGTTCGCGCCACTGGGCAAAGAAGTGGTGGATATTTCCACTCTAGCGGCTGAAATAACACTGGAAGAAGAACGCACCAATCCCAATGTGGTGAAAGTTGTCTGCGCCATTGAACCCGGTGCCAATGTGGGCCATGCACTGTATTTTACCCGTGCCACCGCGCCTTATGGGGATGGGCCGCTTTATCATCATATTGGCCTCTATGCCTTTCGACGAACCGCCTTGGAACGATTTGTTAAATTACGCCCCGGTATTTTAGAACGCCGTGAAAAACTGGAACAATTACGCGCCCTTGAAAACGCGATGCGCATTGACGTTGCCTTGGTGGATACGGTGCCGTTGGGTGTTGATACACAAGCAGATTTGGACCGCGCACGCGCGCATTTAAAAAAGTAGAAAAAGACATGTCAGACTTATCCCGCCCTCAAGACTCCGCAAAAATCATCGCTTTTCAAGGTGAACACGGTGCCTATTCCGATCTCGCCTGTCGCATGGCCCGACCGGAAATGACCACCTTGCCGTGTCGCACCTTTGAAGATGCCTTTGCTGCTGTGCGCGATGGTAAGGCCGGATTGGCGATGATTCCGATTGAAAATTCCGTTGCGGGCCGCGTGGCCGACATCCATCACCTCTTGCCCGATTCAGGCCTGCATATCATTGGTGAACATTATCAACGCATCAATCATCACCTGTTGGCGGTGAAAGGCACAAAGCTGGAAGATGTCACCGAAGTGTTCAGCCATGTGCATGCATTAAATCAATGCCGTGACTTTTTAAAAGAGCATAACATCACGCCGATTGTCGCCGTGGATACGGCAGGTTCTGCCAAAGAAATCGCCAAATCAGGTGACACCACAAAAGCCGTAATCGCTTCTGCGTTGGCGGGGGAAATTTACGGGCTGCAATCTTTAGCTGCCGATATTGAAGATGCAGAACATAACACCACCCGTTTTATCATCATGGCCAAAGAAGCCGTGGTGCCACACCCCAAAGCCGGTACACCGGTAACCTCTTTTGTCTTTCGCGTGCGCAACGTCCCGGCGGCACTTTATAAAGCCATGGGCGGGTTTGCGACCAACGGGGTCAATATGACCAAACTGGAAAGCTATATTGTGGATGGCTCTTTCGTCGCGGCGCAATTTTATGCAGACGTTGAAGGCCACCCGGAAAACCGTAATCTGCGCCTTGCCTTGGAAGAGTTGGAATTTTTCACCACCAGTGTTAAAATCCTTGGGGTTTATCCACCGCACCCTTATCGTTTGCAACAAAAACAGGATGAGGAATGACATCAAGCCTGAAAAGTTTTTTACTTTTTAGCTGTCTCGCAACCTTTATGACGGCGTGCGAAGAACAGAGCCTTGATATCGGTGGAAATGCAGAAAGCGGCAAAAAGCTTTTTAAACGGACTTGCCAGACCTGCCATGTTTTAGAACCCGGCCCCAAAGACACCCGGGGGCCCAACTTATATGGGGTGATCGGTCGCATCGCGGGCACCGCACCCGGCTATAGGGGCTATTCCCCGTCTCTCAAGTCCTATCATGACGTATGGACACCTGCCTTGTTAGAACAATACCTTGTCCACCCGGCTGGATTTTTGCGCGAAAAACTTCAGGACCCCAAAGCCCAAAGCCGCATGAACGTACGGGTTAAAGACTCCAAAGCACGCAAAGACATTGTCGCTTATCTCGCTGAACGCAGTGATGGCTGGTCAACAAAATAGAGGCGCGCGTCTTGTGAAGGCAATCGCTAAATTTTGATGTGACCAACATAAGCAAAAATGGTGTTTTGAATAAAGCCTTCCACCTTTAACTCCTTGATGGTTTGATCAAAACGTTGCCGGATCAGCAGAGGAACCCTGTCTTTGGCAAATGCAAGATAGGTTGGGACACTTTCAATGGCAGGAGATAAAGCGGTAATAGTTTCTGTTGCACCCGAGTGTCCGATTAAGTCGGCGATGGTGTAATAGGGACCGATCAAAATGTCTATGCGATGATTTAAAAGCTTATGGATATTTTGTCGATAATTGGTGACTTCTTCAATTTGATGAATATAACCGTGTTGGATGGCCTCTTTCCACAGTGCTCCATAGGTCGCACCGCGTAAAATACCAAAGCTATATTGGCTAAGTTGTTTAAGGTCCCCCTGAAAAGTAATGTGCGACTTTTCACGAACGAATAAAACAGCTTTTTGTTCAATGAGAGGTTCGCTCGTATAATCCATAAACATCTCACGTTCAGGCGTTTTGACAATAGCAAAAAGCCCGTCAGCCTGTTTTGCCCTCATCATGCTTAAACTTCTAGAAAAAGGATAAACCTCAAAAGTAACGGGTTGATGCATTCTTTTAAAAGCTTCTCTAACGATATCTGTCGCAATGCCTTTGACCACCCCATTTTCCGTATAAATAATAGGGCGTTGTTCTAAAGACACAAGTTTGAGAGCCTTAGCTTGTACTATCTGGATATGGCAGAAAAGAAAAATTAATATGCCCAAAAATGTTTTAAGCATTTTTTAGCCCACCCGTTTTTTTATATTCTTATTTATTGAGAAGAATACATTTTCACCTACTTAAGAAAATGGCAATATACGAACGGTTTTTCAATTAAATTTATGCTTAAGTGCCAGAATAATGGTCTCTCTAACACTTTTTGGTTTAGCATCATTCAAAATCTGCTCGGATTAAGGCGCCTACCTTGATTTATTCTTTTTAAAATTTGATATTATATCGCTCACACCCTTTCATAAGGCAGGATGTATTCAAATATTCAATTGTGGAAAGACAAGCATGTGTCGGTTTCAACGTGGGTTTTGGTCTTTAGCGTTTCTCATTGCTGCTTTGGGGGCGGGTGGTGTTTACGCCATGGATTTGTCTCACCCTTTCCCTGCACGTTCTGCCGTCGAGGTGTTGCACCCCGGTCCCAGCAGTGGGTTTTTTAAAGAGTATGATGCGGGCGTTCAGGGTCAGTGCGGTCCCCTGCTATCCCATCTGGACAAAACCCTGCAAGACCCGGACAGTGATGTGAAATATTCTGCCCAACTGGTCTATGGGGAAATGTATGACCGTGCTGTTTGTGTCGACTATTCCCCTGTAAAATCCTTTGAATATTTCAAACAGGCGGCGCAAAGC
>JABXIC010000142.1 GCA_013373265.1 Methylocystaceae bacterium | reverse complement strand
GTTGGTGCAACGGCCATATTCATAACCACGTCATCTGTGATAACGTCTCTTTTAAGTTTGGTCGTTCTTTCGGGAACTATTCTAGTGAACGCAATTTCAACTCAAATTGCTATCCAGACACAATTGCCGGAAAGACTGAGAGGGCGTGCCTTGTCTCTTTATACGATAACCTTTCGGGGGATGCCTGCAATCGGTGCATTTGTTTTCGGGACATTCGGTGAGCATATTTCGCTTGAACACACATTCTTGTGGGCATGTTTGGCCGTATTTTGTCTGATTATTTTCCAGTCCAAGCAACTGCCTAGGCCGTAAACTCATAAAATTTCTTCCCGTATCGGCTTGTTCCCTACAGATCCAGAGTATGAGGTGGCACATTATTAAACGTTAAATTTCCAAAACAGGTGTCATTTTGTTGCCCAAAAGGGCAATTTCAAACACCACTTTTTTGCCCAACTTTTCTCTATACGTCCTTAATTGACTCTAGTTACCTTCCACATCGGAAATGCTCAAACAAAGGCATAGCCTACATTTGACGATTAAAAACGTTCTTCCCCTCTCAATCACATTTAGGTCGACGAAGCTTCGGGAGGCAGGGGCATTTTCTTGGTGACAATGGCATCAAGAACTGTTCTTTCATGATCGAGAGCACGCCAAAGGTAATGCCGTTCACCTTTCACTTTGACAAAAACTTCATCAATATGCCAACGCCAGTTGGAATGTGAGAAGCTTCGATTTTTCTTTATCTCGCGGGCAAAAATGGCCCAAATCTATTCCACCAAAACCGAATGGTTTCATATGAGATATCTATTCCTCGTTCATGAAGAATGTCCTCGACATTTCTCAAGTAAAAAGGAAAACGAATATACGTCATAACCGCAAGTCGAATGATATCTGGTGACGATTTGAAATATCGAAAATGTTTGTTCATGGCATGAAGATAGGATGAAACCCAATAATCTTCAATTCATCCTGTAAGCCCCATACACCCATAATTCGAAATTATATGAAACTATTTGCGCGTAAAAGACACTTACCTATCAGAGCCAACATGCTGGCTAGAACATTCTTTTCCTATAACAAGTGAGTTAATCATGAATCCTTTTGAATCCATTTTAACCGAATTTGCGAAACACGTTAATCTTGAAGAAATAAACGATTTTTTGAAATACCACGTCCTGATCGTTGACAATATCTCCATTGAATTTGTCCATCATTCAGACTCGGATGGTGATTATTTATTGCTTGTCGCTGACTTAGGGCAAGTTCCTATACATGCGCGCGGTACAGTCTACAAATATCTACTATCTGCAAACCTTGTCTTTCAAGGAACAGGCGGAAGCACCCTTGGTATCCATGCAGAAACGGATAATGTTATTCAAACGTTTGCAGTTCCCAACAATGCCCTTGAACCAGAAAAATTGACCGACATTGTCAAAGGATTTGTGGATGTTGCGGAATACTGGCGCAGTTCGCTTGAAAACTGGCGTGAAAATGATGTCAATACGGACGATGATCTGCCCGAGCAATTCTTCGCAGAACTTAATGCGCCGCAAGCACCCACCTCATCTTCTATAGCGTACGCAGATCAATTCATTCGCGGCTAATCATAGCCGTAGAAAATAAGGAGTAACCTCATGGTAGGTAACATAAATAACCAAGTCGCACGCCCAGTACTGCCCCAAAATAACAATGCTGCACGAAGGGTACAAAATGCCAATACTACTGTCGTTATGCAACACGCCTCTATCGATGGGAGCTTGCTAGGTCACGATATCGGAGCCGGCAACACCCCCGGTGTCTTTAGCCAGGTCAAAAATTCAATTTCTAACGTCTTTCATAAGATCGGGACTGTCTTTAGTTCCCCCCCACTTCCAATGAATGCCAACCCGGCCATTGCACAGCTCGGCACAGCGTCTCCACATGGCTTGCTACAAAGCACACCGGGACTGACAGGACATATGCAAGACTATTGCCGAGATATCCGTTCCCCGTTGTCTAGAGAAGATATGCGAGCCTTGATTAACGCCGGTGAAAAGATCATGTCCGCGATCCAACACTCGCAACCAAAACCTGATGGTTCCTATGATGTCCGTGAAGGGGGACAAAATATCAACGTACGCTCCAACACTTATACCACACTGGCTCTGTCCTGGTACATGATGGCAAAAGCGGGCGCGGATGGCGATAACGCCTTGATCGGTAGCGGGTCCATGTTGATGAAAGACCCGGGCAATAAAATCTATGACTTCCTCAGCGCTGCCCCAACAGCTTATGATCGTATCTCGACACACTTTAACGAACGTTCTGCAAGCCCGATCCACCGTGGTCACGCAACACAACGCGGTATTGAAGATTTTGCAAACCGTATGCCCTCTAAAAAAGGCGCGATCTGCTTTGACAAGCTCAATGATCCCAATGGCGGCGGCGACCAAGACCTGTTTGTCAAATTCGAAAGCTCGGGTATGCCCCCTGTCTTTCGTGGGCTTTCTCATCACGGCGATGAGGGAACCAGCACAGGAAGACGCATCCTCAATGCCGTTAAGTCCTTTGGTCGTAAGTTCAAACATGGCATAAGCTATGGTTCCACGCGTTTTGGAGCACCAAATGCTAGAAACCTTCAGATGCACCGGGAGCATATCAACAAAGATTCACAACGTGATCTGGTCTTTCAACCGTTCAGCGCGGCAATGAATATGCTGCGTAACCCGGTTAATCCAAATGAAAATGCGGGTGGAACCTTCATTCGTGCTGGAGAAAAATATGGTCTTGCCTATATCGAAGCACAACTTATCGAAATTTCTGGTGCACTCAATCTCCTGAATGACTTAAATGGTAACCAAATCAATATCAATGGCAACGGCTATACAGCAGATCTCAATGCATTGAGAGATGCTGTAGATGGTGCAATGGCTGGAATCCTTGCTTTCACCCACGAAGACAATGTGGGAGAGGACTATGATGTCGTGCGAAAAGGAGCAGAAGTACATATCGATGTTCGAACTCCTCCTAATTTCCATACCCTTGAAATTCAAGATGCATTCTTCGCTGTTCAAGATGCAGATGACCGCACAATTGCAGCCACTTTAAAAAATCAACTGACCACAGAAAGCGGCGCGTTGATACCTCGTTCTGATCGTGACGAGGTCTTCCAGACTGCTAAAATAGTCTGCGGCCTCGACCATGTGCGAATGAATGCTATCGTCCTTGAAGTGCTGGAAAGTCAACAAAATACTGTCAATTATAACAGCGGCGACTTGTTGAGAACGGATAATCCGGCCTCTTTGCTCGCCTCCTCACATGTAAAAGCGATGGTTCAAGAGTGGATCACTGATGTAAGAAAAGCCATTCTCGCCCACCCTGGCGTCCGTCAGATGACGGTTCCACAACTCGA
The DNA here is from genome assembly GCA_013373265.1 of Methylocystaceae bacterium. Lineage (GTDB taxonomy): Bacteria > Pseudomonadota > Alphaproteobacteria > Rhodospirillales > Terasakiellaceae > Terasakiella. The sequence continues at coordinate 15,339 of JABXIC010000142.1, read as the reverse complement.
GCAAACGATTTTGAATAAGATCCTGAGCAGTACAGACAAGCTGCCTGTTCAGTTCAAACAACTGATGACAGGTATTAAGGACCTGCAAGATGGTGACAACAGTGCTTTTCGCGCAAAATATGGCGTTGATACGGGAAACACCGTTATCAATGATGCCTTTATCCTACGCAACGTCATGCCTTCCTTCGTCCAAGACCCTGAGTTCCTGAATGCATTTGGGATAGGGGTCGCACGAATAACTCATCAGCTTCAACAGATGTTTAACCTCTCCGTGAGCGCCTCAACGCCAAAAGAGGTCGTTCGGCAACTTATAGAAACTCACAATCTTGACCCTAAGGTTGCGACAGAAGAGAACATCAATCGGATTAGAACCTTCTACAACAACGATATCCGCGCGTAAAGCCGGACCATCTACAGAAAGTCAAGAGACAACGGCCTCCCGACAACGGGGGGCCGTTTCTTTTGTGTACCTTCTCCATGTACAAAGGTAGATATATAACTTTCTCGCATATGAGCGCAGAGCGACGAATGCGCCTTTCCTAACTGGCCAAAAGAAGAGGGCACGCCCTTCACGCCACACAGAATACCCTGATGCGCGCGCCCATCATCTCAACTCATCCAGCCATAGAAAAAGGCACGACAGGATTGCTCCTCTCGTGCCTTGTTTTCTGTTTCTTAAAGGTCTTTCTTACAATGTAACCCGTCCCAAAGGTTGGATATTCACATCCTTCGCTAACTCTTGATACGATAAGACCGGCAGCTCATACAGTTCCGTTTCGATCATCTTTCGAACATAGCGACGGATATCCATCGAGGTCAGCAGGACAGGCTGATGCGGCTGGGCAGATAAATCGCCCACCGTATTCTTCAAATTCGTCACCAGCTTACGCACAGTCGCCGGATCGAGGGCAAGATAACTGCCTGTAGAGGTCTGGCGAATTTCATTGCGGATGGTATCTTCCACATCAGGCGTAAACATATAAGACGGCAAAATATTTTGCGATGTCTTGTACTTATGGCAGATATGGCGGCTCAATGATCCACGGACATATTCCACCAGCAAGACGGTGTCTTTCTCTTTCTGGCCCCATTCTATCAAGGCTTCAAAGATGGTCCGCAGGTTTCGGATCGAGACATCCTCGCTGACCAGACGCTTTAAAATCTCGTTGATTTTCTGGATCGGCAGGACACGCTGTGCTTCCTTGATCAATTCCCCATATTCACTTTCAAAGGTATCGATTAAGCGCTTGGTTTCCTGAATGCCTATAAATTCTTCCGCATGCTGTTTCAGAACATAAGATAAATGGTAGGTTAGAATGGTCGCCCCTTCCATATAGGAATAGCCCATGGCATCCATACGATCTTTATGCTTCACATCCACCCATAATGCATCAAGATTAGGCAAGAACTTCTCGCCTTGTTCCACCTCAATATTCAACATGGAAAGATCGTCTATTTTCTCACGCGAAAGCAATTTTCCCGACAGGATTTTCCCCTGACACGTTGGCACTTCGTTAATCAGAATCGTATAACTGCCCTTCGGCAGGTTCTGGTTAAAGCGTAAATAGATTTCCGGGAAAGGTACCCCAAGGTCGAAATACAGGGCACGCCTGAGACGAATGAGCTCGTTATTCAGTTTTTTGTCATTGATCGAACTTCGTCCATCGCTGCTAACGTCAATAATCAACGGTGTGGTGAGGCTCAATTCAGCGGCGGATGCTTTGGAGTCCATATCCTCGTTATAATCTTCCTCTGCCACAATGGCCAGACGGTCTTCGTTACGACTATCGTCTTCTTTTGTGCCAAACTTGCCTGCCTTGAACTTCTTCAAGATCACTCCGCCACCGCCGACAAGGGTGGCTAGGATCAAAAAAATCACAGTGGGAAATCCTGGAATAAACCCAAAACCAACCAGAATGGCTGAAGCCACCATCAAAGCCCGATACTGGCCAAACACCTGCCCGGTAATATCCGAGCCAAGATTTGCATCATCAAGATCATCATCGTTAATACGCGTAACAATAATACCCGCCGTGATGGAAATCAAAAGTGCCGGAATTTGCGATACAAGACCATCTCCGATCGTTAGGATGGAATAGACCTGCAATGCATCCGAGATTTCCATACCACGCTGCATCGCCCCGATAGAAACACCACCGAGAATGTTGACGAAAATGATAATCAAACCGGCGATCGCGTCACCCTTCACAAACTTCATGGCCCCATCCATGGCCCCATAAAGCTGGCTTTCCTTTTCGACCATAGAACGACGACGCTTCGCTTCTTTCATATCAATGGTGCCGGCACGCATGTCCCCATCAATAGACATCTGCTTACCCGGCATCGCATCCAATGAAAAACGGGCACCGACTTCCGCTACACGCTCGGATCCTTTTGTGATCACGATAAACTGCACAATAGTAATGATCAAAAAGATCACAAGACCAACGATCAGGTTGCCTTGCACCACGAAATTCCCAAAGGTTTCAACGATTTTACCCGCATCAGCCTGCAATAAGATCAAACGGGTTGTGGTGATAGACAAGGCCAGACGAAAGAGCGTGGTAATCAGCAAAACAGCGGGAAAGGAGGTAAAACCTAAGGGAGACTGCAAATACACAGCCACCATCAACAAAATAACGGACAAAGTCATATTGGTGGCAATCAAGACATCCACCACTAGGGTCGGCATTGGCAAAATCATCATAAATATGATCGCCATTAATAACGCAGCAAGCGCAATATCGCTACGCTTGGTCATAAGCGTTAAAAAACCGATTATTTTATCCATATATATTATTCCACCAAAGGGATCAGCCTTTGTTGATCCTTTCCAGAATGTCTTGTGCTTTTTGTAAATCACCTTGCAAGGCCAAGGCCCGTGCACGCAGAATTTCAAGCCCATCAATGGCTTGTTTATCGTCTATCAGTTTGTAAAATTGATCGATATGAGACAGACACTGCGCCGCGTCACCATTTTGAAAATGCCCATAAGCCAATAGTTTATGGACTTGTTCATCCTGATCATTAATATGATGCATCCCTTTTAAAATGGACAACGCTTTCTCAACACGCTGGGCATCAATCAGGAAAAAAGCAAGCACCATCAGCGCGTCCCAAGAATTATGACTAATAATCGGTTCAGACTTGTGTTTGATCATATTGTATTCTTATCCTGCAAACAGCATTTCACGGAAATACTGCAAGGCTTCCTGCAAGTTTTGATGCTCTTCAATCGCCGATCGCATTTCATTTAAAGCCTCATGATCACCCATTTGATCCAGTGCTTTCATAGCTTTTTTCAGTTCATCCTCGAACTTGTGCGGTGACAGAATTTCCCGGTCAGAAATATAGGGCATAACCGCCATACGTGTTTGAGAACTCAACGTCGGTGCATTCTGTAAACGAGCCACCATACCAGACGTGTTCGCTTCAGAAGGGGCCAGCTTGGTTTTGGTCTGATCACTGAGGGTTTCCTGCACACCCTGATTGCCAATGCGACCAATACCACGATCAAAATTGATAATCGGAGAGTTATTCTGAATAGCCATTAGATATCCTCCTTATCATGCCGCCAACTGACGGAAACGTTCTGACAGTTCATCCAGCACCTGTTCAAGAATGCTGAGATCAGCCTGACTTTGATCCAGTTGGACAAAAAAGACCAATCGTTCATCTTTGGACAGCCCCGCTCTCACGGGATAGCGAAAGATACTGTTAAAATGGCTCTGCGCCAATGCTTTACTTGCCATACTCGGGTTAAACCGATCGTATGTCTGGGATAGCGCCACACTCAAGTGATCTTCCTTCTTTTCTAACTGGAGATGGCCCAGACGCTCAAATTCAAATTCGCACCGATCACGCTCATCAAAACAGAGATCTTGCATCCCCAAACTTTCACCAAAACGTGCCAGCAAATCATCAAAAAACATTATTCACTCTCCAGCATGTCTTGTTCGATTTCATCGGCGATATCTTGCGCCTCGACAACACGATCCATAATCCGATCCTTATTTCGGATTGCTTCTTGCGTATCTTGCGAAAAAGTTCGGAGCGGAAGATTTGACAAAACGGTTCTCACTTCCCGCAGTACAGAAATTTTGCCATCAATGGGATCAGACAGGATTGACTCCGCCAACTTCGTGATCTGCTTTTCCGAAACGCTGAACGGACGCTCCACCGCTTCAAATGCACCTTGCATAATTTTATAGGCGGCATCCTTTGGTATATCACTGTAAAAATTCTCAATCCGTTTGACAGAAACACTAACCTGATCGTAGGTGGTCTTGACCACTTCCAATTGATACAGATTATCAATCACGGCCTTTTGCTGATTTTTATCCACGTTTGAGGTCATGGAAGACATATCAGCGCCGGCCGCCCGGATTAAATATTCCACCGCATCGGTGAAGCCTTCCTCTCCATATTTGTCAATGATCGAACAAAAAGTATGACCTATCCCAGCATCTATCGCAACTTCTGCCATATACAGAGAGCGCAAATCGACCATGCTTCCTAAAGCTTCGCTGGCATAAAGGGCTGCACTTTCTGAAATGATCATACCGGAATGAATTTCACGGCTGTATTCAGCCAAATAGCTATTGGTCGTTTCTTCAACGATCCGGTGCAACTGCTCGCTATCACTCTCATCCAGTGTATGGGAAATATGCTCTAGAACAGCATAAACCTGTACGGGATCCGGTACTTCTTTCTTTGACAGTTCCTTTTGCAGGTACCCCAGAAACTCGTCTTTGTTGGAAAAATTCTGTTGACGTGCCCGTTGTGTAATATCTGAAATTTCTTCTTTACGGTTTTTCAGGTCTGGAAGCTTATTAAGATATTCACTCACATTTTTAACCTGCTCAACCCGTTTTGCCAATTCTGCATTGTCCGGTTTCAGTGAACGTTTTCTTCCTTGCTTCTTCTCCGCGCGTTCCGAAAAAGCCTGTCCGATCTCTTCCTGCATATCCAACACCAGTGACGCTGTGGAAGCCTGAAGCTTTACCCCCTCACCACCACGACTACCAACTTGTGCATTCTGGAAAACACCTGCATGATTTGCATGATCAGTTGTCGCAATCACAGATTGTCCTGAAATTGTATTAATGCTCATTTACATACCTACTCAAGCAATCAGGTTATCAACCTTCTCGCTCCTTCCATATTGTGCGCAGGCTATCCATCAATTCATCAGTAATGGCCTGGCCCTCCTCATCCGTCGTAAAAACACGAGGGTTGAGAAAGATGACTAATTCCGTGCTTGTCTTTAACTTATCGCTTGAACCGAACAGCGGTCCAATCAGCGGCAAATCACCGAGTATCGGCAAACGGCTGTTCGTAATCGTGTCCTGTTCTGAAATCAGCCCCCCTAATACCGCCGTCTGACCTGATTTTACGTCGATTTGTGTATCGATAATCCGTTTTGACAGTGTTGGCGTCAGAGATGATGTATTCGATAAAGATGAAACACGCGAAACTTCCTGCGTTATATTCAAGGTTACCTTGCCACTTTTGTTCGCATAAGGTGTAACTTTTAAGATCACGCCGGTGGGATGGTATTCTATACTCGTCACTGTGGGGGAATTGATATTTGTTGTATCTTGAACCTCACGTACAGTCACAGGCACCTCATCACCAACCTGAAGACTGGCTTCATGATTGTTGGCAACAATAAGTTTGGGGCGCGACAACACCCGAATGTCGGTAATGGCGCGCAAGGCATTAATGACAGATTGGACATTACCCGTATTATTCAAGATCGCGTTAAAACCGGGATAGGTTGCCCCGATTGCACCACTGCTCGCATTTGAAAACCCAAGACTGAGTTTACCTCCTGCAACATTTTCAAACAAAGACTGCACCCCAAACTGTAATCTATCATTCAACGAAACTTCGATAATGGTTGCTTCGATCATGACCTGAATGGGTTTAGAATCCAACTTCTTCACCGCAGCGTAAATTTCTTGATAATCTTCTAGATTTGCACGGATCAACAAAGAGTTGGCTTGCTTACTTGGCACGGCCACCACATCTGAATCCATTTGTGGGGCCATTTGCCCCCCTTCGCCTTCCTTCGAGGCAGGCTGACTGCCACCCCACCCCAGTTTATTAAGCTGTTCCGCAATCACGGTCGCTTCGACATTTTGCAGTTCAATTACAAACAGGCCACGTCCTTTATGGGTAGGGCGGTCCAGATCCCGTACGATTTGGCGTAACTTCTCGATCATTTTTTCGGAACGCCCCGTCAACAAAACCGCATTCAAACGGGGCAATGGAGCATAATTAATCGCTGTTCCCACTTGGCCTTGTGGATAGATTTGTGCCAATTCTGCGATTATACGGCTCGCATCTGAGTGACGTAGAGGCACCACCATCAGGCGGCGACCAGTCAACATATTCGTATCGAAATATTCTGCCGATTCAATGACTTTTTGTCGGCTCGCGCGCGGCCCCCAAACGAACAACAGGCCTCGTTCCTGATCCACGGTAATTTTTGTAATCGCCGGAAAAGCCTGTCGTAACAAACGGGCAACGTTTTCTGCTTCGGTATTGACAACTGGGATCACCGAAAAGGCATTCATCTGTTCTGCCAAGGGAACACGGCTTCCTTTGGCATTGACAATAAAAACATCGTCAACACGGTCCATCGACACGTTTACGAGCAACAACCTTTCGCGCAACAATTTCACAAGGTTAACCTCGCTCATTGTGCCCCCCGCAGTCATATCGATCCGCGCAGTAACATCCGGTGAAATGATAAAGGGTTTGTGCAAGACCTCTCCGATAATGGCAGAAACCACATCCGAAACCCGTGCATTGGAAAACCGAAAAGACAGTTTCTTCGGTTCTGTACTCAGTCCGACCAGCAGCCCTGAACTCGCCACTTCACCAAGGTAAAAATCATCACTTTCACGCAACGGAACAGCGTCATCCTTGTGCTTCTCTTCCTGTTCAGTTTTTGTCAGATTCTGTGCCCTATTCAGTTCATCCTTTTTTTTCATATCAAGGAACAGACTGTCATAGGGCGCTTCTTCCAACTTCCATGGATCCCATGAACTTGAACAAGATGCCAACACAACTAACATTGCGACCACAGTAATACTTTTTCGCAGTGACGACTTCAACACGTCTACCCTTTATTTTTTATCCTCTTTACGACAAGAGGCCCGTTTTGTTTAACGCATATTTTGAATGATGGATTTCACCGCATCGCCATAATTCTTCATCAATGTAGATTGAAGGTTAATGGACATGCTCCATGTTTGCATCGCTTGCTGCATTTCCAACATATGTGCCGTATCGTCCAGACTATTTGGATTGTTGGACAAGGCTTCTAGTTCACTCGCTTTTTGAGTCACAACACTATTCAAGTTGTTGCTCATGGATTTCATGTCAAAGCTCATAGTAACTCTCCTTTAATGTATTGGTTATGTATTCTTAGTAACCCAATAGGATTGAAAAGTTTCACCCGCAGCCTGAATTGCTTCGCGAAATTTTTCCATCTTAGCAAAATCATCCGGTTTCAAACCTCCGTCAACTTGTTTTTTTGCAGTTGCATCCATTGTTTTTAAATGATTAATCAACCCATTCAGCACCATTTTATCTGCATCTTGATCCAACTTTTCCTGTACTTCCGTCAGGGCTATTGCTTCTTTGCTCATGAGATTTATTCCTTTCCGATGTGATAAACTTTTGTTTTTGACCCCAACCGTGTTGCGATCCCTTTGTCCGAAATTCCGCTAATTTCATATCCGTTTGGCAATTTGTCCCCAACCCCGTAAGTGCGACCACTTGTCGCAATCGCCAAAGCAACATCGCCATATATAACGCCGCTAAAAGAAATCCCTCTTGCAGATGGAACCTTCTTTGCAACAACCTTCTTCACCTTTTTTTCAAAAATCACAAGAGGTGGAGGAGCAAGCGGCTTTTCAATTTTTTCCGTAACTTGAGATCGAATACCCAACTGGCTTTTAATCACATGCCCCCATGACCCTGTCCCATAAACAGTGCTCTTAAATGTCTGCAATGCCTGCTCTAACTTACTTTTCTGTATCGCGCCCAATTCACCGATCACAACCAGCCTGCGTGGGATATCTTGCTCGCTTTGCACAACCGTCTCTATAGATGACGATAATTTAAGGGCAGCAATTGCCTTCTCCAGTTCCTCTTTTATACTCTCAGCGGTCATCAAGCGGATCTCCAATGGACGCAAATTTGGCAACTCACGTTTTAAAACCGAAATAATCTGCCCTTGCAATATGTCATTGGGGGTATATCCCTGCAGTTCAATCTTGCCAGTTTCTGCATTCCCTTGCGCCAACCATGACACATCCATTCGCTCTAGCAGGGCTTTGACAGACCGCACCTGTAAATCCAATACATCGACATTCATCCGCAGAGAAAATCCTGCATCAGACAACCGATAACGCAAATCCACCATCTCAGCAGATGTTTTGACAAAGCCTGACAGGATCAACGTGTCATTTTGATCAAAATTAAATGACACACTGCGTTCTAACCCCGCTTGTGATAGTAAGGCTGTCACCTTTTCTTCAGGCGAGACCACAACTTGATCTTGTTCTGTTTGCCCCATCAAGACGAACGGCACACATGCAATAATGGCAATGACACCAAGTACCGCAATAATCACCGTGGTTTTTGTGCGGTTTCTTTTATGCGGCGTATCCTGTGGTCTTTTTAAACCATGGACGTCCTGTTCATTTTCGAGACCGCTTCGTTCTAATTTATTGTTTTCTTTGGCCTGTTCCTGCGAACCATCCCCACCTGCATGTAAAGCCCCTTCAGACTGTACAGAACGTAAAGGAGAGTTAAAAACCTCCAGATCAACTGCAGGCCAATCGCTTTCCTCACCTTGGCCAATGATAAAGATTGTACTGGCAATTTTAATCGGGTTAAACAGCGCGCATGTTACACTGCCCGTTTCAACGCTTGCCTCACGGATGTATTGATCGACATAGATAACGTTGCCTTCTAACGCCGTCAGTCGAACAGACTGACCATCGAAGACAAGCCGAAGGTGGCTAGACTGAACTGATTGATCAGATAGGATCACATCACAATCAAGATCGCGACCTATTGTAACCTCTTCATTTTGATATAGTCGAGCACACGCCCCTTCATTCGGTCCAGCAATGACTTTAAGGATTAATTCCGACATAAAAGAGATACCGCTTTCTTTTGATTATTTCTGTTCACTTCAGTCAAAATCTTTTTTTTCGCAACATTCTTCAAAGAATTTACACAAAGTCAAATTCGCCTCAAAAGCAGGATTTCAGCCACATCTCACCCTGTTACATTCAATTAGTAACGCCTTGTTTGAAAAAGTTTCTCAAAAAAATTAAAAAAAAGAAACTTATACCACCAGGTTGTTACATACAAAAAGGTCAGACAATAAGGGTAGTATTGCAACAGTGGACACTTCACATCCCACCATCCAACCAGCGCGTTTAAAAAAATACGCCTATTCTCAAATAGACAGCCTGAATAAAACCAGCAAAGTTATCGCTGGCATCTGCACCATTTTGGGGGCACGACACGAACTGGTCAGCACACATACTTTTGACACTGCGGTTGAAATTACCCTTACTGTGGCAAACATCAAGCTCACTCTATTAGCGGATCACACCTTTGTGCAAGAGATCGGACGTGCACATTTCGACCTCCCCTCTGATTATATCATTCCACAAGCCTTACAATGTGCCAGCGTGGAAAATGTCTTGTCTCCTTTTCTAACCCAATTAGAAAGCCACTTGCAAATCACAATCACCGTCGATGATGTTCGCCTGCCCGATCCGGACGCACAAAGTGGGACATTTGATTATTATGCCATTTTTCACCCGGACCATCCTTATTTTATGATCGGAATTTCTCTTGAAGCCGATTTCCCAGAAATACCGCTGCCACTTTATCCCGTGAATGAAAACCTTAATATCAGCTTCCCCATCGTATTGGATGAAATGTCCCTCACATTGACTGAAATCGAAAGTCTGGATATTGGCGACATTTTCCTCAGTCACATTTCACGCAACACAACTACAATTAATTGCCGCCTACCCATTGCCGGGCAATGGATCAGCGCCACAATTCAAGACAATAAACTGCTGTTCAAACACATGGATATCCAGATGATCGACCAAGAAACCGCAAACGCACCTGCCCCAACATTGAATGACGACACGCCAGCGTTCGAGGCTGACCAGAATGACAGTAATCAAACTACTATCCCCGTTGCTGAACAGAAAATCATTGATGAGCAAACATTGGGGGAGGTCCAGATAAACGTACGCTTTGATCTCGGGGAAATTTCACTCCCCTTGAAAGATATTCAAAACTTGGTTGAAGGCTCGGTCGTTGAACTGCCCCAATCCTTTGATGAATTGGTTCGTATTTCTATCAATTCAACCCCAATTGGACAGGCAGAACTGATTGACATTGATGGCAAGGTCGGGGTCCGAATCCTGCGCTTGAACCGCTAAGGCAAAAGGGTCTGACAAAGCAATGACTGAATTACCCAATCCCATGACCCTCATTGGGTCCATGTCCGCCTTGGCACTACTGCCTTTTATTGCAATTATGGTGACGTCTTTTGTTAAATTTGCTGTTGTTTTGTCTTTAGTGCGAAACGCCCTTGGGGTACAGCAAATTCCGCCAAACTCAGCCCTATATGGCCTTTCGATTATTTTAACCCTTTATGTCATGGCCCCGGTCGGTCATCAGATTTATCAAGTAATTGAGTCCACATCGCTCGAATTTACCGATCCCGATGTGCTCATGGAACGACTGAGCAATGCGGCAGAACCATTACGCCTGTTTCTCGCTAATCATGCCAAGGATGCTCCACGGGATTTCTTTCTAGAGACAACACACAAGATATGGCCGGAAGAATTGGCAAAACTTATTGATCGAGACAGCTATTTCATCCTTATACCAGCTTTTACGGTTTCAGAACTGACGTCTGCATTTGAAATCGGTTTTCTGTTGTATTTGCCCTTTATTGCCATTGATCTGATTATTTCCAATATTCTGCTGGCGATGGGGATGATGATGGTCTCCCCTATGACCATTTCCCTGCCGTTCAAACTCTTCCTTTTCGTCGCCGTAGAAGGTTGGACACGCCTGATCTACGGTCTTGTCCTATCCTATCAATAGACGACAGGAGACATAAATATGGATAACACTGATACGATGAATTTGGTCTCGCAGACGTTGATGATCGTCCTGACCTTGTCTTTGCCACCGATTTTGGCGGCAACCGTCATCGGGTTACTGGTCAGCCTATTTCAGGCCTTGACCCAAATCCAAGAACAGACGTTAGGATTTATCCTTAAACTTCTGGCCGTGATTGTAACAATCTTCGCCACAGCGGGATGGGCCGGAGAAACACTTTTTCAATTCACTCTTATGATCTTTGACTCTTTTAAAGATTTAGGCTGATGTTTGATTTAATAAGTGAAGGGAAACATATCATAACTGTCCTTGCGATGATCATTCCCCGCTTTTTGACCGTAATGGCCCTGATCCCAATTTTTTCAAAAAATTTTCTACCCGGCATGTTACGAAATGGTATGGCGATCAGCCTGACCATAATTTTGGTCCCTCCGGTTATGCTCAAAGTCAAAATGACAGAACTTGCCATGCCCAACCTGACACTGATTATTCTAAAAGAAGTTATGGTCGGTTTTCTGCTTTCCCTCCCCTTAGTAATTACCTTCTGGGCAGCAGAAGCTATTGGCGCCTATATCGACAATCAGCGTGGTGCCTCCATGGCAAGTAGTATGGACCCTTTGACCAACGAACAAACAACCCCACTTGGACAATTATTCATACGTGCCCATACAACTTTTTTTCTAGCAAGTGGCAGCTTTCTTGTCCTACTGGATTTAATTTACACAAGTTATATCACCTGGCCCGTCACTGAATTTTTCCCAACTTTTAGCCCCAACGTGGTAAACATTTACCTTGGATTATTGGATCGTTTTATGTGGCTGGTCATTGTATTATCTGCCCCTGTCATCATTTCAATGATGCTCGCGGAACTCGCCCTAGCTCTCATCAGTCGCTTTGCACCACAACTCAACGTCTTCTTCCTTGCCATGCCGGTTAAAAGTGCCATGGGGATATTCATCCTCATTATCTACCTACCATTGCTGGTCTCAAACCTAATGGGGCAACTTGATGGTTATCACGATCTGATGGAACAGATGGGACGTGCCTTTCGATGAGTGAGAAGACAGAAGACCCCACCCCGAAAAAACTTCGAGACGCCCGAAAAGACGGACAGGTTGCTAAAAGCAAAGAAATTCCGTCCGCTGTCCTGATGAGCGCAACCCTGCTGTTCCTCATCACCCAAGTCCCAACCTATTTCGAACGCTTTGAACAGTTCTTTGCCGCTTTCTCTACCGTCTACGATTTCAAAGATAGCGCCAGTGCCGTAGGCTATGTCTTTACCTTATTAAAAGACATAGGCTTTGCCATCATCATCCCATTTTGCATATTGGTATTTGTACTGGGGTTTGCGTCAAACTATTTTCAAATCGGATTTTTAATGTCCTTCAAGGCTGCAAAACCCGCTTTGAACAAAATCAGTCCGGCCACCAACGCAAAAAATATTTTTTCCATCAAAAACCTAATGGAATTCATCAAATCTCTGATTAAAATTATAACTCTCATCATCATTTTAACCTATGTTATCGCCGAAAACATTCCCTCCTTACTACAGGCGCCGCGATGTGGGCTTAATTGTGTATTTTCCGTAACAGGTGCCATGCTGAAAGAGATTGTGATATACTCTATCCCTGTTTTTGTCGTGATTGCAGGGGCTGATTTCATTTTCGAAAAGACACAGCATATTAAAAAGTTGAAAATGTCAAAAGATGAGGTCAAAAGGGAATATAAGGAATCCGAAGGCGACCCTCTGATTAAAAGCCAACGGAAACAATTGCATCAAGAATTAATGATGCATGACACCACTGAACGTGTAAGAAAGTCGAGTGTACTTGTGACAAACCCAGTTCATATTGCCATTGGTCTTTATTATGACGAAGAAGAAACTCCTCTTCCTGTCATTATGGCAAAAGGAAAAGACCATATCGCGCGGCGCATGGTGGAAATCGCCAAGGAAGAAGGCATTCCCGTTATGCAAAACATTCCGCTAGCCCACGCCCTGAACAACGAATGCCAGATGGATCAAATGATCCCCGCAGAATTGATAGAACCCGTGGCCGAAGTCCTAAAGTGGGTTCAATCACTGGAAAATGGCGACGTATAAGACACAGCTTTACAAGAACCCGCCTTCGTCCATCTCATTTGGTCTATACTGTTGCTTATTACGTGATTGCCCATCTTGATCACTTTGGCGTGCCTCGTCATCGGACATGACCTTAACTTCAATATTATCGCCAAGACGCTTGCTTAATTCGTTCTGCATGTCGCCTGTGCGTTGATAAAGCATATTCTGACTATCTACATTCCCTGATACAAAGGTGATCTGGGTTTTGTTATCCACAACACTGATACGGACTTCCGTATTTTGCAACAGGCCGTCTTTTAACTGGATGCGAACTTCCCCGACGGAACTGGCATCGCCTTTAGACACAAGAACACGACTAGCAATTTCCTGTGCCAGTTCGCCCAATTGTCCAATCTGTGACGTCGCCCCCCCACCTGTCGCTTGTAGTGGCGTTGGTGCGTTGTTCCCCCGTCCCATTGCATTTAAAATACCTGCACCCGGACTGAGGGGAGAGGCAAGGAGCTGTTCTGAGTCTTGTCTCCCTTCCTTTTTCCCTTCCTCTCCAGTTTTTTTCATGGCGCTCCGAAAATCTTTTTGACTTTCTTCTGACGGCTTAGCCTGAGCTTTCGTTTGATTTTCTACCGGGCGATTATTATGAGCATTGTAATTATTATCTACTGATTTCATGGCATATTCTCTCTCAAAAAGAAAGGCGGTCAATAGGACGGAACTCCTCAAGAGCCAAATCCTCTTTTTCCTGCGCTTTCAGGTATTCTTCTGTTTTTTCGATTTCGACCAGTTCTTCAAACTTCGATACTTTCATCATTGCCGCATCTAATTCCATCAGTGCATTGCGCACCTTTTCAGCAGCTACCTGCTTTTCTTTTTCCGCTTCCCCAATAGCTAGATATAATTGGGTTTCACGGGCCCTCAAATCCGATATTTTTTCTTTTAATTCGTCGACTTCATCCAAATGAACGAGCTTCTCATGAATTTCATCATACAGTCGGTTTTGTTCCGTAACGACAAAACGTGCAAAATCCTGATGTTTATGACGTGCTTGGTGAATGGCTTCAACCGCCTGTTCATAGATCAATCGCATAGACTTTAAATACGATTGGGCTTTGTCTTTTTTACGTACCTTTAATTCCAATATGGTTTTAAAAGCGCTCATGATCAAACAAGGTTCTGTAACTGGGCAATCGTTTCATCAAAATCGGCGTGCTCATCTGTCCTTTGCTTCAAGAAAGTGACAATCGGCTCATATTTTTCAAGGGCTTCATCTGCAACAAGGTCGGCCCCATTCTGATATTCTCCAATCCGTACCAGCAATTCAACTTCTTCATACTTTGCCAATAACTCACGCACTCGTCCAGCCTTTGCCTGATGTTCCTTCGTGGTAATGCTATTCATCACGCGCGAAGCACTCGCCAACACATCCACCGCTGGATAGCGATAGGCCTGCGCCATTTTGCGGGATAAAATAATATGTCCGTCCAGAATAGATCGGGTTTCATCGGCAATCGGTTCATTCATATCATCTCCTTCCACCAACACGGTGTAAAGGGCAGTAATCGATCCTTTATCGTTCATGCCGACCCGTTCCATCAATCTAGGTAAGTTCGCAAAAACGGATGGCGGATAGCCCCGACGGGTCGGTGGTTCGCCCGCAGACAAACCTATTTCGCGCTGGGCACGTCCAAAACGAGTCACAGAATCCATCAAAAACAAAACTTTTTTACCCTGATCACGAAAATATTCTGCGATGCTTGTTGCCACATAAGCCGCTTTCGCACGTTCCATGGACGATTTATCCGAGGTGGCACAAATCAAGACTGATTTTTTCATCCCTTCCGGACCAAGGTCATTCTCAATAAATTCACGGACCTCTCGTCCCCGTTCCCCGATCAACGCCATAACGGTAACATCCACATTGGCACTTTTCACCAGCATCGCCATTAGGGTACTTTTCCCTCCCCCAGCAGCGGCAAATATCCCCATGCGCTGCCCTTCGCCGCAAGTCAGCATAGAATCAAGCACTCGTACTCCCAATGCCAGAGGTTTGGAAATGATCTGACGGCTCAGCGGGT
>JABXIC010000140.1 GCA_013373265.1 Methylocystaceae bacterium | reverse complement strand
TGCCAGAAATGGATGGTTTTCAGGCGTGCTCTACACTAAAACAAAACCCTGTTTTCAAACATACACCTGTGATCTTCATGACAGGACTAAGTGATACAGAACATATCGTTAAGGGATTCAGCAGCGGCGGCATTGACTATCTCACAAAACCGATCAATCCAGCCGAACTGATTGCAAGAATGGAAGTTCATCTGTCAAATGCGCGTCAGACACAGCATGTACAATCCGCATTGGATTATTCAAGGCGCCATATCATTGCGACTGACTATAAGGGTGAAATCATATGGGCGACACCAGAGGCAACTTTGTTGCTTTCAAAAACAGAAAAACGTTTTTCCAGTGACACTAACAGATTGCCCGACAAACTCTTAAACTGGTTGAAAACGTATATAGATAACCAAGGCACACCGGCACTAGAATTCGAATTTTTTAATGACGGGGACAGCCAAATACTTATCAACTTCAACGGTAAAGATGATAATGGAGAATATTTATTCAGAATTTCAGAAGTGAATGAAACCAAGGATCAAGAAATTCTCAAAAAACACTTTAATCTCACTGACCGAGAAGCTGAAGTTCTGTTCTGGATTGCAAATGGAAAATCAAACAAAGACATCGGTGAAATTCTAGAAATTAGTCCAAGAACAATCAATAAACATCTACAACTTATCTTCACAAAACTAGGTATCGAAAACCGAACTTCGGCAGCAACAATGGTAATGAAAGTCTTATGGGACGTTTAAAGAAAAGAGTGCGCTCAATTTCGATAAACAAAAAGTCCGCTTTTGTACTATGCCGACATATAGTCTAACGTAATGGCGTACAGAAACGGATACAGCCAAGTTTAAACGCCATTCAAAATGTACTATTCTTCTTAAGATAAGCACTTGTAATTAAATGAAATCGTGTCTAACGCGGCTCCTTTTCGATACCATCTAAGCCCTTAAGAAAACTTGAGGGCTTAGATGGTATCTATTATGGACGATGTCTCATTTCCTCTATCCGCCTCATTTATGTATCATCCGGATAGACCTCTTCATAACCGTTTAACATGGCTTTGATGTTTTTAAAAATCGGTTTAGCCGTAAAAGCCAAGTACACATGGGCAATGAAAAAGACCAGCATCGCAAAAGCGGCGGCAACATGAACAAAAGCAACTTGACTCAATTGCAAATTCTCCAGCCCGAAACTCGGCCAGTCATTATAAAACAAATAGAGCAAACCGGAAATCCAGATTGTCGGCAAGATCAACAACATTAAACCAAGATAACCCAGACGTTGAAGCGGGTTATGCTTAAGTTTTCGTGTTTTACGATAGGGATGAACCGCATCGGGTTTAAACATATCAACGCTATAATAACGCACAACTTCAAGCAGTTTTCTTGTCGTCGGTATAAATTGTTTCCATTCTCCTGTCGTCACCATCCAAAAAGTAGCAAAGACCCAAAGCCCCATCAAAGCCCACGCAGCAAAACGATGTGCGATTGCTGCCATTTCATAGGACAACAGATGATGGGCACCATTGATGCCAAAACCTGTAAACATCATGAACATAATCAATATCGCCTGCGTCCAATGCCAAAAACGTTCAAACCTGCTGAAGATCATTGTTTTATTTTTTTCGCTATTTGTCATGGCCTTGCTCCCCACGGCTAGAACTGATGATACGAAAGATGGCATGTAACGAGATCGCGAACAGTGTTAACAAAACACTGCTCCAACCAACGATCGACAAAATCGGAAAATGGTCTCGGCCAGGCAAATAAACCCCTTCAATACCTTCCAATCGACCTGTCCCACGGACATGGCAGTGATCACATTTCAAAGCCTCATCTTTGGGGGCAACCATATGTGTAATCGGCCAGTGCATCGTCGTTTCAATAAAACCGAATTCACCGGAATAGGACTGCCCAGACTGTTCAGCAGCAAACTTCAACGCCTTGGCCCAATCAAAATTATCCCAAAAAGAAGCATCATCTTGACCGAAAACATGGTTCAGTAAGAGGTGTTTTTCCTTAGTGTCATAAGGCTGTTTGCCATGCATGACTTTAAACGGCCACAATCGACTATTGGGATCATCCGCGCTACCGCCAAAATGATTGATCGCGACAACCTTTGTATCATCCAGCTTTGCATCACGAAGCGTATAGCTCATTTGACCATCAAACCAAGCATAAGAGGGAACAACATTTTCCTCGTATTTAAAATCACCTTTAGTGGACAGATAGGACAAATGGCCATGTTCATCCTTAATGCTCAACGGTTTGCCATTAGTATCAAGTTTTCCTGCTGCCGACCAATCCCACCATGTCTTTGTTGCAACGCCGCCACGGGCGAATTCTGGGATATGACAGGTCTGACAGGCGACCTTGTCGGTATGGTCATTCAGTTTCTGATTATCTTTGTGCGGTGTTGCATTATGACAGGATTCACAAGTTGTATGATCTTTATAGTGGTTGGCCGGGGTATCAACCCCATCCTTATCCACTGCCTTTGTCGCATATCGACTACCCGGAACGTTGTGCGCATCAGGGTTGTGACAAGTTGCACAAGTCATATTCGCCCCATCTTTGGACATATGCACATCCAGCGCTCTTGGTGGGTTGACCAATGAACTATCCAAATCCCCGTGCTTTACGCCGTCACCGCCGCCGCCGTAAAAATGGCAGGCGCCGCAATTCTCACGTTTTGTTTTGCCGACATGCTGAGCAATTTTAGTCAAATCAGGTGGCAAAACCTTCTTACCATTTATGATTTTGTCCTCATACTGCGGATGGCCGGCATCTGTAGCAACTTTTGAATAAGTTCGCGTCGTATCGTGGCAAACCAGACAGTCAACATCATATTCGCTCAAGGCTTCTGAACTTGCTTGGTTCATATCTTTCCAGCCATAGCCAATGTGACAGCTGGTACAGCGCGGCTCATTGGTGGCAACATTGCCACAAAACGAATTTAAAACATTGCGTTTACCCAGTTTTTCACCGGTAACAGGATGGTTAAACTCCCATGTCCAATGTGTTGTTTTCATGAGCTGTTTTGCAGCTTCTGTATGACAAACCAAACAGGCCTGAGTGACCTCTGATCCGGTTTTAAATTCTTGCTGTAATTCCTTGAATTTTGAATGATCTGCCGTACTCTTTGAAATATTTGTCTCTGCCTCAACCATAGAGATAAAAAGAAAACCGCCGATCAAAGCCAAAATAGGCACTTTAAAAATATTTCCCGCATCAAACATGAAACTGCTCCTTGTTAAACTCACTTTGTTTTTAATTTAAATTAATCTAATATAATATTTTTGAAATATTCGCATTGATATACATCAATGTTAATTAAGAGTCGGAACTGTTAGAAATATTGACCGTTCATTTCTTAACTTACGCAGGAAAAGAAGCGGATTCACAAGATTGATGTCCGCTGATAAAGTTCTCAATAAAAATAATCATTTTAAATCAATAAAATAACAAGGAATATGCACCATGGGACACGGGCAAAATAAGGCAACCTCAGGCACGAAGATGACCTGAATTTGGATTGCACCAACCTGTGCGGGATAGGCAAACGCTTTATCATTGCCTTTGACGGAGTTGCATTACACTTTGAGTGACAGCATATAACCTAATGTCTAAACCCATCGCATTAAAATAGAAGCCCCTTTACAAGCGTTCGCCAAAACCAAGAACGAATCATCTTGCAGATTAAACCCGTCCTTATTTTTTTATAAAATGGCGTGCGCTTTCCGGACCCATCGGGTGATCTGCATGGGGATATACGGGATGGTGATGATGGTGGTGGGAATGGTCGCCATGATCGTGTTCTTCCTGAAGAAGCCGGCAGACCCCAGTACAGAAGGTATCACACAATTTACAATCTGATACGTTTGACCCGGGTGCTTGCGCGCCCTGTCCTTCAACATGGTGGTGATGGCTTAACTGCGGCAGACCGATTTCAGATTCAAACCCAAGGATCTGCGCACGGTATTTGCACATGCTACAATCCATGGCGTTATCACCCGTCAAAATCCCTTTTACACGATTTGCCATGGTCGTCAGGACCATAGGGTGATCATTTAAATAGTCGGCTTTGACAAACTGTATGTCTTTATGTTGGCTCGCCACCAAATCTGTAAATCCGTAAATACGGTCAATCAAGACGCCGGAAAAAAGGAAGTAGGGGAAAACGATGATTCGCTTATACCCAAGCTTCACGACTTTTTCCAAACAGGGTTGGACCAACGGAAAAGTCACCCCGGAATAGCCCGTTTCCGCCCATCCCACTTGAACCTGATCTTTAATCATGCGTGTAATTTTCGCCACATTCCCATTCGCATCAGGATCGCTTGATCCCCGCCCGATAACAACAAGACAGGTGTCTTCACGCGAGACTTGCGGACCGTTTTCATCAGCTTCTTTCAGCGCTTCTTCAACGCGTGCGGCAGAGGCTGTGATCATATTTTCATCAACGCCTAAATCACGACCATAGCCGATTTCAATCCCGTGCTCCTTCGCATAGGCATTTAAAACTGAGGGAATATCGTTTTTTGCGTGCATGGCGGCAAACAACATACCGGGAACCGCAAGAATATGGTTGCATCCAAGACCGCGTAGACGATCAAGCCCATCACGGATGACGGGGTTTGCAAATTCAAGATACCCGTATTCAATCGGCCAATCGGGAAGATAAGGCGGCAATTTTCCAACGAAACGGGAAAATTGATCCACCGCATCCTGACTTCTAGAGCCGTGACCGCAAATCATGACGCCTATCTTCTTTTGCATATTCCTCAATTCCTTTAATTCTTATTCTTTAAATTCTTGTGTTGTATAGTTTATTTAAAACCTACATGAAACATACTTTTCCTGCTCATTCAGTACGCTGGCTTTGTTGCATTGGATCACTCTTGTTTTAAGACAGGCAAACAGCACATAGGCGCACTAAGCCCCCTTTCCTTGACTTAAGCGCGAAAGGGGCGCATATCTGTCTCACACTTTTCGCACAATCTAACGTCCTTTCTAGAGATGAAAGGGCATTCGTTTAAGACCGCTTTTGCGGCCCTTGTCTTTTGGTCAGGCCCTTATGCCGAAGGTTGCTTCACACCAAGAGAAAGGCCCGATATGTCCGCCTTGCGCGTTCGCTATCAAACCATTGAGTTTGGCACCACTGACATTCATTTGCGCACGTTACGCGACAGGCAAGAATTTGATGACCCTGATGATGCAGCCGCTGATTTGGGTATCTCTTCATCCACATGGTCCCTGTTTGGTATCGTATGGGGATCAAGCGAACTGTTGGCGCGCTTGATGTATGATTATGACATTGAGAAATTGCGTATTTTAGAGGTCGGCTGCGGCATCGGCCTTGCCAGCATGGTGTTGAATCATCGCAGCGCTAACATCACCGCAACGGACCATAACCCGGCGGCTCAGAAATTTCTCGAAGAAAATGTAAAACTAAATAAGAGCAAACCCATTCCTTTTGTCTGTGCCGACTGGTCCGGAACCAACAGCACTCTTGGCAAATTTGACCTGATTATCGGGAGCGATCTTTTATATGAACCTGATAGCGCGACTTTGCTCTCGCGTTTTATCGACCATCATGCCCTACCCCGCTGCAAGGTTCTCCTGATTGACCCGGGGCGCGGTTATCAATCCAAATTCAGCAAAAAAATGACCGCCTTGGGCTATTCATGTAACCGCACAACACCGACCAACCAAATGGCAAATGCGCTGACCCTCCCCACACAAAATGCACCCAATTTCAAAATCTTGAGCTTTGAGCGTTAAGGGCAGAGCAATCGCCTTAAAAATTATAACGAGACGAACGGCCCACATTCTGTCCATATAAGAATGAAACTGAACACAACGTAGAAAAGCATCGTACGTTATTCTACGTAGAGGGTCATACCTATTTATGCGGATTCCCAAGATTGATTTCCACCGATAAAGTTCCCAATTAAAATAATCACTTTAAATCAATAAAATAACAGGGAATATGCACCATGGGAAACGGGCAAAATGAGGCAACCTCAAGCGCGAATGACGCCTTGAATCTGGACAGCACCATCAAGTTCGGGATCGGCAAACGCTTAATCATTGCCTTTGGCGGGGTTGGCTTACTCTGCGTACTGGTCAGTTTCATCAGTTGGAACGGACTGTCACAGCTCAACACCACACAAAGAGAAATCACCAAGCGCAAAGTCCCTGCCATCACCTCTTCCCTCAATCTTGCCAGTCAAACCTCACAACTTGTGGCCTCGGCCCCGCTGCTCTCCTCATCCAAAACCGATGAAGAACGCCAAGGTCATATGGACGATATCAATGCTGCTATCAAAGCATCGAAGCAAGAAATCGCCACCCTTGCCCCCTTATTGCAAAATGAAAAACAAACCAAAGCATTACAAAACAAGCTAAATCAAATCCCTCCCTTGTTGGAACGTCTCAACCAGATCGTACAACAAAACCAGAAAATGGAAGCGAGAAAGCTGGAACTGGCACAAAAACTGGTCTCCCTGCGCAACATTACAGAAAGCAAGCTGGACCCGATGGCCAGCGAGTCCAACATCCAGTTGATCAATATTTCTGACAAATGGCGCGACGCCATGTCCCAAGCTGCAACACAGGCAAAGCAGGGCAACGATGAAGAAATCGACACCGGCGAACTTGAAATCGCCCCCCTAAAAGTTACTGGCTTTCTAAAAGCGGTTCTCGGCTTTAAAAGCGGTGCCAACTTGTTAATCGGTATGCTTTTGGAAGGATCACAAAGCCAAAATGAAAAGGCGCTTGAAAAGATCAACCACGACTTCCTGGCCTCCATCGCCTCTATGGCGACCCCGTTAAGCACCATGGGACAAACCCAAGATGTGACAGAGCTTGACCAACTTTTTCAAGAATTATTGAAGATGGGTGTCAAAGGCGAACTCAATGACAATGTCATGAAACTGCGGGCACAACAGCTTGTCCTAAAAGCAGAAACGACAGAACTTTTGGAGAAAACACATCAACTGTCCGCCAGCCTTTCGACTGATGTCAAAAAAATCGTCAATAACATGAAGCAAGAGATGAGTACTGCGGTCAACCAAAATGAAAAATCCGCTGACAGAACATCCCTTACCCTAACTGTGGTCGCTCTGATCTCTATTGCCGTCGTGGTACTCGTTGGTTGGCTCTATATTCTACGTAACCTCGTCACCCGTCTGCTTAAATTGGTCAACAACATGCAAGAAATTGCCCGTGGTGACTTAACCGTACGGGTAAACCGCAATGGCAACGATGAAATCAGCCTCATGGCCTCGGCTCTTGCTTTGTTGCGCAATGGTCTGCGAGAAACAGACGAACTCAAAAAACGACAAGAAGAACAACAAGCCAGAAATGAACAAGAAAAGAAAGAACACGCACAAAAGCTCGCCAATGATTTTGACAGCGCTGTAGGGCAATCTCTTGCTATTTTATCGGACTCTGTCGGAGATATCCGCCAAAAAGCGACAAGAATGAACGAAATTTCCAGCCAAACACTCGAAGAAACGCAAAAGGTCACCAGTGCTTCTCAAGTCATGTCCGGTGATATTGCAACCGTGGCCTCCAGCACAGATCAATTGTCGGCATCAATTACCGAAATCAGTTCACAAGTGGCAAATAGTTCACAGGTGGCCTCTGAAGCCGTGACACGTGCCACCAACCTGAACAACAACATTGAACAGCTCAAATCCGGTTCCGAAAAAATTGAAAGTGTGATCGGCTTAATCAATACCATTGCCGAGCAAACCAACCTTCTGGCACTCAACGCAACCATTGAAGCCTCACGTGCCGGTGAAGCGGGCAAAGGCTTTGCTGTGGTTGCCAGCGAAGTGAAAAACCTTGCCAATCAGACAGCATCCGCCATTGATAATATTTCCGACTTGATCAACAACATCCAAAATGAAATCTCAGAAGCCGTAAATGCCAATGGTCAAATCACCTCGATCATTACAGAAATTGACCAACTCTCTTCCGGGATCGCCGCCGCAGTAGAACAACAAAGTGCCGCCACCGCAGAAATTAGCCGCACTGTTCAAAACACCGCCAATCACGTTAACACCATTTCAGAACGTGTAAATGAAGTTTCCCAAGCCATACAAAACAACAATGATATGGTCGGTGAAGTCCTCCACGGCGTATCGCAGATTGATGACCAAAGCACCAGCCTTACCCATGAAGTGGAACATTTCCTAGAAGACGTGAGAAATGCATAAGGCAAAGCCATCTTTTAAACGTGACGATTAGCCCCTTGAAAACAAAGAAAAAGCATACATATTCATATGTATGCTTTTTAATTATGATACATTTATAGATGCCCCGCATGACACAAACTTCGAAGGCAAACCGCGTCATATTGGTGTGGAAATAGAGTTTGGCAACTTAACAGCAAAAGAAAGCGCTGAACATGTCCAAAAGCTCTTTGGCGGCCAAATTGAAGAAAGTGACAAGCATCGCTATCTGGTGAAAGAAACCTCTTTAGGTGATTTCATCTGTGAACTCGATTCAGAATTTGTACATAACACGAATAATCTGAATTGGATTGATACTCAGGATATTAAATCCAAAATACAAGAAGTCGTTGGTGACATCAGTGCGATGGTTGTCCCGTGCGAAGTCGTCTGCCCACCGATTGAATTAAATGACCTACCCAAGCTTGTCGACCTGTTAGACACACTTCATAAAAGCGGGGCGAAGGGAACGGCAGAAAGTCCATTATTTGGCTTTGGGTTTCAACTCAACCCCGAAATTGCAAAGAAAGAGGCCAACTATATCTGTGCCATAATCAAGGCGCATCTTTTGTTGTCCGATTGGTTGCGTGCTACCATTAAACTGGATTTAACCCGACAGGTAACTTCTTTTACCAACCCCTTCCCTAAAGAATATATCCGCAAAGTTTTGGCACCCGATTATTGGCCGGATATGAACACACTGATCGATGATTATCTCCGCCATAACCCGACGCGCAATCGCGAACTGGACATGCTGCCACTCTTTAGCTGGATTGATGACACGCGCGTTAAAAATTCTGTTGAAGATACACGCATAAAAAGCCGCCCAACATTTCATTATCGTCTCCCCAATGCCAATCTAGGACAAAAAGACTGGTCCTTACGCAAAGAATGGAACCGCTGGTGCATCGTTGAACAGCTTGCCCATGATACAGACCGCTTAAATGCCATGAGTGAAGCTTATTTGGAAAACAATGAAAAATTAATTGCAGAAAATTGGGCGATTAAAGCAAGTGAGTGGCTCTTGATATCATGACACATCCCATTGTTGGCGTGACAACATCACGGCGCGGGGGGGCAATCATGTGGTGGTGTTCCTGGCTTGCCTTAAAAATTGCCGGACTTCATCCCATTCGAATGACCGCCCCCCTTGATAAACAAAAACTAGATAAGATTGACGGCCTCCTGATTGGTGGCGGCGATGACATCGGCGCAAGCCTCTATCAAGACGGGCCCAATCTGGATATCCGTATTGACCCGAAACGCGATGCCTTAGAACAAGAAGTACTGGCCTATGCCTTAAAGAAAGACATGCCCATTCTTGGCATTTGTAGAGGGGCACAAATGTTAAACATCCATCTTGGTGGAAATTTACATCAAGATATTTATGAGACTTTTGAAAATGTGCCGAAAATGCGCACCCCTCTACCACGCAAACAGGTGCATGTAACCAAAGACAGCCGCCTTTTTAATATTTTAGGGCGCGAAAAATTTTGCGCAAATTCCATTCACCATCAATCAATTGATCGCCTTGGCAAAGGTCTGGAAATATGCGCCAAAGATAATTACGGCATCGTCCAAGCCATTGAAGATCCCAACGCCAATTTCCGTATGGGCGTGCAATGGCATCCAGAATTTTTGATCTA
Organism: Methylocystaceae bacterium; assembly: GCA_013373265.1. Classification (GTDB taxonomy): domain Bacteria; phylum Pseudomonadota; class Alphaproteobacteria; order Rhodospirillales; family Terasakiellaceae; genus Terasakiella. Next base: position 14,606 of record JABXIC010000140.1, on the reverse strand, counting down.
TCATTCATGGCAAAGAAGACTTTTCAATGCCTTTGCTGATGCGATAAAAAAAATCAAATCCCCCACTTGACGACAAAAAAAGACAAACCTAAATGCATTTACGATGGATGCCAAAATGGGTCCATTTCATATAGGCTGATAATAGCCTTGTTGTGATTACATTGCTTTTAGGAGGATGTCGTTATGACTCGTTATGATTTATCACCCTTACTGCGTTCCACTGTCGGATTTGACCGTCTTGCCCGTCTGCTTGATCAAATCCCGGACGCTTCAGAAAACATACATACATATCCCCCCTATGACATCGAAACATTAGGGGAAGACCGTTACCGCATTACAATGGCCGTTGCGGGCTTTACGCAAGATATGTTGTCCATTGAATTCCATGAAAACCTGTTGAGTGTCACAGGTAAAATTAATGACCAAGCAGAAGAACGCCACTTCCTGCATCATGGAATTGGACATCGAAATTTTGAACGTAAATTCCAATTAGATGACCATGTCAAAGTCAATGCGGCTAATCTGTCCGATGGATTGCTGACCATTGACCTTGTGCGTGAGGTTCCAGAAGAAATGAAACCTCAGACCATCACTATTTCAAATAAAAGTCCTGAAAACTTCTTCGGGAAAGCCAAAAAAATGTTGGAGGGAAATTCGACGAAAAACAAAGCTGCATAAGCCTTTCTGACTTGACGGATGCGGCGGGTTTTTCCCGCCGTGTCTCTTACTAAAGCCAGTTACATTTATGGAGACATGATGATGACTTTTGCAAATACCAACCACCCCTCACCCACTGCCCCCGCCCTGCTGCACGAAGCACTCCTTCAAGCGCAGTATGTTCTCGCAACCATAAGAAACCGGGCTTCAGACAAGGTCCTCTTTAAAACATTAAGCCGTTTTCACGAAAAATTAAAAGAAATTGACACGCTACTCACCATCTTGGAACTTTCACCATTGAGTGCGAAAAAGGGCATGAAGCTTTCTAAACTTAAACACCTGATCAACGCTGAATTAACAGCCTATGAATGCCAGATACGTGAAATAAAAGTAGACAAAATCTACAAGGAAATTTCAAACTGGCTATCATGCTACGAAATGCCTTACCAAGCAGGACAAGCCTTAGCCGCAGAATAATCAGTCTTGATATTTTTGACGTACAGAGACGGAAATTTCATCTGCGACCGCATCTGACGTTTTATGGGATTTAAAGGTCGCTGAAATCGCAGCAGAAAGTTCCACCAACAAATCCAGATCTTTTCTTTTTGGCAGTGTACCGCTATTCCATAAAGAACTCGCCACGGTACATAAAGTGGACACAAGGTCGGCAAGGTGTATGTAGTCACTTTCTTCCAAACGTTGGCTGATATCCTTGGCGACCTTAACCAAACGGGCCACTTGCCCAAGGCTTTCGCGGTTAATCTGGCCTTGTTTATAAGCTGGTACAATCCTTTCCACCAAATAGCTGATTTGAAAGGCATGACGTTCAATTTTTTGGGCGTTGATTTCCCATACCGTTCTATTAACGTCCTCCTGAAAATCATTAGCAACAAAAATGCCCTTTGCCTTTTGTTCCACACTATTGGGTACAGGCATAGATGAAATTTTCTGACTGCCTTGACGATGGTCTTTGCGGCGGTCCGGCCCGATATAATCAGTTGTAACAACAAACGGCTTGCGTTTTTCAACAAGATATACAATGCGATCAAGAATTTTTTGCGCAACAATGGGTTTGATCTGCAAATCATCCAACCCGGCTTCTGAAGCCGCTTTCACCACATCTTCTGTCGGTTCATCAATAAATAAAATAACGGAACAAAAAGGGTTCTGCCCCACTTGATTATGACGTAATTTTCGAATAGTGGAACAAACATTGCCACCTTCCAGATTGATATCACACAATAAAATATCCGGGCATTTTATGCGTATGGCCTCTTCCATTTGTTCCAAATTGGCAAGGTCACTAATTTTCCGAAAACCCGCCTGATGTAACACGCCTTTAAGGCTAGCCCTCAATTGCCTATTGGGATCGGCGATCATAATTTCAATATTATCGTAACTGTACTTTTTCATACAACAGTCCCTACTTTGCGTGCATTCAGGCTAAAAATAATTCGGAAACCTTCTTTACCTTGGCTATTTATATTTATTTTTTCGCTCCAAACCCGGAATGTCAAAGTGCAAAAAAGTTGACCCCTGATATTCATTATTCTTATTATATATATTGGCTAAAGTATTTTTATTTAAATATCTTTTGTTTAAAAAGGTTGTTCTTAACATATCTCAAAATAGTGAACCTGTAAAAACATAAGCGTCTTTTAAAAAGCTCCAGCAATCCTTTCTTCCCCTTATTCTCAGAAAAATGCAAAAAGCTTATTTAATTCGACAAAATCAGTCGTTATATTAATTTTAACAAAGGGAAAGAATGACCATGGAATTTGATTTAGAGTCCGCGCTATTACGTCTCAAACAGGATTTTATCGAGAGTAGTCTCGAAAAACTTGATGATATAGATGAGATTATCGATAACCTTTATAATGAGCGTGGCAACCACGGCGATCAATTCTTCCAACTTCAGCGTGATGTACATAGTATCAAAGGGTCTGCTGGCACCCATGGCATGCACCTGCTGACATTGGTCGCCCATCGTCTTGAAGACTTTCTAGAAGCCGCGCAAAACCTGAATAAAGATCAATGGCGCTCTGTCCAAATTTATATTGACGAAATGCGCGTACTGGTCGATTTGGGCAAAGATCCAAATGAATCAGAACACGCTGCCATCCTACATCGTTTGCCCCACGCACAACAAGATCACACAGAATTTTCTGAACAAAAAAGCAAAAAAGTCACCGTTCTCGTGGTTATGCCTCCCGGTGTACAACGCAAGCTGATTGGTAAAGAATTGGCTTCTTGTGGCTTTGACTTGTCCTTTACAGATCGTCCGGTTGAAGCCATCCGCCTGATCATGGATTTACAACCTGATGCAGTTCTATCAAATCAGGAATTTCGACATATTACAGGTTCCGAACTGGCGAATGTATTACAGGATATCAAGCTCACCAAAAAAACCCCTTTTGCCATTTTAACGTCATCCAACATAGACAAAAATACCATCCCTGCAGATACACATGTTATTAAAAAAGGTGGAAGTTTTGTAGCTGACTTAACCGAATATCTGGTGGATGTCGGCCTATTTGGTCGACTATAGAGACCAAAAGATTAAATCTCCTACTACTTTTGCAGTTTGTAACTATACGTTATCTCAATTGATATATTTTCAAATGAAACTATAACTATAACTTAACTGAAGGGTCATGAATTGTTGGTTTGGTTGCAACAAAAAACAATGTGAATAAAAACTAATATATTGCGCAACTGACTTTCTTAAATTATAACAATAATAATTCAAAACAGGAGCGGCATATGAATCAAGATACAGCGACCTTGCGTTTTCGCACAAAGTGGCTTCACCATACGATGGCTATTTTAAAGAAATCTTGTCACAATTACCATTTAGATACCCGTAAAAAGATCGACGAATTGGTTGCTGCAAAAGCTAAACTTAATGCTGAAAAAGCTTAATTAATACAAAGAATAAAAAGAAAAATCACCCGCGTGCTCTATGCGGTTTTTTTCATGAGGCGTTGACTTCGATCAACAGATCACAAATCTCACGCACAGCCCCCTTCCCCCCTTTTTTCTGGGTGATATAAAGCGTTTTAGCCTTCACGGCCTCAACCGCGTCTGCAACAGTGATTGGTGTACCGATTTGATCCATAATCGGTATATCATTTAGATCATCACCCATATGGGCAACGCAATCCAGCCCAATGCCAAGCTCGTCACATATCTTTTGCAAAATTTCAATTTTGTTTTTTGCACCTGTATAAACATGGCTTAGGCCCAATCGCTTGCCCCGTTCTTGAATGGCATTTGTCGTACTTGCACTGATGATACACAGTTCAACCCCGGCTTCACGGGCCTTTTTCATCCCCATACCGTCTTTAACATTGAATTTGCGCAACTCATCTCCGTTTTCCGTATAATAAAGCCCGCCATCGGTCAAAATGCCATCCACATCCAAACTCAATAATTTCACTTTTTTCAATTGGTTCTTAAAGTCTGAATAGCTTAATTTCGCGCGTTCGCTCACGACGTTCCCCTGTAGAAAATAGACCGCCCCTCAAAGGGTTCGACCGGACAATAAGAGTGCTTCAAATTCATCTGCGGGCAAAGGTTTACTAAAATAATACCCCTGCATCAAGTCGCAGCCATTTTTGCGTAAAAAATCTAACTGGGCTTCGGTTTCCACACCTTCACCTACGATTTTCAAATTCATACTTTTGGCAATCGCAATCACTGCCTTAGCCAAATTCTCCGTAATATCCTGCGATTGGCCAGCCTCCCCGATCCCCATGATAAAGGATCTATCAATCTTCATAATATCCAGCGGGAAACGATGAAGATAATTCAGTGAAGAATAACCTGTCCCAAAATCATCCACGCTCAGCTTAATGCCATTGCCCGATAAAATATTCAAGGCTTCAACAATCCCGCTTTCGCTTGAAGCAATAAAGCTTTCCGTGATTTCGATCTCCAACATGGATGGGTCGATCCCACTTTCATGAATGATTGTAATGATATCATGAGCAAGGTCCGGTTTTGTAAACTGACGCCCGGACAAGTTAACCGCAACATTATGAATGGGCACACCTCTGTTCAGCCAATCTTTAATTTGTCGGCAAGCCTCTTTAAAAACCCATTCCCCAATGGGAACGATCAAACCGGTTTCTTCTGCAATAGGTATAAATTTATCCGGACCAATCATACCAAGTTCGGGGTTAATCCAGCGGATCAGCGCTTCTGCCCCATAGACTTCTCCAGTTATGATATCGACCTTGGGTTGGTAATATAAGTGCAACTCATCCAGACTAATGGCTTTTCTTAAGCGAGTTTCAAGCTGCATACGTTCTTGCGCGCGCACATCCATATCTTCGGTAAAGAACATAAACATACCGCGTTCGGTTTCTTTTGCCCGATAAAGTGCAGCATCGGCTTTGCGGCTGAGTTCAGACAGACTTTCCCCATCTTTCGGGAAAAGCGCAACGCCACAGCTTGCCGAAATCAAAAGATTTTCCTGATCACCGATCGTAATGGGGTCTGCAATCGACATAGAAAGATGGGCGACTGCACGTGATGCATCCTGTTCATCACCTGCCCCTACCAACAAAATAATAAATTCATCCCCACCAATGCGCGCGACCGTATCCACACTCCTGAGATTGTTATCAATACGTTCCGCAATAATTTTAATGATATGATCTCCGGCAGTATGACCAAGACTTTCATTCAAATACTTGAAATTGTCCAAATCCATATAAACCAAGGAAAATGCTTTATTTTCTCTGTTCGCTTGCGCAGCCGCTTGTGAAAAGCGATCTGCCAACAAGTGCCTGTTCGGTAAACCAGTCAGTTGATCGTAATTGGACTGATAGCTCAGCATTTCCTGAGTTTTGCGGTGTGTCGTAATATCATTAAAAACAGAAACATATTCATAAATGCTACCGTCTTCATTTCTCAGGCAAGAAACGTTTAGCCATTGTAAATAAATTTCACCATTTTTACGTCGATTCCAGACCTCACCTTCCCATTCTCCTGACTTTGTAACCTCATCATGCATATTGCTGAAAAATTCCAGAGAATGACGGCCTGAGCCCAAAATATCCGGTGTATTACCAATGACTTCATTTTCCTGATAGCCCGTAATGCTGACAAAAGCTTTATTAACAAACACAATCTCATTTTCGGTATTGGTAACCATCACCCCTTCAACAACATTGTCGAACACGGTTTGAGATAGGCGGCGTTCTTTTTCTTCTTCGATAAAATGAGTTAAGTCCTGAACCACCCACATGGTTCCCGCTTTGGGCGTTGATTGATCAACCAAGCGTCCACTGATTTGCCCTTTAAATCGTGTTGTGTCATTACGACGGAAAAGGACTTTACTTTCATATGTTTTTTTGCGCCTTAGAGCTTCACGCGCAGCTTCTTCTATCTGACTATATTCTTCAACAGTATCATACAATATCTCTGGGGAGCGTCCCTTCAAGCTACCATCACTATAACCAAACAGTTCTTCCAAATAACGAGAACACCATTGAATTGTTCCCCCGCGCACAAAAGCAACACCTGTCGGCACGTTGGCCATGAGCCCCCGCAGGTGCATGTTCACTTTATCCAATCTTTCGCGCACATTATGTTCTGAACTGACATCTATTGCGACACACAAAACACCGTCATAAATTCCATCCGTGGTCCGCACAGGTGAAAAGCGCATATCGAACCAATGTCGATTAATTTGAAAGACACCGCTTCGTTCCTCCCCTTCCAGGGTTTCGCGCATCATATTGATCAAATCCGGATAATCCGCAAAGATTTCAAAAACAGAATTACCTTCTACCGTTCCCGCTTTTAAGCCAAGGGGTTGCAACCCCTTGCCTTCACCAAGGGTGAACATCCCTGTATTATCAATAGAAAACAAAGCAACGGGTAAGTTGTCCACAATATGATGCCAGCGCGCATCATTGGTTTTTAAAATACTTTCAATATTGCGTCGGTGTGCGGATTCAGAGGCGAGTCTTTGGTTCACATCTTCAAAGGACGTATTTTGCGTTTCTCCACTTATCGTTTGATTCTTCAGTTTTAGAACCAACAGACTCCATAACAGTGTTGAAAAGAGTCCCGCAAAAAACACAACCCAATAAATGTTGCGTAAAAAAACATTTTCATCCGTATCTAAACTGACGATATTCAAGGTCATGTCTTTATCAAGCACACGAAAACTTACCGCTGTCTTATCATCAATTGTTTTGGGCAAATCTTGTTCGCTAACAATCTCGATCAGACCGGACTGGTACGTCAAATAAATTGGGTCACCCTGAACTGGATCTAACTTCAAATAGACAACAAGATTCGGGTTTCGATAATCATTCCAACTTGCCCGCATGAGATAGGCAATATCAAGCCAGCCCATCAAATAGCCGATGGGAAATTGTTCCATCTTATCAGTTGATATTTTTTGAAAAAACGGATGACCGACCACAAGATTAACCGTCCCTTGTTCATCAACAACATCGACACCAAACACGGACACTTCATTTGTCACTGAGCGCAGCCGTCTTAAAGACCAAACGGGGGACATCTTTTCTAGAAAGGTCCCCGTGTGTAGTCTTGCCCATTCGTTTTGAGCAATAACATTATCTGCAAGCGTAGAATGATTTTCACCCGCCCAGGCCGTCACCCATGCAAGGTGCATATAACCTTCATTAAAAGACGTTCTTTTCAAGACTGAGGTTAAACTTTCTAAGCGCTCAAATATTTTTTGATGATTGAGGTTTTCATTTTCAAAATTGGCTTGCCCAACGATAGGGGATAACGACCTAATTTTGCGTTCCAACTGTTGTGAAAAAGCATAAATGTAATCATTCGTTTGCGCCCGTAAATTCGCGTCATGACGGTCAGTTTGCAAATTTAAGATGAAAAAAGAGACCGCTGCGGAAATAAGCACACCAACAACCAAAACCAAAAACGCATACCCGTAGGTGTTTTTCTGCGGTTTTATGCGTTTTTTTGGCTCAGCCATAAAAGCTGCCTCCGACTTAATAATTTCACGTTTTCTACAAGTTATTACATTCGAAAGCGTATTTCTTTTCAGTACATTAAGTGCAGCATAAAGGCTTTCCCCATCTATCGCATTAAAAATCTGACACTGGTTCTAAATTCCGCTATAACGAACAAAAGAGAGGAAATCAGCAGATGACAAAACGCACCCCACCTGAATTGGGCCAAGCCCTACAATCATTACGCAAAAACAAAAATCTGACATTGGATAAGCTTGCCCAATCTTCAGGCATTTCCAAATCCATGTTATCACAGATCGAACGTGGACAAACTAATCCCACATTTGCGACGTTGTGGAGCTTAACAAACGCCTTGGGTGTGGAAATTTCAGAAGTGCTGGAACAGTCAGAAAGTGCACATGACACCCCGATCCTCATTGAAAAACTGGAAGCTCATTTCACCCCCACAATTCAAAGTCCTGATGGTAAATGCACCCTAAAGATTCTTAGCCCGGTATCCACGGTAGCGAATCTTGAATGGTATGAAATGCGTATTCAAAGTGAAGGCTGCCTGCAATCGGGTGCCCATACACCGGGCACGATTGAACACCTAACAGTCTTAAGCGGTACATTACATGTTTCCTCAGCGGATATGAACATCACGCTAAAGGAGGGGGAAACCGCAAGGTATCGTGCCGATTACCCCCATACCATTAGCAATAATGAAAATGAAGAAAGCCTTGCTCTTCTCGTGGTGGCCACACAAGCCTAAGCGGCTTTGCGATACATAGACACCCCATGCAATAAATCAATCAGACCATCAATTTTTGTAAAGTTTGTTGAATAACCACAGACAAGGCGAATGCGTTGCTTGCCATCTGCTGTTGCAGGCTCACTATAAAAACCGACACCTCCCTCTTTAAGGGCCTCAACCAAAAACTGGTCACAAGAGGCAAATACCAGATTGCTCTCAACACGCCCGAGCACCTCAATGCCTTCTTGGTCATTCAAGCGTTGCGCCAGATATTGCGCCGCCTTATTGGCTTGTGTTGCATTTTTTAGCCACAGATCATTTTCGATATAGGCCAGTAATTGTGCACTCAGATAACGCGCTTTTGAAACAACATGGCCTGTGCGTTTGGCTTGATAAATGAAATTCTTTGCCAGCTCTTGGTTAAAGAACACGATGGCTTCTGCATTCATCGCACCATTTTTAGACGCGCCAAAACTTAACACATCAACGCCTTCAATCAATTCAGCCGCATCACAGCCGAGAGCAGCCACCGCATTGGCAAAACGTGCCCCATCCATATGGACCAACAGACCATTTTCTTTAGCGAACTGCGTAATGGCGCGAAGTTCATCCACCGTATAAACGGTACCGGCATCCGTTGTCTGCCCAATGCTAATCGCCGCCACTTGAGAACGGTGCAAACAACCTTGTCCGCTATCTCGAACAGCTTGTGCAAGCGCATCAACACTCAACTTGCCATCAAGACCCGCAACACCAATTAATTTCGCCCCACCCGTGATAAACTCAGGTGCCCCGCATTCCATGATTTCAATATGGGCTTTTTCATGAGTCAAAATGGCTTGCCATGGTTGAACACAGGCGCTTAAAGCTAAGGCATTTGCTGCAGTTCCGGTCACAACGGGAAAAACACTGACGGGTTTACCAAACAAACTTTCAAAGCGTTCATTCAACATCATGGACAAGCGATCCCCGCCATAAGGGGCTGCTGTTTCCGCTTGATTAGCGGCCGACAGGGCCAGCAAGATTTCCTCGCTCACACCACAGATATTGTCGCTTGTAAAGTCCATGACTTCCTCATAAGTTTCGTGTTTAAGATATTTTGTTTAATATATTAAACTTTCCACTCAATCAAGAATATTTTAAATTTTATACAAATTTAAATCACTCAATTTTCCATAAAGCCTGACAGCTATTTTTTTGATTTAAACGTTTAAACTCTCTCGTTCAGCACGTTCTGCACGCCAGCGCATTGTTTTTAATAGGGTCTCGATTGTCACTGAGCCCAAAGTCGCAATCGCAATTTCATCAATCTCGGTAAGAACCAGATTGAGCGCATTACCGATATCCGTATCAGCATGGGCATCACGCGCACGTTCGGTTTTACCACCGACATCTTCAAACAGATGGATGACATCAAACAAGGTTGTGCGTTTTAAATTACCGGAAAATCGATAACCACCGCCAGCACCACGGACTGATTCAACAAGTCCAGCGCGCCCTAAGTCACGCAAGACCTTTGCCAAATGGTTGGCCGATATATTGTATTTGTCTGCAATGTCAGTCGCAGACAGCTGCACGGATGGATCACGGGCCAGTTCCAAGACAGCATATAAAGCGCAAAAGGTTGCTTTTTGAAGCTTCATCTTTTTTCCCTCAATCCAGTGGCATTTCTAATTCAATATATGGTCCGCCCATCATGCCCTGACTTCTAAAAAAGCTCAGGTTCAAGTTATCTTGACGGTGTAACATCGTGCGAATCTGACTGACGCCTGCATTTCGAAACTCATCACTGACCGTTTCAAACAAACGTGTGCCGACTTGTTTCAATCGCATTTCAGGGTTTACACCAATGGTATACACCCACCCACAGGGTTCAGAACCAAATTCCCAAGCGCGTACTTCACCGATGATAAAGCCTGCAAAAGCCCCATCGATTTCGCAGACATAAAAGAAACCTTCATTGGAATCACCGTAGCGGTGATAAGTCTCTTCCCAATAATCAGGTTTATGTTGCCCGGTATTGTAGGCATGCAAATCCGTTACAGACGGTAAATCTTTTTCATCTGCTTCACGGATGACAAACGTCACCCCATCAGCGGCCATTTTTTTTACGAAACCAGTCTTACTCATGCTGTCACATTTCTGCCTTAAGATATTTGGAAGACTACATAATATAGTAAAATACGCATTTCGGTACCAATTTGTAAAGACAGCAATAAAAAAACTCGCAAAAACTCATAATCTCTTCTACCTTACAGATCATGAGTATTGATAAAAATGTACTAGATGACCTTATAGAAATGCTGATTGAGCGCACCTTAGTCAGCCCCATCCAACCAACATTGTTAAAAGACACATGTGAACAGTTGGAACGCGCTGGCGTGCGCCTGCTCCGGGTCAATATGTCATGGGGGACATTGCATCCAACGGTTGGTGCATTAACGCTCAAATGGTGGCGCCATGAAGACTCCATAGACGTTTTACGATACTTACATGCAGATGGTAATAACGAAGAATGGTTATCCAGTCCCGGTTATCACGTTATCTCCAATCGTTTAAATAACCTCGACATCTCACTTGAACAAGATTACGCGCACTACCCTTTTCCTTTATTGAATGAACTTAAAGAGGCAGGTGGAACGCATTATCTGTTGACGCTTTTCGCTTTTTCAGAAGAAGCTGAAAACAGTTATGAAAGCGATGGTATGTTCATTTCATGGCTGTCAGATCGTAAAGGCGGCTTCACCACAGAAGAACGTCAAGCTCTGAAGCGTATCGAAAAATATGTTGCCGTTGCCTTGAAAATGGCATTGCGCGAACGCATCATCAGAAACACCCTGACCGCATATCTTGGTGACAATGCCGCAACACGAGTTATGAAAGGTTCCATTCACCTTGGCGATGTTGAAATCATCCCGGCGGTTATCTGGTATAGCGATTTAAGAAAATCAACCGATCTTGGCGATAAACTGCCCGGGCCTGAATTGCTGGCCACATTAAATGATTATTTTTCTTGCACGGCCGGGGCTGTCATGGACCATGGCGGGGAAGTTTTACGCTTTGTCGGTGACGCAGTATTGGCCATCTTTCCCTGTCAAGACACCAGTCTAAGTGAAGCCAGTAACAACGCAACCATGGCCGCAAAGGATGCTTTGGAGCGCATAGCACGCATCAATGATGTGCGCCAAAAAGAAGGCAAAGAAAAACTAGCTTTCGGACTTGGGCTACACACGGGGGAATTAATGTTTGGCAACATTGGTGTGCCCGAAAGACTAGATTTTTCCGTTACAGGTCCGGCGGCCAACGAAGCCGCGCGTATTGAAACACTAACCAAAGAAATCCAGCTCCCGGTTCTGGCCTCTAAAGAGTTCGTGGACCATGCCCCAACCCATTGGAAACTGGTGGGTCAATACCCCATGCGCGGGATCAAACGCGCAATTGAAATATTTGCTCTTAAATAAATATGATATAGTGAGCGTATTCACACTTCCCTTACAGTTTTACCTATACTAAAGAATAGCTCTTAATATTTACCGTTGTAATGGACCTGCGTCATGGGACTTCCCCAATTTACCTTACCCAAAAATAAATCAATTCTGATTGCTGTCGGCATTGCAATTGTTTGTGCATTATGGCTGCTTTCAGGAATCTTCAAAAGTGAAGACGTAGTTGCAGCCAAAAGTGTTACAGCGGACCAAAAAGAAAGCGTTGTTAAAGTGCAGGTCAGCAACCAAGAGGCACATGACCATGCCAAAGTCATAACACTTTACGGTCAAACCAAAGCCGACAGATCCGTTGAGATGAAAGCACAAACAACCGGACGCATTGTTGAAGTTTTAGTTGAAAAAGGCGCCGATGTAAAAGCGGGTGATGTGATTGCACGCATTGCCATGGATGATCGCTCAGAACGGTTAAAAGGGGCAATGGCCTTGGTGGAACAACGCCGCCTGGAATATGAAGCATCGCGCAAACTGTCCCAAAAAAGTTATCGATCCCAAACCTCTTTAGCAGAAGCCGATGCTTTGCTCAATGAAGCACGGGCTTCCTTAAAAAGCATTCGCATCGATATTGAACATACATCCATCACAGCCCCCTTTGACGGCAAGCTGGAAGACCGCACCATTGAAGTCGGGGATTATGTAACATCCGGTACCAGCGTCGCAAAGCTTGTTGATCTCAACCCGATTGTCGTTACAGCCAACGTTTCTGAAGCCAATATCACCTTGATTAAAGATGGGCAGCCTGCCCGCGCGATTGTGAATAATACCGATCAGATCGATGGTATCATACGCTATGTCTCTGCCGCCAGCGACAGTACAACGCGCACTTATGCGATTGAACTGGAAGGTAATAATCCCAATAACGAAATCCCCGCAGGCTTGACCGCACAGCTTTATTTAAAAGTAGGTTCGCAAAAAAGTTATCTTGTCAGCCCGTCCATTCTGACACTATCTGATAAAGGGGTCATCGGGATCAAAACCGTTGATAAAGATGATAAAGTTGTCTTCAATCCTGTTGCCTTATTAGAAGACACACACGATGGTGTTTGGATTTCCGGCTTACCCAAAACGGCACGTATCATCACACGCGGTCAGGAATATGTCACCCCAGGACAGTCCGTCATTCCGGTTGAGGCTGAAGCAGACACACCTAACCTTGCGAAAGCACAGGAACAATAAGCGATGAAAAATGCTATTGAAGCCGCTTTAGGGCATGCACGCACCGTGCTTTTGACCCTCGCATTGATCTTGATCGCGGGTACAGTCTCTTATCAAAACATTCCTAAAGAATCTGATCCGGATATCAACATCCCTATCATCTATGTTCTTGCTACCCATGACGGCATCTCACCAGAAGATGCCGAACGCTTAATATTGCGCCCTCTTGAACAACAACTGCGCACCATTGAAGGCATTAAAGAAATGCGCGCGACTGGCTATGAAGGCGGTGGAAACGTCACCTTAGAATTTGAAGCCGGTTTCGATGCAGATCAAGCCATGGACGATGTGCGCGAAAAGGTCGATCTCGCCAAATCCGATTTACCGGATGAAACCGACGACCCGACCGTTCATGAAGTTAACTTAAGCCTCTTCCCCGTCCTTGTTGTCACCATTGCCGGGGATGTGCCGGAACGCAGCTTGGTCAAAGTTGCACGCGATTTACAAGATAGCATTGAAGCCATCCCCACCGTCTTGGAAGCTGATATTGCCGGGGACCGTGATGAAATGGTGGAAATCATTATTGATCCGGCAAAAGTTGAACTCTATGGCCTTACACCTTCTGCTGCAATTGGGGCTGTAACAGGGTCCAACAAATTAGTAGCAGCCGGTTCACAAGATACAGGTCAAGGCCGCTTTGCCATTAAAGTCCCCGGTCTTTATGAAACCGTTTTTGACATCATGGAACAACCGCTCAAGGTTGAAGGCGATAGCGTTGTCAAACTGGGGGACATCGCTGAAATCCGACGCACCTTTAAAGACCCGACCAGTTTTGCCCGCGTCAACGGAAAACCCGCCATTGCAATTGAGGTATCCAAACGTACGGGTGAGAATATCATTGAAACCATTGAACGGGTCCGCCAAGTCGTAACAGAAGAACAACAAGCTTGGCCTGATGCCTTAAAAGAAAATTTGCATGTTTCTTTTTCTCAAGACCGGTCCAATCAAATTCGTACCATGTTGACGGACTTGCAAAATAACGTTCTCAGCGCAATCTTACTGGTGATGGTGGTCGTGGTTGCTGCCCTTGGCCTACGCACTGCCGGCCTTGTCGGCATCTCCATACCGGGGTCGTTTCTGGCCGGTATTCTCGTCCTGTCTTTCATGGATATGACGCTGAACATCGTTGTCCTCTTTAGCTTGATCTTAGCGGTTGGTATGCTGGTGGATGGCGCGGTTGTTGTCACCGAATATGCGGATCGTAAAATGATTGAAGGGCTGCACAGACGCAGTGCCTATAAACTTGCAGCGCAACGTATGGCATGGCCCATCACAGCCTCTACAGCCACAACATTAGCGGCCTTCCTACCTTTGCTGTTCTGGCCCGGCGTTGTGGGCGAGTTTATGAAATTTATGCCCATCACCTTGATTGCGACCTTATCCGCTTCTTTATTTATGGCGTTGATCTTTGTGCCAACATTGGGGTCCCTTTGGGGCAAACCCTCAGAAGCTGTCCCGGAACTCAGCGAGATCAGCCCCGATAAAGCGAATGACTTATCCAACCTGCACGGCATTACC
>JABXIC010000230.1 GCA_013373265.1 Methylocystaceae bacterium | reverse complement strand
CACACCGGTGCCTAAAATCACCCCAAAGACGCTTTGCCCGCTTTGTCCGGCCCCATCAATGGCTTCGGACAGGGCGAAGCAGTTGGCGTCATTTGTCAGGCGGACGTCACGGTTGAGGGCGTCTGATAAATCCTGTTGCAAGGGATGGCCGATCAACCAGACGGAATTGGCATTTTTAACCAACTGGGTATGGCGCGACACACTGCCCGGAATGCCGATCCCGACACTGCCTGTTTGACCCAATTGGCTTTCACTTTCCAGCACAAGGTCGCGAATCGTCTCAAGCGTTGTGGTGTAATTGCCTTTGGGGGAGGGCACACGTTTTCTATAAATCTCTGTGCCATCCGGGGCGAGGCAGAGAATCTCGATCTTGGTGCCGCCGAGGTCGATTCCGATTCGCATCATAAATTCCAATAAGTTACGAAGTGTTAATCAATTGCAGGCATTGTATCACAACAACCGATCTGTCAATGGGCATAATTTGCCTAGGGCTTAAGATTAGAAACTCCTTTGCAGATCAGGGAGTTTATGGGTAAATTGGTGTTTCGGCGATGATGTCGAAACGAATGAATTCGGGGAATGCCATCGATGGTGGATAAGGTTGAGTCTAAACTTGGGATTACAAAGGCGGGAATTTCCTGTGCGTTGGACCTAAAAGGTAAATATAGGGACAGCCAGCCGATTTGTGTGCCCGGTGAAAAAACAAAGATTTTGATGCCCGAGCATTTGCTCAATATCAATCTTGATTTGGAATCATTAGAAGATCCGATGCCGCTGTCTTTGATGGCGACACGTGATCCGGAATCTCCCATGTCGATGGCGGCCGCTGCGCGCTTGAGCCCCTTGGCTGGGAAAAACAAATTTGTCGGCGAAGTGATGCGCATTGTTGCCGATGCGGGCAAGCATGATAACGTGACCCATGCCATTAATATGCTGCATGAAAACGACTTCCACCCCAAAGCCATTGGCGAAGTGGTGCGTCAAACCAATCGTGTGATTGTCCAGACCCGTAAACAATTCTCTGCCGCGTTGCGCCAAAACCTGCATGCCTTGCTTGAAGGGGAAATGGCTCCGCGCTTGTTTGTTCAGGAATTTTTCCACCTGACCGAAAACGGCAACCTGCGTCATGATATTCGTAAACGTCTGGTGACCAGCTTGCTGCTGTCAACCACCATGCGTCCGTCGATTAAGTTCCTGTTCTTGGAAAACTTTGATCGCTTGCCCGAAGCGGTCCGTATGACCATCATCAGAGACGTGCTCAACGCCCCTGAAAACCACCATACGGAAGTGATCAAGGAAGAACTGGCTTGGATCGTGAACAACGAAAAAGGCGGCTCTTTCAAATATCACTAAGTGGTTTGAGCTGATTTTGAATTTTAATGGCAGGGCATTTGGTGTCCTGCCATTTTTTGTTTAGCATCAATCGACTTGTCTTTGAGGTTCATATGTCTTCTCAAATCTCATAGAAAGTAAGTTTAAAAGAAGAATCTGTTATCCGTACCTCAAAAATCGTGATTGTATAAACAATTATGTTAAACCTCATAGATTGCTTAGATGAAAGCACAAAAGCGTTTGTCGTGAATTCGCTTCTCAAACATGGAAAGCTGTAGTGTTTTATATGTAAGCATCTGGCAGCGACAGGAGAAAGTAAATGGCCAATAGCTGGAATATTCCGAAATGGCTTGAGGATGAAGTACGAGAACGCGATACTCATTGCGTATACTGTGGAGTTAAATTTACGCCCTTCAAAGAGAATAGAACGACCGCCGCAAGTTGGGAGCATATAATCAATGATGCGAGCATTATTACTAGTGAAAACATTGCTCTTTGCTGTTGTGGGTGTAACGCCAGTAAAGGCCAAAAGAAACTCTCATTATGGTTAGAAAGTCCTTACTGTAAAAAGAAAGGAATTACAGTCAATTCTGTTGCATTAATCATCAAGTCTGCCTTGAGCAATGAGTGCGCTGTATAGCGTCTTTCGTAAGCATATAGATATAAGGAATAGAAAATGGGTAACCATAGTAGAGTTGATCTATTTTTTCAGTCAGGGAAGTGTCAGGCTGAGGCAGAAAACATCAAAAAAGAATACCTTGAATTTGAGGCACGAGCCGACAGTGCTTTGGCGTGTATTTTGGAAGCCCAATCATTAATTCTCGCTGAATTGGGTGAACAAAGAAGAATTCGTGAAGAAGGCAACAATGTCTTTACACGGCTTTGGAAGCGGATTGTCGCTTTACTTGTCAGGGGTATATAACGTTTATAAGCCTATCAAAGAAACGACACACCCCTCTTGGAAATGAAACAATAGTTATACAGGACGAATAATGGAAATTACATACCCCTTTGATTCTATACCTGACGGCGGACATGCTGTTGAAGTGGCGCCCGGTGTGCATTGGGTGCGCATGCCTTTGCCTTTTAAGCTGAACCATATCAATTTATGGGTGCTTGATGATGGCGATGGGTGGACTGTGGTGGATACGGGGATTAACCAGTCGGACGTGCGCCAATATTGGCAGCAGCTTTTCAGTGGTGCTATGGGGGCAAAGCCTGTTAAGCGGATGATCGTGACCCATTTTCATCCCGATCATGTCGGCCTCGCCGGATGGTTTGAGGAAGAATATGATATCGCCCTGTGGATGACCCTGGGGGAATGGGGCATGGCGCGCAATCTTAAGCTTGAAACGCCTGAAAATATCCTGCCGCATCTGGCCCGCTTTTATAAACGGGCCGGTTTTGATGAAAAACTCATGGCGATTATCCCGGAACGTGGGGTGTCCTATCCGTCACGCATCACGATGCCGCCCATTGGTATCCGCCGCATTGTGGAGGGTGAGTTGATTGAAATAGGCGGTCATGATTGGCAGGTGATTATCGGCACAGGCCACAGCCCGGAACATGCCTGTCTTTATTGTGAAGACTTGAATGTCTTGATTTCCGGTGATCAGATTTTGCCGCGCATCAGTCCAAACATCAGCATTTGGCCGCAAGAACCCAACGGGGACCCGCTGTCACAATTTCTTGCGAGCTTGAAACGTTTTGAACATTTGCCACAAGACGTGTTGGTTCTGCCGTCCCATGATTATCCTTTTAAAGGATTGCATCATCGCTTGTCGGAACTGGCACACCATCATGATGAACGCCTTGATGAGACCTTTGCCTTATGTGAGAAACCTGTCAGCGCTTATGAAGTGTTGAAAGGTTTGTTTACACGTGAGCTGGACAGTCACCAGATTTTCTTTGCCATCGGGGAGTCTTTGGCCCATCTGCATCATCTGGTCGCCCAAGGGCGCTTGCGCCGTTATGACGATATGGACGGCGTCAGCCGATTTGTTCAAGTGTAATTATGTGGTGCTTTTGTTGGTCGCGGCTGCGATGACATGAATCCAGCCGAGATAGCCGTCTTTCGCCGCTTGTTGCCAAAGTTGCATGCCTTCACACGCATTGTCGAAAGCCTCTTGACCGATACGGGCAACGATCTCGCTTTCTTTGCGCGACAGTTGTTTCAGCGTCCAGCCATAGGTGCGTGCGACATTGTCCGACCAATCGACCCATTTTTCGACTTGGAAGTCAGATTTTTTAAGATGGACTTCATATTCGTATTTGGACCACATGGACGGTGATTTGACGCGTTTGAGGATTTGTTCGCGCAGCGCGGGCGGGGTGGAGCGACGCAAGGTCACTTCTGAAAAGGCCAGCAAGCCGAACGGTTCTAAAACCCGATGGGCTTCATTGAGAACCTGCACGCGATCAGCGGCATGTAAGAAGCTTTCCTGACTCCAGTAAACTTCAAAGCTGTTATCTTTATAAGGAAGTTTATGGAAATCGCATTTTTCAAAGCGGACTTTATCGGACAGACCTTCGGCATCGGTAAGTTCCTTGGCGCGATCCAATTGTTTTTGTGAGATGTTGGTTGCCAGAACCGCACAATCGAAATTGCGCACCAATTGACGGGCAAGGGCACCGTATCCACATCCGACTTCCAGAACCTTACTTTCTTGATGCAAGGCAATGCCGCCAATCATGGCATCTTTGGCGCGCTGCATGGCAGAAGGCAAGGGTTCATCCTGGCTTTCAAACAGGCCAAGATGCATGCTGGTGCCCCAGATTCTGCGATAAATTTCATCGGCAGTCCCATCATAATAGGATTGCGCTGCATCCACAGCTTTTTGAATTTCGTTGTCTGAAGCCAGCGAAAGTACAGTCATCGGAAAGTCCGTCAATTTTAATAATTAAGTGCCAGAACGTGAATGAAAAATCACGCTCTGGCTGATAAGATAGTTTGATCGGTGTTATGCGCAAGCGCTGTTTGCGTCAGCAGCACAATAGAGGTTATAAAGCGTTTCGATAATGGTCGAGGCTTCTTCCCCTTTCAGGGAATAATAGATTGTCTGTGCATCACGTCTTGTTTGCACAAGATTATCACGGCGTAAGCGCGCAAGATGCTGGGACAAGGCGGATTGGCTTAAGCCTATGATTTCTTCTAATTCACCGACAGATTTCTCGTTATTAGAAATCTGGCATAAGATCATAAGACGGTGTTGGTTGCTCATCGCCTTTAACAGTGTGCTAGCGCGTCGGGCATTTTCTTCTAATTTTTGGAGTTCAATATCCATGGTATCGATTCACTGCAATAAATGTTCGGGTTTCTTACATATGTTTTTATGTATATAAGAAAATTTCATAAAACGAATATAAGATTATTTGAAGTTGGATTCCACACAAAAATTAAAATATAACGCAAATATTTAGTAATTATTTTTAATTTATCACTAAGAGATGGATAAACTCACTTTAGATTTATAGGAAACTTGGCTATAACACTTATGTGCAGCGCAATAAAAAAAGGAGAAACCATGTTTACGATTGATAAAAAACTGGATGCCAGTGGTATGCGTTGCCCCATTCCCGTTTTGCGCGCCAGTAAAGAATTGAAACGGATGGAAGCGGGACAAGTTATTGAAATTATAGCAACCGATTCTCAGGCCCCGCGTGATTTTAAAGATTTATGTGAAGCCATGGGCCATGAGCTTCTGGCCAATGAAGAAAAAGAAGACACATACGTCATTACTATTAAAAAAGGCTAATATTTGTAAGCCATTTGTAATCTCTGCCTTTTTGTAAAGGTGAACAGGTCGTGTTTTTTTCAACACAGACTTGTGGAGTGACATATAAACAATTGGCTTTTCAAAATTATATTTCCTATGATGCCTGTATAAAAAAAGACAAATATACAGGGAACTCTAATGACGACATTGCTGCTGACACATCCGGCATGCTTGAAACATGACACTGGGGAACATCATCCGGAAACAACTTCGCGTCTGCGCACGGTTTTGCGCCATCTGGATCGGGAAGAGTTTCATTTTTTACAGCGTGATCAAGCCCCTATGGCGACTCATTCACAACTGGAACTGGCGCACCCCACCCGTTATATCGAAGCGATTGAACGCGCAGTTCCTAAAGAAAGTGGTCATTTAAATGCCATTGATGGCGATACCATCGTTTCTCCGGGGACGTGGGAGGCGGCGTTGCGTTCTGTCGGCGGTGTGTGTTTTGGGGTGGATGAAGTCATGGCCCAAAAGGTACGCAATGTATTTTGCGCCACCCGCCCCCCGGGGCATCATGCGGAATCTGTTAAAGCCATGGGTTTTTGTTTTTTCAATAACGCTGCTATTGGGGCCATTCATGCGGTCGCCAGATATCCGGAAATCAAAAAGGCGGCTGTGATTGATTTTGATGTGCATCATGGCAATGGCACACAGGAAATTTTTTATAACAGTCCCAATCTGTTTTACGGGTCCAGTCATCAATCTCCCGGTTTTCCCGAAACGGGGAAGGAAAGTGAAACAGGGGTGGCCAATAACATCTGTAATGTGGAATTGCCGCCGGGGTCAAAACCAGATTTATTTCGTAAAGCCTATGAAGATAGAATCTTGCCAGCCTTGCGTGCCTTTGATCCGGATTTTCTGATTATTTCTGCCGGATTCGATGCACATGCCCGTGATCCGTTGGCCCATTTGCGTTTAGGAACGCAGGATTTTATATGGGTGACACAAGAGTTGTTGAATGTTGCCAATGAATGCTGTGACGGGCGCGTGGTCTCGGTCATGGAAGGGGGCTATGATCTGGATGCCTTGGCAAGCAGTGTGGCAGCGCATGTTAAAACACTGATGCATGCCTAAAAACTTGCACT
>JABXIC010000154.1 GCA_013373265.1 Methylocystaceae bacterium | reverse complement strand
TTACGATGGAACCTCTAGTTATGGGGTGAGACTTCAGGGGGTTAGTCTACGCACTAATTCTAATAACCATTGCGCTGTAGCCAATATCCGTACTGAGCGTAAAGTTGCCCTTAATTATAAGCTTGATCGTTGTCGTGCATATTTTTTTGCCTCCACTGTTGAACACGGAGCAACAAAGGAACTGTGGGAGGACTGGCAACACGGGACAGTCCCATCTTAACAAACAATCAACAAGGTAGCCTTAACCAGACATTCAAGTTTGCAAGCACTGATGAAGAAAAGGTTTTTCCGCTTCGCCAGAACCTGACACAGGACATGGCTCGTAGAAGCCACGGTGGTGAATAGGGGGCGAAGTGCGAATACATGGGCACGCCTAGTGTATGGCGCTGGGACGGAAAACTCCCAATTATGACGCCGGATATATGTCTGCGAACCAGATCTCTTCAAAAAGTGCTTGATAAGCGGGGAGCATCCATATATGTCCTGTGTTGTTCTTACCCAGTCGAATTTAGACGGTGGCGACCTGTTTTGCTCCTCTATTACTATTTTTTTCTGGACTTAAATGTTTCCATGCCATCCATTTTATTCAGAATATAGTTCAAAAAAAACAATACAGTAATCGCCAACAAAATATATGGATAAATGTCATCAAATACACCTGCTATTGTCGATCTATGGACGACCATGGCCGCGTAACCAACAACTGTAATTTCTGAATCTTTCTCAAGTATATACATCATCAGAATCAACAGAGTTACCCCCCCCGTAGACCCAGGATGCAATACTCGAAATCAAGTTATTTATCCTAATTTGGCATGTGATAGCCATCCAACTAAGATACACAAAAAATGCAATCCCAATTAAAACAAAATTGTCAATAATTCCAGCCACAACCATCTACTCCGAATTCTGACATCGCACATCTTTGATAGTATCTATTGATTTTATTATCAGAGGGGCATCCGGGATGCTCGACTATTTGTGTCGATATATAATCGAGACCTTTGTAAGTTACATTCAAACCCACAACAACTGCTCCAGCTGCAGCACCTGCCGTTGCACCAAACTCAAATCCCACAGCAATCGGTGTTAATGTACCTGCAACATCAGCCCACATCGTTGCGGAGTATCTATACTCTTCGCCGCGATCTAACTGTTCATTCGAAACAACCTCTACCGCCAAAAATCCGATAGACGCAGAACTTATCATTCCACAAGCATACTTTGGCAACACGGGACAGTCCCATCTTAACACAACATCTAGAACTTCTAGAGTGGGCTGGCAAAATACAACACGATGGGAAACGCGCATTTATTCAAAACTCGACACCATCAATGCTCGAATCGCTCAACATCAACCCCAATCAAGTTAGGCAGACATCGGCAGAGAATTCAAAGTCACACTCTAACTGGATTGGACGACCCAAACAATTGCAGGAGATCGCGCTTGTCAGAGCGCAGCGATTTGTTAAAGGCGTCGGCAAAATTACTGCAATTTCTTGAGTTTTTAGTAACTTAATGGGCCGCTATGGCCAATTTCCGCCCAAATCCTCCAGATTTGTAGCTATCTAACCGTAACTTCCAAATAAACGATCAAATCAAGCAACAAATCTAAAAACCAACCTTCGATGGAGCAGAATTTTCCCTGTCGCATTCAGAATATGTCTGCCTTGTTTCTTATCAAAAACCGAATTTATATCCCCAGTCTTCATCTCTATTTTCTTGCTCAATTATGAAGCCCGATAGCTCTTTTGGCTGAGACGAATTACAGACCGCTATTATTGTTTCATCTTCAATATCTGGACAAATCATTCTAAGCCCCCCTCCATAAACAAGGAAGATTGTTGGTCGATCAAACTTATTAAAGTCAAAGTCCATAGCAAGCAATCCTAATTCATCCGAAGAGTAGAAATCAAATACTCGGGAATCAATTTTTATCTGCATGTCCGATAAAAAACCGATTGAGACTAGAGCCCTGCCATTTATATTCTTGGCAACAGTATAAAAATCCTTGTTCTGATAGAAGCCATCATCAAATAATGGATGCACCGGATTACGCACTGAAATCTCCGCTACGCTAACTCCTTCTTCAATCTCGAGATACACCATAAAATTCCCATCTGGATATGGGTACGCCGATTCAACATAAGTCTCTGCATTAACTGCATTCAACAACATAAAAATTGCGAAAATTTTAAGTTTCCTCATAACCTATACTCTCTATTGTGCACTGAATTCACTCAACCACCCAGCGTGCAGAAAGTGCTGTCCTGTGTGTTCTTCAGAAAGTGGTATCCTGTGTTGTTATGTCTTGGGCTTAATCTGACCAAAATTTGCCATGCCTTATTATTGTATTTATGCCGGGCTCATAAACACCTCTCACCACTTTGAATTCAGCTTTATCCTTATATTTTATAGAAACCACTTCAACAAACGATTCAGATATCTCAAGTTTATTCGAACACAGTTCTGTCAACTGATAAAATATATATCTATTTCCGACATAGCTACCACCTGCGTGAATAACTTG
>JABXIC010000078.1 GCA_013373265.1 Methylocystaceae bacterium | reverse complement strand
TGTCGCATTGGCTGTATCTGTCCCATCACTGACAGTGAAGTTTATGGTGACGTTTCCTGTTGCATTCGCAACGGGGGTGTAGGTCCAAGTGTCATCGCCATTATCAACCAAGGTACCAGAGGCCGCAGATACATCTGAAAGGGTGATAGTATCGCCTTCAGGGTCCGTTGTCTTTGCCAGCAATTGTGCTTTTGTGATGAGGAGCGCGGTATCTTCTGTACCAGCGATAACAGGGCTACTGCTGGTCACAGGGGCATCATTGACGGCCTTGACCTGAATGTTGACAGGCACAGTTTTTATGACTTCTTCACCGGAAGTGATTGTATAAGTAAAGCTGTCATCACCATTGTAGTTTTCGCCGGGGGTGTAGGTGATCGATCCATTTTCATTGACGATCACATTCCCATGTGCAGGTTGCGTCTCAATGGAAACACTTTGCCCTTCATTGAGGGTAAGCGTTATCGTTTTTGTCGTGTCTTCATCGGTTGAGATAAGAGCATTATTTAAGGTTTGCCCGTTGCTGATTGTAGTGGTCATCTTTTCGGCAAGGGAAGTTGCAGAGACCTGTTCTTGTGTCACAAAGTTTAATAGTGCATCCCCTGTTAATCCCGCATCAATTTGGGCTTTGATGGATGTGTTGGAAGTGCTGATGAGCTGCGCTGCCGTTGCGGCAGAGCTTGCAACTTTACTTGTGTCGACACCAGGGATTTCTGCAGCAGCATTTGTAATGATGGTTTCTAGGTTGTCTGTATTGGTAATATCAAAATTTGACTCTTTAATTGCGCTTGCGATTGCATTGAATAATTTATTGGCAGCAAAGCCATCGTCAACGCCACCAATTGCTGCCCCTTCAAAGATGGAAGCGGCCTGAATGATGGTATTTTGGATTTGTACGCCCACGGCTGCAATTCTAGAATAGGCTGCCACATTGTCCCCAGATTTTGACAAGGCAATCGGGTCGTTTTGCGTGATGTCAATATTGGCATCAATACCAAAAATACTGACCAATTGCGCTTTTGAAACACCATTTGCCAATAAGGTCGTGAGGGGGGTGATGACTGTTGCACCGGCCACAGTTTGTAAGGAACCGTAAAATTCGGCATTTGTGGCCATATCTTCACCGCCGACAACGGAAATGATGTAGTCGGTTTGATCTGTCGGGATCGTCAGGTTGAATTTACCGTTGGAATCTGTTGTTGTACGATTTGATTCATTGTCATCAAGCACACCGTCTTTATTTAAATCGACGAACACTGTAGAACCGTTAAGATATCCATCTATGGCGGTACCATGTAGAGTGCTAGTTGTATCGTCTTTGGGGACGGTCAGTTTTATTTCTGTTTCTGTTTCTGTTTCTGTTTCCTTAATGGGGATGTTCTCATCATCAACAATAATTGGGGTTATACTTGTGATTGTCGTTGAATGGACATTTTGGACGATAATGTCTTGATAATCGATGTCGTGACCATCATTTACATCCACCACTGTATCTTTGTAGCCGTGATCTTGTTGTGCGCCGTCTTCTTTATGAGCTTGACCAAGGGAGGCCTGTTGGTTGTCCTGATTTTCGATCGATTTTTCAATGATACTTTTGGGCAGGTGGCGAAGGTTTTCACGGGTGATGGTGTCAACATCGTGTGAACTGAACTGTCGCGCATTGGGTGGGGTGTTGTCATTTGAATTCCAGCTCCAACCGATATTGGCTTGGTTGGTGGATCCTAAAGGGGTGCCGTTGATGTCATAGACGACGATCTCGCCGGGAACCTCGCCATTCTCAGTTGTTTCCAGCATATTGATGGTGCGGAAATTGCCATCATTATATTCAACAAAGACCTTTGTGCCACGAATACCGATGGTGGCAACGGGGGTGGTGATCTGAACCGCGTCCGGGTTTATTTTGGCGATTTGCCCACTGACATAGGTCGCCGTACCTTGCAAAAGGGATAGGACTGCCGAGCCTTCCATCTGGCCGGGGTCGTAGACCAGTTCATCCAAAACCAGTTCGCCTTCTTCCCCAAGGGAAAAGACAGATGTATCCGCCAATGTAATGCCAACGCCGGCACCGGATTCTGTGACCAGAACGTCACCTTGATAGACTTTATCGCCAACATTGAGGGTTTCTGTTGTGCCGTCTACATGGGTAACGCTAACAACACCTTCGGCATTATCAACGCTGCCAATCGGTTCGCCCCTCACTTGTGTGCCGGGTTCATTGGAGGTGGCGACTTCCAGACCCGGAATTTGGGCTTGGGCGACTTGGTTATGGGCGGCAGCATCGCTGAGGGTATCGAATGCATTGCCGGACATAATATGACCGTCACCGGAGACAATATCTGCAAGTGTTTCGTTGGAAAAATAGTTATTTACGGTGAAATTGCCTTCATCAGCGCTCTGAATAAGAAGATCAGACCCGTCACGCACAAAATTAGCGGATTGAAGGTCAACTCCATCCGGTAATTCAATTCCATCGGCGTTATTTTCTAATACCGAATATGTTTGTGGCTCATTGCCACTTATTTCATTTAGCATAGACTACCCTCACAGCGTCTATGTCCAACTTTTGTATGAAAGCCTTAGAAGCGTTGGCTTTTGTAGTTTAAATCCCTCAAGTAACCGTCTAGCGCGATTATCTTGCTTCAAATAGTTTTACCTTCATCCGTAGAGTTCGACACACTTTATTTTTTTGGAAGAATTCCAATTTTCACATTAAGGAAAGTTACGTAGTTTTACTAGTGTTAATTCCGAGTTGAGTGGTGTGATACTGTTTTTTTGTTGGATGAAAAGTGAATAGTTTTTATTTTACAATATATTGTAGTGTATCTTGGGATGCTCTTGTTACGAGATGATCTTATGATTTGATTTAACTCAAAAGCTATAGGTTGATAAAAATATCACCGAATCGATATACTCTTGCCAGAGCCAATGAGCGTGGTTAGGATTCAAAATGTTATTCAGTTTCGTTGAAAGCATTGTGTGTGGTGCGAACCATTTTTAACGCCATTCTTTTTTTCGATATGTCATCCAGTTGATAACTGGATATGAAACTTTGGGCGTGATCTCCACCAAAGAAATGAAAGAGAAGTTTCTTTCTTCCCCGTTGCAAGGCATTTTACATCGTGCTGAATATGGTGTTATTCCACAAGGACATGTGTTTAAAGAATGAATGTTGTGAGTAAGTTCATGAAGAAATTGTCCGTTGTCATATAATTTGGGCCAAGAGAGCGTCTAAAACAACAGCGGATTTCGTTTTTGACATAAGATATTCAATTCTCTTGCCAATGTGTATTACCTATTTTTCTGAGTATAGATTATGAACGAAGTAAACATTCAATTTTTATCGGTTAAAAAAGCAGAACTGTCTGAATTCAAATTAAAATTACAGGACGCTTTTATTGATGCATTAGTAAAGCAGTTTGGACCGTCCCACAGCAAACCGATACCATCAGATGAAGATATATCGAAATCTTTTAACGCCCAAGGTGCTGTAATAAACCATATAGTGTTAGGGAATGAGAAAGTAGGTGGTGTTGTCCTGAACATTAACAATGAAACGCAATATAATAATCTTGAGCTGTTTTTCATCTATCCTGGAAGTCATAATAAAGGATTAGGTCAAGCAACATGGAAAGCGATTGAAAATGCCTATCCTGAAACAAGGGTATGGGCTACCGCCACTCCTTACTTTGAAAAACGAAATATACACTTTTATGTCAACAGATGTGGTTTTCATATCGTTGAATTTTTTAATGAATTTCATCCAGAAAAGGATTTTACAGTTAATGGCGAAGAAGGTGACTCAAATTTAATTGAGCAAGGTTTCTTTAAATTTGAGAAGGTTATGAAACCATAGTCTGCAGCACTGGTTTTAGGCTTGAGGCTCATTTGATTTAGTTCTCATCTTCATTCCTTACGTCATTACGATAAGACCTAAGTCCTCCTTTGTTCAAACTATATGTTTGGTTTCATTCGCGCTGACGGGGAACATACTGAACCGTGACAATTGCACAGTTCTTCTTGGTCTTGCAGTTAAGAAGGTTTAATTGGCGCACCCGGCAGGATTCGAACCTG
>JABXIC010000033.1 GCA_013373265.1 Methylocystaceae bacterium | reverse complement strand
CATTATCAGGATCAGCCTCAATGGCTCTTTGATACATCTCGTCCGCTTTGTCATAGTCTTGCTTTTTAGTGCTCAGGAAGTAGGCGTAGTTTGCATAGGCAGAACCTATTCGTTCAGGATTCCCGCCCTGTTTTGCGATTTCAATCAGTTGAAGAAGGTTTCCATTCTCATCGTTAGGGTCTAATCCTTCAAACAAATTCAGTGTATCTTTATCAATTCCCCCGACCAAATGAGTAAATGCTTTTCTATATAGATCACTTCTACCCTCATGGTGTTTTTGTATGATTTGGCATAAAATGGCAAAATGTTTGCCGTGTAGCTCTCTAAACTTTTTCCCTTCTTCACTAAAAATAGAGAAAAGCTCTTTAATGTGATTAGTGCTCAGTTTGTGAAATGTTTTCCCAATCCGAAACTTCTCAATAGGATTGAGAGCTATTGAAATCTCCAACAAATCAATGAAAGTATTGCAGTTCAATTTTATTTCAATCCAATCCACAGGACTGTTCATTATGCAAAAGTTCTGTAAAAGGCTGATACGCTGGAGGTCAACTGCCTCTGAGAAAAGTGATATGTTTTCTTCTTTAAACTTATTGTTTAGGGATTTTAGTATTTTCAATTTCACATCAAAATCGACTTCATCAGGAATGTCACAAGCTCTCATAATGTCTGCGAACCACTCTTCCCAGATAACCTGACTAAACGCTTGGGCAAGGCGGTTTTTATCTTCCGCAGGAAGCTCTTCTACAATTGTTTTGGCAAGTCTTATAATGCTGACATGTCGATCATGCTCCCGACCTTTGCCGTGAATAACCAGACCTAAATTATCCAACCGCATAAACGCTTGCATGGGATCATCAATGGCTAAATCGGCACCGAACTTGCCCACACAAACTTTGGGTATCGGAAAATCAAAAAGGCTTAATCCTTGTAACAAACATTTTTCGGTTTCACTTAGGGCATCAATGTAAGTCTCTAAAGCGATCCGTTTTAGGTAATCTTCCAAATCGGTATCAAGATTTTGATAGTCCTTATTTGTTTTATAATTGTCGATAGCATCTAATGCTTGTTCCAGAATGGTCAGTTCATCATTCAGCAAAGCCGTCAGCAAATATGCATGCAGGCCAGAATTCCCCTTGCCGATTTCGTGGATTCGGGTCAGATAAGCCTCATCCTGATCAAGGCTTCGTTCTGTTTTTCCGTTAATACGACATAAAACCAACCAGTGTTTATAAAGCTCATAAGGTAGCATGTCTGGCATCTCTATATTGTGGAGGGTCGCCGAAAGGTTCTGACCATCATCATCTTCAAGCGTAAACTTATAACGGGACGTAAAGAGCAATTTGGAAGGAGTATGTGCGGCTTTAAAAGCCCGAATTAAAGTTCTTACGAAACGAGAGGCTTCCTCACTATTGAATACAACGTTTTCTTGCCCTGCTTTGGGTTTTTCCAAAATGTATTGTTCAAGGTCATCAACAATAAGCAAGATCGGTATGTCTGAAAATAGCGTGTTCAGTAGTGAAATGAGTTTAATTTCCAGTAAATCAGGTGATTGCTGCACATCATCTAAGATACCTTGCAACTTGACTTGATCTTCCCCCTCAAGACTTCCTAATAGGGCGGCGAAAAGATCGGCATTAGTATATTTTTCAAGGATAACAACCGATTTATATTTGTGTTTTAAACGATCTGATATCCGCAAGGCAAAACTGGATTTCCCGCAGCCACCCATGCCAGTTAATAAAAGGCCAGCCCCTCGATCATTATAAATGTAATTAAGTGCCTCTTTTAGCTGTTGGCGACGGCCAACAAAGGCCTCCTTACTGGCCACAGGCATTTTGTCATATTGTTTATCCAAAAGTTCGGTTGCAACTGTTCCTGTACGTTTTGGATGTTTGGATTTTGTTGTATCAACAAGTGGGTTGCCACCTTGTATGGTATGATAACTCCGCAATAGATGCCAGTACGGCATCTCCTGTTTATATAGTTTTTTACGAGCAAATGATGTGGCATATTGGGGGGTGCTTCCGTCCAAGATAGCTTGATAGAAAGTTTTTGCCGCTTCTGTTGCTACGTCATCACCAACAGAGCCATCCCAACCTACAATATTATGAAACCCTGATCGGGCAAGCTCAATAATAAAATATTCTTTCTTTGAGTTTGTCGCACTGGAACAGGCAGAGATAAAAAGGTTACGAACATGTGAAGAAAGACGCTCAAAATCATCTATTGTCGCAAGCTTTTCAGCACCAATGTGATCTTCCATACTGAGGCAGAACTTGCCACTTTTATTGATGCCGCCATGACAGGAAAGATGAAGCATGTCGATATCGGCAAGATCGCTAAGGTAATCATTCAATAAGTCCAAATCACCTGATTCTTCAACATAAAGGTTTATCTCCTTGTTGCGACCGGCTGCGGTAATAATAGCCGTTTCTTCGGCCTCATAGTTCAACGGTTTTTGTTGTGCTGGGGCAGCAGCCATAAATGCAAGGTTGAGGTCCTTAAAATCGGCTTGGTGTGGCTGATTGCTGGCAGGTCCAATTTGTCTTTTGATTTGAAAGAGTGCCGCATCTTCAATTAGAAACCCCTCATCAGTTGCCAGTATTTCCCAAGGTAGGGATAATATAATACGATGGGTTTCGTTCAGCCGACTTTTAGATTGAATGATCAAGGGGAGGGTTCTATTGGCGTTTTCAAGCCATTTATCGACGATATGAGTAGGTAAGCCGATAAGCCTGAACAGTTCTTGGCCGATGGACAGTAGTGGGAGGTTGTCAGTATTTCGTGCTATGGCCTGATAGCGTTTGCGAAGAGATTTCATCTCCGACAATACATCTCCATTCAATTCCAAGAAGTTCTCTGCTTTATCACCCAGCTTATATTGCAGCCAGCTTCCTTCAATCTGTAAAATAAGCTCCATCTATGCCCTCATTCAGTAAACTCTTAAAAGTTTTAATAATGCCGTGCATAATATTACAGGTTTAAAGCTGGAATCAAAGATGGAATATTTTAATTTTATTTTTCATCATTGCTTTAGTCCATCATATTCGACCTTCACCAACTCTTTTACCACTGTATCCATAGCGTACCCCCGACTGTCCGTCGCCATATGATTTGGGACATATGAGCATTTAAAATAGCAGAGGGTTTTGGCTCATCAGGTTTGATTATTATGCCACGTGCTTTTCATGAAGCAAGCGGCGTTTCTTGATGGTTTTGAGTTTGATCTCCTTTCTACGTTTCAAGATGCCGTGCTGGCGTCCAAAATAAACGTCAGCAGGTGTAACGTTGCCAAGGCTTTCGTGATAGCGCTCATTGTTGTAATGCTGGACGAAGGTGTTGATCTGGCTTTCCAGATCGCCAGGCAGATAATAGTTTTCCAGTAGGATGCGGTTTTTTAACGTTTGATGCCAGCGTTCGATCTTGCCCTGGGTTTGTGGATGATTGGGCGCGCCCCGCGTATGATCCATCCCCTGATCTTCCAGCCAATCGGCAAGATCACCACTGATATAGGATGAGCCATTATCGCTGAGCAACCTTGGTTTGTGAACCACATCAACACTGTCACAGCCTGAGGCTTCCAAGGCCAACTCCAGTGTCGCGGTTACATCTTCGGCCTCATCGTCTCTTCGAGCAAAGCGAGGGAGATCATGCCCGTACACAGCTTCCAAGCCACCATATAGCGCGAATAATCATCCAGAATGGTGGATAGATAAAACCAACCCCAGCCAATGACCTTCAAGTATGTGAAATCTGTCTGCCAAAGCTGATTGGGACGCACGGTTTTGTCCTTAAACTCACTTGCCGCCTTAATGACCACATAAGCCGGAGCTGTGATGAGATCCCGACTTTTCAGCAGGCGATAAACGGAACTTTCAGAGACGTAATAGTCCCGTTCATCTGTGAACTTCACCGCCAATTCGCGCGACGATAGCTCCGGATGATCCAAGGCGAGTTCCACAATATCTTCACGAACCTCATCAGGGATACGGTTCCAGATATGGGACGTCTGTGGCGATTTATCGGCAAGCCCGTCAACGCCTTCATCCTGATAATGTTCATACCAGCGATAAAAGGTGGTTTTGGGAATGCCCAGCTTATCCAGCGTGCGTCGAACGCCCAAGTGGGACGCATCGACAAGACGGATGATCTCAAGCTTTTCTGCCGCTGAATACCTCATAAATCGTCGTCCCCATCCATGTTTATGCTTTTTTTGAGCAGGCGGTTTTCCAGAAGCAGGTCGGCAAGCGCCTCTTTCATATCCGTGTTTTCACGCTTGAGGTTACGCACTTCATGGGATGTCGCCTGACGCGCAATATCGCCGGACAGACGCTTCTTGCCAGCTTCCAGAAATTCTTTGGACCAGCTGTAATACAGGCT
>JABXIC010000218.1 GCA_013373265.1 Methylocystaceae bacterium | reverse complement strand
CGCTGGCCAATGCCTTTGTGATTTTGGATGAAGCGCAAAATACCACCGCTATTCAAATGAAAATGTTTTTGACCCGTTTGGGCGAAGGTTCCCATATGGTGGTCACGGGCGATCTGTCGCAGGTGGATTTGCCGCATGGTGTGCGTTCTGGCCTGCGTGATGCAACAGAAACACTGGATGGAGTTGAAGGTATTCAAGCCATCCGTTTTGGTGAAAAAGATGTGGTGCGCCACCGTTTGGTCAAACGCATTGTTGAAGCCTATGACAAGGCGGATAAAAACAATGATGAAGCCGAGATTTATCAAAAACCCGGTCGCAGAAGGCATCATTCATGATTTTAGGTGATTTGGATATCACAGTTGATTGTGATCAGTGGGGGGATCGCGAAGACATCATTCGCAGCGCTGTTATGGCGTCTCTTAAACATTGTCAGACAGATACCCAAGGTCGCCCGTGTGAACTGAGCATTGTCCTAAGTGATAATGACGCGGTGCAGGTGTTAAACCGGGATTACCGTGAAAAAGATAAACCAACCAATGTTCTGTCTTTTCCGGCGTTGGAATGTGAAGAACCGGGTCATTTGATCCTGGAACCCGGCCCTGTCCATCTGGGCGATATTGTGTTGGCTTATGGGGTTGTGGAAGCAGAAGCGTTGGATCAAAAGATTGCTTTTGAAGACCATCTCAGCCATTTGATTGTTCATGGTGTTTTGCATCTGATTGGCTTTGACCATATCGATGATGACGAAGCCGAAGAGATGGAAATGCTGGAAATTTCAATTTTAAAAGAATTTGGCATTGCGAATCCCTATAGTTCTGAGGCACAGTCTTAAAAGACCTTTTATTCACAGTGGAAACTGAAACAACAGAAATGAACGATCCTAAAGGCGACAGTAGCCCGCCCCAAGTTGAGGGGCCTATCACTGAAAATGAAGAAGCTGGCATATTAGGGCGGCTTAATCCGTTTCGTAGAAAGAACAACGGCGACACCAGTGTTCGCGATACGTTGGAAGAACTTCTTGAAGAACGTGAAGAACAGGAAATTCCGTTAGAGGCGGAAGAAGCGCAACTGCTGAAAAATATTTTTGGATTGCGCGAACGCACCATTGAAGATGTTTGTGTGCCACGTTCTGATATTTCTGCCATTGCCGTAGATTCATCTTTGGATGAAGTTGTGACCTTAATGACCAAGGAAGGCCATTCCCGTGTCCCTGTTTATGGGGAAAATTTGGATGACCCCATCGGCATGGTGCATATCAAAGACGTTGTGGCTTGGCAAAATAAAGATGTCCCATTCAATCTGGCAAGTATTTGCCGCAAGGTGCTTTATGTGTCCCCCAGTGCCCGGGTGTTGGAGCTTCTCTTGGAAATGCGCACCAAACGGGTTCATATGGCCTTGATGGTGGATGAATTTGGTGGCACCGACGGTCTGGTGACTATTGAAGATTTGGTTGAAGAAATTGTCGGCGAAATTGAAGACGAACATGACCGTCCGGAAGGTGCCATGTTTGTGGAACGTCCCGATGGCAGCATTGATGCCGATGCGCGTTGGGAGCTAGACGATATGGAAGAAAAGATCGGCAAATTCCTGGAAGAGCAGGAACGTGAATATATCGATACACTGGGTGGCCTGGTTTTTTCCATCACCGGGCACGTGCCGATTCGTGGGG
This sequence comes from Methylocystaceae bacterium, assembly GCA_013373265.1. GTDB lineage: Bacteria > Pseudomonadota > Alphaproteobacteria > Rhodospirillales > Terasakiellaceae > Terasakiella. The sequence continues at coordinate 1,912 of JABXIC010000218.1, read as the reverse complement.
AAATTGTAACCCATAGCTTTAGCGGCTTGGAGTTTGAAATTCTGGAAGCCGACCCCAGACGTATCCATCGTTTGCGTATCCAGAACATTGATGTTCTGAATACGCTATAAGATCAACGCATCAGGTATTTTTCGATAAAAGCGTCAATATCGTCGCCAGTGAGGCCACGTTTTTTCAAATCCTTGCGGATGTTGTTGATGTCCACGTTGGGATAAGTGTGGCAGTCTTCGATTTCATTGGTTTGGGCATCAATGATGCGGAAATCATAGGCGCGTTTTTCACTGCGATAGACATCATATTTTAAAACCTGATCAATCTCGTTATCGGGCAGATAGGTCAAGATGGTGGGTTTCAGGTCATAAAGATCGGCCGGGGTGCAATAATCGGCAGAACAGATGATGACTTCATCACCTTTTTGACAGGTGCGCGCGGCGGCACCGTTTAAAATACAGCATTTTGATCCGGGCTCGCCATAGATCACGTATGTTGAAATGCGCGCGCCGCTTTGTTTGTTCCAGATGTCGACAAATTCCATCGGGTAAATCCCGGCGAGTTCGCATTGTTCCGGGTCCAGTGTGATGGAACCGTGGTAATTGAGGTCCGCCCCTGTAACGCGGATGCCATGGAGTTTGGCGCGTACGACTTTCATCATGGTCTGTAAGCTTTCAATAGTGCTATAGAGTTGACTGGCGTTATAACGCTTTTTTGTGGTCAAACCAGTAAATTTTTAAAGCTATTTTATACTTTCTTTAACGCTATTGCGCGTACAAATTGACGGTATTTATACACAGAACTGGAAAAAAAATGGTACTGCTGCGTTCTATCGCTACTGTTGGCGGCTATACGATGCTGAGCCGTATATTAGGTTTTGCCCGCGATATTTTGGTGGCGGCCATCTTGGGCGCAGGTCCTGTGGCGGATGCTTTTTTCATTGCCTTTAAATTTCCAAACGTCTTTCGTCGTCTTTTTGCGGAAGGTGCTTTCAATGCGGCTTTCGTGCCCCTTTTTGCTGGAAAGTTGGAAGAAGACGGCATTGCGGCAGCTGAAAGTTTTGCCCAACGCGCGCTGGCTTTTCTGTTCTGGTTTTTGCTGGTTTTGTTGATCGTGATGGAATTGACCATGCCATGGGCTATGCGGGTTTTTGCCCCGGGGTTTGTGGATGAACCTGAAAAATTTGATATGGCGGTTGTGTTAACCAGAATTACTTTTCCTTATTTGTTATTCATATCTCTTGTTTCACTAATGGCAGGTGTATTGAATTCATTGAATAAATTTGCTGCTGCGGCTGCAACACCTGTTTTACTAAATATATGCCTGATTGGGGCGGTTCTTGGTTTGACGCCGCATTTGGAAAATGCAGGTCATGCGCTGGCATGGGGGGTTTTTGGTGCCGGGGTGGTTCAATTTTTGTGGCTGTATTGGCATTGTGTCAAAGAAGGTATCACTCTGAAGCTCCGCCTGCCGACTTGGGGAAATGATTTGAAAATCATGCTGAAACGCATCGTTCCCGGGGCCATGGGGGCAGGCATTTATCAGGTGAATTTGTTGGTGGATATGATGATTGCCACCTTACTGCCGACGGGATCAATTTCATTTTTGTTTTATGCGGATCGGATCAACCAATTGCCGTTGGGGGTGGTTGGTGTCGCGGTGGGCACAGCGCTTTTGCCCATGCTGTCACGTCAATTGCGCGGCGGGGATGAAGCCGGTGCCATGAACAGTTTAAACAGGGCGCTGGAGTTTTCTTTATTTCTGACACTTCCAGCCGCTGTTGCTTATATGGTGATCGCAGATCCAATCGTGAGTGTGTTGTTTGAACGCAAGGAATTTAACGCCAACGATTCAATTGCCACCGCTCAAGCATTGTTTGTTTATGCCTTTGGACTTCCGGCTTATGTGTTGAACAAGGCAT
>JABXIC010000102.1 GCA_013373265.1 Methylocystaceae bacterium | reverse complement strand
GGTGCCGGCAATGACACCATGTACGGTGACGGCGGTTCTGATGTGATGATCGGCGGTGCCGGCGATGACGTTATGTATGGCGGTGACGGCAATGACCTGTTTGTCTTTGGCGGTGCCAATGACACCAGTGTCAGCGGTTCGGACTGGATCAATGGTGGTGCCGACTTCGATACCATCCAACTGAACGGTACGGAAGGTTGGACATTGACAGTCACCAACGACTTTGGCGACGAGTCCGTTATCACGTCCGATACGGCACAGATGGATGATTACCAAGACGTTTCTGGCCTTACAGGTCAGATCGACTTCGACGATGGTTCAACAATCATCTTCGAAGGTGTCGAGAAAGTCGAATGGTAGATTTGAGCCTCTGAAGGAAAAAAGGTCGCTGAGGATTTTCAGCGGCCTTTTTTATTGCGCAACAAAGGGATATTTGATCTTCTACGACCATGAGAGAGATGCCAAAAGCTGCTTATGAGCATATCGGGAAATTTCAGGTGAAGCGGGTTATTCGCTCCACCGGGAGTTCCGATTTATATGAATGCGTTGATCCGGACCTGCAAACGCGGGTGGCGGTGAAAGTGTTTAACCCGAAAGAACGCTTGTTGGCGGCATTGCCGTATTCAATCGATAATTGGCGGGTACGTTTTATGCGTGAAGCGCGCATTCTTGCAAAGATTGATCATCCTCATGTCATCTCTGTCAGGGAATTGTCCTACATTAATGATAAGCCTTTTTATGTCATGCCCTATATCGAAACAAATTTGCTTTATGAAATGGGTAAAGATGAGGGCACAGAAGGCTACGCACCTGAATTGCAGGATGCACCAGAACCGCGTAAACTCAGCATAAAACGCAGTGTGGAAATCTTGTTTCAGGTGTCCAGTGGGTTGTCGGCTTTTCATGGGCGTGGGCTTGTTCATCGTGATATAAAACCGGGTAATGTGCTCTTGACAAAGCTGGGGGGTGGATTAGTTAAATTGTGTGACCCGGGCTTGGTGAAGGTACCGGAAAGCGAAGAGTCTCTGGCGGGATATTGGGTCGGTACGGCGGATTATTTGCCTCCTGAACAACGTCGCAGCGCGACAGATGTAGATGCGCGTGCAGATGTTTATGCTTTGGGGGTATTGGGCTATCGCATGTTGACCGGAGAATTGCCGGGGGGTGTCTTTAGTGGGCCCAAACAAGACGTGCCTGAAATACCCGATGCATTGAATGATATGATCATGCGTGCCATGTCGCGTAAGATTAAAAAACGTCAATTGAACGCTTTGGAATTTTTACGACAGATTGCACTGATTAGAGCGCAGTTAAGAGGAACATAATGGCTGATCTATTGAAGAAACTAAAAAGTTGGAGTTCTGTTTGGCGCGACATCGCGACTACGACTTCGGATAAGGAATTACCTAGTTTATCAGCGGACTTACCTGAGGATGAAATCGCGCAAGTCCGCGATCAAATGAAAGCCTGCTTGGATATTAAAGGCGGGGAAGTTTCCGCCCGTTCACGCGCGGCTGCCCTGGGGCATGCCTATCTGGAATTAAACAAGACAGGCCGTCAACGTTTTTTAGAAATTCTGGCCGATGATTTCGCAACGGATAATGCGAAAGTGGAACAAGCCATTGCTGATTTTCAAGCTGCCGAAACTGATGAAGAAAAACGCGAACGTGAAATTGCCTTGCGTCGTAGTCTTGAACCCCCGCGCATGACTTTATTGCGTCAATTTAATGCCTTGCCTGATGGTGTGAAATTTTTGGTCGATTTGCGTGCAGACTTGTTGAAAATGTCGCGCGACAATAGTCGATTAAAGATTGTTGAACGGGATTTGAAAGACCTGTTGATTTCTTGGTTTGATGTTGGTTTTTTAGAGTTGCGTCAACTGACATGGCATTCGCCGGCAGCAATTTTAGAAAAAATTGCCGAATATGAAGCGGTTCATTCCATTAAAAGCTGGAATGATCTGAAAAACCGTTTGGCACGAGACCGCCGTTTGTTTGCCTTTTTCCATCCCCGTATGCCTGATGAGCCATTGATCTTTGTTGAAGTTGCGCTTGTGAATGGCATGTCTGATAACGTGCAGGAATTGCTGGATGAAGAAGCACCACTTTTGAATCCGGAGACGGCTGATACAGCTATTTTCTATTCGATTTCTAATGCGCAAACCGGATTGGCGGGGATCAGTTTTGGCAATTTCTTGATTAAAAAGGTGGTCGGGGCCTTGTCTAAAGATCTGCCGAATATCAAAAACTTTGCGACCTTGTCTCCCATTCCCGGATTTCAGGCGTGGTTGGATCAGGCTTTGGCAAAAGGTGACAGTACGTTGCTTAATCCGAAGGAACGCGATGCCCTTAAAAAGGCCAGCGGTCAAAAGGGGGCCAAGGGTGGCTTGAAGGCTTTACTGGAAACGTCTGCTTGGAAAAATGACCCAGAAGCCCATGATGCCCTGAAAGAGCCGCTCATGCGTCTATGTGCGCGCTATCTTCTGGAAGCCAAGAGAAAAGGGACGCGTACGCTGGACCCGGTTTCACATTTTCATTTAAGTAACGGGGCACGGATGGAACGCCTGAATTGGTTGGGGGATACATCATCTAAGGGCATGAAACAATCTGCCGGCATGATGATTAATTATCTTTATAAGCTGAATGACATTGAAAAAAATCACGAGAGCTATCAGACGAATGGAAAAATTGTGGCGTCCTCTCAAATTAAAGGATTGAGGAAGGGGTAATCTGGAAGGTTTTTAGCAAAAAAAGACCTGGATATTGAACCAGGTCTTTTTTAATGCGTGTTAAGTTTGATCAATTGTGGGCTTTGTTTCTCATTTCTTGCAGTTGAGATTCCATTGTGGCGTCCAGATTTTTAGAGCTTTTGAGCAAGGCATCACTTGATACTTTTACGTTATTTGCAGAGGCCATTGTTAGATTGGCATCTTCTGACACAGAGGTGATATGGCTTGAGATTTCCTGTGTACCACGCGATGCCTCCTGAACGTTGCGGCTAATTTCCTGAATAGCAGCATGTTGTTCTTCAACAGCCGCAGCAATGGCGCTAGAGGCATCATGGACGTTGTTGATGGTGCGTGAAATACCTTGAATGGCATTTACGGCACGATCTGTCTCACTTTGAATTGTCAGAATTTGTTTGGAAACCTGATCCGTTGCCTTTGCGGTTTGATTGGCAAGGTTTTTTACTTCGGAAGCCACAACCGCGAAGCCTTTACCGGCTTCTCCTGCGCGTGCGGCTTCGATCGTTGCGTTCAATGCCAAGAGATTGGTTTGTTCTGCAATGTTTTGTATCATGCTGACAACTTCACCAATTTTACCTGCCGCACCACTGAGGCCTTGTACGACTTCATTGGTGTTTTCGGCTTCTTGGGAAGCGTCTTTGGCGATTTGGTTGGTATGTTCAACTTGACGTCCAATTTCGGCACTAGACGCATTTAGTTCTTCTGCAGCCGCCGCGACGGTTTCTACATTTGCAGATGTTTGTTCAGAAATGCTTGCGACGGCGGTACTCTGCTTACTTGTTTCTTCGGCATTATGTCTCATATCGTCTGCAGAAGAACTTAAAGTCACAACAACTTCACCAATTTCTTCGATGACGCTATGCATGCGATGTTGAAGCTCGTCGGCAAGTTGGAGGAGCCCATGTTTGCGTTCTTCTTCGTTTTCTTTTCTTATTTTCTCTTGTTGAAGACGAAGTTCTTTGGCTTCGATGGCATTTTTTTTGAAGACTTCGACAGCTTTTGCCATTCCTCCAATTTCATCACCTCGATCTTGTCCAAAGATATTAATGTCCAGATCACCTTCAGCCAAACTGGACATTTGTGTCGATAGCCCATTGATGCCTGTGGACAGATTTCTTGCGACGAACCAGGAGAGACTGCCCGCAATTAAAAGGGTTAGGCCTACAAGAATGGCGAAGGTTTTAAATTGTGCATAAAATGCATCATCTACATCATCTGTATAAAGACCAGTCCCGATAACCCAGTTCCAATCCTTGGCGAGTTTGGTATAGGAAATTTTGCCAACAGGTGTTTCATGTCCTGCTTTTGGCCATAAATAATCAACAAATCCGCCATTCTCGCTTTCCAGGGCAACTTTCACCATTTGAGCTGAAAAAAGCTTGCCTGTTGGGTCTTTTAATTTGCTTAAGTTCTTACCCTCTAGAGAGGGTTTGGCGGCATGCATGATCATGTTGGTTTGAGCATCGTTGATAAAGAAATATTCGAGACCATCATATCTCATCGCTCGAACAGTTTCTTTTGCGGCATTTTGTGCATCTTCTAAGCTCATGGTGCCGGACTTTTCCAATTTGGCATAATGTTGGACAACTGATTGCGCTGTTTCAACAAGGTTCTGGACTTTTTCTTTGCGTGTCTCAAGAAGTGCAGATTTCAGATTGGTTGCTGAAAAGATACCAATCCCAATCAATGCAATTGCGAAGATAAAAGCGGGCAGCCAGATTTTTGCAGTAATCCGCATTTTGTTTAATGACATGGAGGAATCCTAATTATTGTAAATGTTTTATAATAAGATGCTAAGTAAAAACACTTAAATGATTTAGCGTCTTATCTTTTTTTATTGTATTAGTACTTCCTGCACTTGGGTACATAAGAAAGCTGAAATTAAAAAAAAGGAATGGTTTTTTAAATAATTTATTATATTCAATATGTTATTGGCTTGTTTTCGATCTTTTGCTTTTGATATTTTCTATTTTAAGTTAATAAATTTTTGCTGGTTACGATATTATGTATAACGTGAAATATCTTAAAAGCAATAAAACCCAACGATTCGAGCTATAACTCTTATTAGTTGTTTATGTGGCTTGAAAAAATCGTTGATTGGTTGAGCATCTAATTGAAAAGTATACACTAAAAAGAGACGCTGCCATCTTTCTGCGTCACTTTTTATTTATTATAATTCTACTATAGATGTATATTTATGATCTATCACTTGTTCTAATATCATCTATATGTCGTTGGCGGTTTTGACATTAGTGGTAGATACTATTGTCAGATTGGCATCTTTTGATACTGAGGTGATTTCTTGAATGACGGCATGTTGTTCTCTAGTAGCCGTTGCAAAGGTACTGATGTCATAACATGGGTATGGTTGCTTTTGCTGATGTGTTTTGATCAGCAAAAGCAACTACAGACGGTTTTCTTATATGCCTTTTTTAGTCATTGCCACCCTTCCAACAGGGCCGGTTGTGTCTTCTTTTGATCAAGCTGTTTCAGCTTCCCCTTGAGCTTCTGTTGAAACATTTACTTCTGTCAAATCGGCTTCCTGTAGGCTTTTGAGGAGAAAAGTATTGAGGTCGCTGATATTGCGTGTTTGATTGTTGAGCTCTTCTCCAAGACTGTTGAACTGTTCTTCAAGCTCTGCAATGTTCTTCTTCTGGTTTTCGATATTTTGTTGGTAGGCTTTGTCAATATCGTACTGGGGATACCATTTGTCGTTAAATTCTCGTGCTGTTGGCATCGTCGATTTGCTATAGGTTTCAATCGTCACATCATCGTAGAATCGGGACAAAGTTTCCTCTCCCTGTTCCAACATATAGGCAATTCTTTCCTCCCCCTGAAGGCCGAGCTTGTTGGCTTTGTCATGCAAATTGGTGAGCATTAATGCGCCGCTGTGAAGGTTGATATTGCCTTCTGCACCGATAAATCCCAGTATTTCATCCCCGCGTGAAAAGACGGCACGCACGTTAGAAGGTTGGTCCGGTGTGTTGGCTATGGCGCCTTGCAAATGTTCTTTAGCAAGCTCGATATGTTTTCTCAGTGTTTTGTTGCCTGCGTTTCCTGCAAATACCTGATCCGAATGGGAGGGGATTTTTTCCTGTAATTCCAGCCACTTATCGAAAGAGGGGATGGCAGCTTCATATTGGTCTGCTAAGAGCCCTTTGGCATATGTGCCATCGGGTAAGGCTACAGTTTTTTGGACGCCGCTTTCTTTCATTTCAGCAATTCGATCATGAACGGGGGCGTATTTACTCTCGTAATATTTTTTAAGATGTGGTCGCATATCGGGATTTGAGAAAATATTTGAACCAAGTGTGACTGACATTATCTGCTCCTGAGGTTGTATGTGATGGCCCACCCGTAAGATTTTGGAGCAAATAATGTGCCACCTATAAGTATTGTGAGGTTTTTCTAAATACCCCTATGGTTGAGGGCTTTGTTTGGTAGCTTTTCTTGCTCTCTTTAAAGAGGACAAAAAGAAAAGAACTTAAGGAGAGGGGGCAACGAAGCGGAATGCGCGTTGCAAGATTAAGACAATCTTTCAAATTCCTGCTTTTTAGCAAACAGGTTGAATTCTTCAATCCGTAATGGGCGGCTATAATAATAACCTTGGCCGTAATTACAGCCCTTATCTGCTAAGAAGTTATTGTGTTCAGCTGTTTCGATACCTTCACCGACCACTTCCAGACCCAGGCTTTGCGCCATGGTTAGGATGGCAGCGACCATAGCGGCATCTTCGGCATTTGTGGTGACTTCGCGTACAAACATACGGTCGATTTTTAGTGTATCAAGTGGGAATTTCTTCAAGTAGTTCAGGCTTGAATAGCCGGTGCCGAAATCATCAATTGAAAGCCGTACACCCATAGCCTTGAGTTCATGCAACATGACCAAAGCTTCTTGCAGGTTTTCCATCATCAGGGTTTCTGTGATTTCAAGAGACAATTGGTTGGGGTCAAAACCTGTACGTTCTAAAACACCTTTGACGATTTTGGGCAAGTCATGTTCTTTAAACTGACGGCTTGATAGGTTGATGCTGACTCTAAAAGGCGTTTGTGACTGACGCGACCAATCTTTGATCTCGCGACAAGCCGTTTCCAAGACCCATTCACCGATACTCAGGATCATGTTGTTTTGTTCGGCAATCGGGATAAATTGATCCGGTGACACAAGGCCGCGTTCGGCACAGTGCCAGCGGATCAGGGCTTCGGCACTTTTCATCTCGCCTGTTTTCATATCGACAATCGGTTGATAGACGACATGGAATTCATCAAAGGTTTTGACTGCTTTGCGTAAATCTCTTTCCATGGACCGACGGGCTTGGGCTTTTGCATCAAGGTCTGGCGTAAAGAAATGGAATGCATTGCGCCCGTTGTCTTTGGCTTTGTGCATGGCGCTGTCGGCATTTCGTAGCAGTGTTTCGACATCATCACCATCGCCGGGCCAGATGCAGACGCCAACAGAACAGGAAATAAAGATTTCTTCATTTTCAATTTCAAACGGGCGCTCAAGACATTCAAGGATATTTTGCGTCACGATACGCAAATCATCATCATCTTTGATCTTAGGGAGGACAGCGGTAAACTGGTCACCGCTGAAGCGTGCAATTGTGGCTTCTTCAGACAGCGTTTTCTCAAAACGAATGGCGGCTTCTTGCAGAAGCTTGTCCCCGATTGTATAGCCCAAAGTGTCGTTGATGATTTTAAACCCGTCCAGACCGATAAACAAAAGGGCCGTTTGCGAGCCTTCTTGGCCCGAGGTATAAAGGGCACTGATGAAGCGGTTTAAAAACAGGTTCCAGTTTGGCAAGTCTGTAACCAGATCATAGTTGCTGCGGTGTTGCAGTTTTTCTTCTGTTTCTTTCTGATGGGTGACATCATGGAAGAAGAAAACATATTTTGCCATATCCAAATCATCGGTATCCAGACTCTGAATATGGGCTTGTACCCGATAGATATTACCTGTTTTGCCTTCGTTCCATAGCAACCCTTCCCAGTGGCCTTCCTGTTCCAGACTGGTCTGAACCGGCGGCCAAAGTTCTTCACGTTTATGATGGGCAATCAAGGCATTGATGGGGAAGTACTGGATTTCATCTTCTTTATAGTCGGTCAGTTGAGAAAAGGCGGGATTGATGTTGAGAATCTGAAAGTTGGCATTGACCAATGCAATGGGCTGGGTTGCCGATTTGAAGATAGAAGAAAGCATACGATAGCGTGAAAGTTCACGTCGCTGAGCAACCAGTTGTCCTTTTAAAGACGCCAGTTCTTTTTTTAAGCTTTCAATATCTTCAGTCATGTTATAGCCAATGTTTGCACAATTGTGAGTTGGCTAGAATAGCCATGTTATAGTTGGGTGACTAGAAATAAAATATGCGCAAATAGATATTATATACTATTTGCGCATATTTTTAGTCGGTTAAGTTTACTTTATGACAGGGCAGCGCACGCACGTTGAATGCGTGTGCAGGCTTCTGTCAATGCTTCGTTACTGGTTGCATAAGATACACGGAAGTGCGGTGATAAGCCAAAGGCTTCGCCATGTACGGCAGCCACACCTTCAGCTTCCAATAGATAGGTGACGAAATCTTCATCGGTTGCAATGGTTTTGCCATCCGGTGTTTTCTTGCCGATCACGCCTGCGCAGCTTGGATAAACGTAGAAAGCGCCTTCTGGTGTCGGGCAGACCAGACCTTCTGCATCATTGAGCATTTTCACCACAAGATCGCGACGGCCTTTAAAGACGGCATTATGTTCAGCCACAAAATCGTGTGGGCCGTTCAAGGCAGCAACGGCTGCGGCTTGGGCGATAGAACATGTATGCGTCGTGCTTTGCGATTGAATTTTGTTCATCGCTTTGATGATTTCAACCGGACCAGCCGCATACCCCACACGCCAGCCTGTCATGCAATAGGCTTTGGACACACCGTTGAGTGTCAGAGTGCGGGGGTAAAGTGCTGGTTCAACTTGTGCCGGTGTGACGAATTTGAAATCATCATAAACGATCAGTTCATACATATCGTCTGTCATCACATGGACATGCGGATGTTTGACCAACACATCGGTCAGGGCTTTCATCTCATCATGAGAATAGGCTGCACCGGTGGGGTTGGACGGTGAGTTCAGGATAACCCATTTTGTTTTATCCGTAATCGCCGCTTCCAAATCTGCCGCTTGCAGTTTGAACTTGTTTTCAGCCGGGCAAGCCACAATAACCGGCACACCACCAGCCAATAAGGTGATGTCAGGATATGATACCCAATAAGGCGCCGGGATGATGACTTCATCACCATCATTCAATGTCGCCATCAAGGCGTTATAAATGGTTTGCTTACCGCCGCAACCCACAGAGATTTGGTCCGGTGTGTAAGTCAATTCGTTGTCGCGTTTGAGCTTGTCGCAAATGGCTTGGCGCAATTCCGGCGTACCGGCAACAGCCGTGTAACGCGTCTTGCCGTCCTTCATTGCCTGAATGGCAGCTTCGATAATATTTTGTGGCGTATCGAAATCCGGCTCACCGGCACCAAGGCCAATAACATCGCGGCCAGCGGCTTTGAGTTCGGCAGCTTTTGTGGAAACGGCAATCGTCGGTGAAGGTTTGATGCGTGACAATTTGTCGGCAAGAAAAGACATAGTGCTACAGACCTTTGCAAATAGGTAAGTTCAACCAGAAAAATATGCTGAAGCGAATGGATATATTCGCCTCTGTCAAAATCCGACCCTACGCCTGCATGCAGTTAGACGCAAGACCAAATGGATTGTTTTGGGGTGATTTGGGGCAGAAAAAAGACAGTTATGTTCATAATGAGCAGAAAAGAAACGCCTATATAGAAAAAGGCGCCCGATGGGACGCCTTTTTGTGAGGTAAAGGGGCGTAGAATTAATCTTCCACATCCAGTTCCTGCTCGGTTGTCCGAATGATTCTCGGGTCCCATTGCAAGAGTTCTTCTTTTTTACCGTCATAGTCCACTTTGCTCAGGAAAAAGCGTAACGCGTTGATACGTGCACGTTTTTTGTCATCTGATTTGACAATCGTCCATGGGGATTCTTTGGTGTCTGTGTAGAAAAAGACATCTTCTTTGGCTTTGGTGTAACCTTCCCAATGGTTTTGCGATTCTTTATCGACCGGGGACAGTTTCCATTGTTTAAGCGGATCATCTTCGCGGCTGGCAAATCGACGGGCCTGTTCTTCCTTACTGACGGAAAAATAGAACTTGAACATTTTCAGGCCGGAGCGATAGAGCATGCGTTCAAATTCCGGTACAGAGCGTAAAAACTCTTTCACTTCATCAGGTTCACAAAACCCCATTACCCGTTCAACCATGCCCCGGTTATACCAAGAGCGGTCAAAGAGGACGATTTCACCAGCGGTGGGCAGGTGGGTGACATAACGTTGGAAGTACCATTGATTGCGTTCACGATCGGTTGGTTTTTCCAGAGCGACAACATGACAACCACGAGGGTTGAGGTGTTCAATAAAGCGTTTAATGGTTCCGCCCTTACCGGCGGCATCACGTCCTTCAAAGATAGACAAAATCTTTTGTCCGCTTTCTTTGACGGAATTTTGCATCTTTAATAATTCCACATGAAGCGGGGCGATGATTTCCAGATAATCGGCAGTCTTTAATTTTGAGAAGGGAACGTCAGTGCCTTCTAACTGGTCAATCGGGACACCATCCTTGAGACCGTTGGTCATGTGTTTTATAATTTTCTTGGCCCCTTTTTTTCCTTTAAACTTTTCAGCATCACGCCCGCGGGGGTGAATGTTTTCAAGTCCATCCGTTGCCATGATTTCTTCTTCGATGAGTTCGTCATCGATGGTTTCATCATCGAGTTTAATGACTTTAGCTGATTTTTGGACTTTTTTAACGTTTGATTTTTTTGCTGCCATTTGACACCCCTTGTGATGGTTTTTTTGCGAGTCTTATCTAAATGTAGCAAAAATAAATTAAAAATCTCTGACCCTTATCAATTCTGGAAAATAAAATGCGTTTTAAGGAAAATTGAGAGCAAGACCGTATAGAGTTTTTTTTTAATAGTGCTATATCTTGTGTCATGACTGATGCACCGATTTTTACACCGATCAAACACCCCGTCCCAAAGGGGGGTAAACCCTTTAAGCTGGTCAGCGACTTTAAACCAAGTGGCGATCAGCCTGAAGCCATTGCTGAACTGGTCAAAGGCATCCGCGATGGCGAGAAAGATCAGGTGCTGTTGGGGGTGACAGGGTCAGGCAAGACATTTACGGTCGCCCATGTTATTGAACAGCTGCAACGCCCGGCTGTTGTGCTGGCGCCGAACAAGACCTTGGCGGCACAGCTTTATAGCGAGATGAAGAACTTCTTCCCCGATAACCATGTGGAATATTTCGTCTCTTTCTATGATTATTATCAGCCGGAAGCCTACGTCCCCAAGACGGATACCTATATTGAAAAAGACAGTTCCATCAATGAACAGATTGACCGCATGCGTCATGCGGCAACACGGTCTTTGCTGGAATATCGTGATACCATTATCGTGGCATCCGTTTCCTGCATCTACGGTATCGGTGCGGTGGAAACCTATTCAGAAATGACATTGGCCATCGAAGCCGGTGGTGAATATGACGTGCGCGATTTGATGAAGGGGCTGGTGGCCCTGCAATATCAACGCAATGACAATGCCTTTCAACGCGGTAGCTTTCGGGTGCGCGGCGATGTGGTCGAGGTCTTCCCCTCTCACTTTGAAGATCGGGCATGGCGCTTGAACTTCTTTGGTGAAGAGCTGGAAGACATCTGGGAATTTGATCCACTGACCGGAGAGAAAATAACGGCGTTGGATAAAGTTACAGTCTATCCGAACAGTCACTATGTCACCCCGCGCCCCACCTTGATGCAGGCGGCTAAAAAGATCAAGGAAGAGATGAAGGAGCGTGTTAAGTGGTTTCAGGAAAACGGTAAGTTGCTGGAAGCCCAACGCATACAGGAACGCACGACCTTCGATCTTGAAATGATGGAAACAACGGGCTTTTGTTCAGGAATTGAAAACTATTCGCGCTATCTGACGGACCGTGAACCGGGTCAGCCGCCCCCGACTTTATTTGAATATCTGCCTGATGATGCGCTTTTATTTGTCGATGAAAGTCACGTCGGTGTGCCGCAAATTGGGGGCATGTATCGAGGCGACTATAATCGTAAAAGCACCTTGGCAAGCTATGGCTTTCGCCTGCCATCCTGCGTGGATAACCGCCCGCTGAAGTTTGAAGAATGGGACCATATGCGTCCGCAGTCTGTCTTTGTCTCTGCCACCCCCGGGGATTGGGAAATGGAACGTACCGGGGGCGTGTTTGCAGAGCAAGTGATCCGCCCGACAGGCTTGATTGACCCGGTTTGTATTGTGCGTCCGGTGGAGACCCAGGTGGATGATCTGCTGGGTGAATGCCGCGAAACCGCCCAACGCGGGGAACGTGTGCTGGTAACAGTCTTGACCAAACGTATGGCGGAAGACTTGACCGAATATTTCCATGAACAAGGCGTGCGCGTGCGTTATATGCACAGTGATATTGACACGCTGGAACGCATTGAAATTATCCGTGACCTGCGCCTTGGTGCCTTTGATGTGTTGGTCGGCATTAACCTGCTGCGTGAAGGTTTGGATATACCGGAATGTTCTGTCGTGGCCATTTTGGATGCGGATAAAGAAGGCTTTTTGCGCTCTAAACGGTCCCTCGTGCAGACCATTGGACGGGCAGCACGCCATATCAATGGGCGTGTGATCCTGTATGCTGATAAGATGACCCAAAGCCTTGATTATGCGATTGGGGAAACAAATCGACGGCGTGAAAAACAGCATGCTTATAACGAAGCCCACGGGATTACGCCTCAGACGGTGAAATCCAACATTTCAAATGTATTGGATGATGTGTCCCAAGGGGATTATTTGACGGTAGATACCGGGGCCAGTGGGGATAAGCATCTGGTGGGCAAAGACCTCAAGACTGTTTTGGCTGATATGGACAAACGCATGAAAGAGGCAGCCGCCAATCTGGAATTTGAAGAAGCCGCTCGTCTACGTGATGAAATCCGCAGACTGGAAGCCAGTGAACTCGGTCTGGATCGTGCCGGTGTTGCCAAGGGTGCGGCCCAACGCGCAGGTGCTGGGCGTCGCAAAAAGAAAGGGCGTTAAGCCCTGACGAATTTTTCATGTGAATCAGCCCCCTTGCGAAGGCAGGGGGCTGATTTTGCTGAAGATTAACTCGAAACGCTTTCTACCTGTTGCGTATTGTCAAGGATGGCTTCTTGAACGGTGATATAAGTGTTGCGCAGTTCACCCGTCCATTTGGTTTCGGCAAGCCCGGAAATTTGAAGCGTTCTTTTCTTATCAAAATCAAAAAACAGCAAGCCAACACGGGGATCGGACTGGATGTTGCCCAAGGTATTAAAAAAACGATTACCGGGCAGGTCTAGAAATGACAGCACATTGGGTTGCTTTATTTTTACAAATCCTGTTTCTCCGCCTCGGTGGGAGACATCAACGCCGGTATTGGTATCGCTATTGAATTTAGCACTTCGTGAAGAAATGAAAAAAACGTCAGCCTGGCGGATGATTTGTTCCATTTCAGGCGTCAATTCCGTGTAAGACAGACGCTGTCCTTCACCCTCAGTGATATTCAGGTGACGGGGGGCGATGTACTTGGGGCAATTGCCGAAGCTTTGTTCAATGGCAATGTTGAGCCGATCATCTTTGATTGTTTCAATCAGACCATTGAGGCGATTACGCCTGCGGGTGTGTAATTCAATACCCAAAAGAGCAATTTTCTGACCTGCCTTCAATTGGGAGAAGGCAGGTTTTTTGAGTGTTTCTGTCTGAATGGACACATAGGTATCGTTTGTTGACGATATAAATCCGACAGGACCATCTAAACAACTTGTTTGCGGGTGTCCTTTATCATCAAGGTGACCCACGAAGACAAAAGGGAGTTGTTCAAAAAAATCACGATGTTGCTCCAGCAAGAAAGGCCGGATGAATTTTGATCCTATATCTGCCATTTTGTCTTCAAGATGGAGACGTTGCTGAAATGCACGCTCCCCCTCATGAAAGACCTTTTGAGTTAAAGCATCCATGGCTCAAGTCTCCGTACGGATCATCGCAACAAAATGTGGCAAGGCCTCAATACGGGAAATCCAGTTATTGATTGCTGTGTAAGAGGTGAGGTCGACATGGCCTTCAGGGGCATGGGCAACGTAGGTATAGAGGGCGATATCAGCAATTGTTGGTGTGTCACTGACAAGATAGAGACTGTTTTTTAAATGATTGTCGAGGACTGTTAAAAGAGTTGCGCTGGTTTGGAGGGTTTCCTCATGGTCGAAACCGGCACCAAAGACCTTGACCAGCCGCGCTTTGGCCGGGCCATCAACGAGAAGACTGTTGGATATACTGAGCCATTGTTGAACCTGTGCAGCGATCACAGGGTCTTTGGGAAGCCATGTTCTGGCAGGATCGTATGTTCTTGCCAGATAGGTCAGAATGGCATTTGAATCCCAAATCACAACACCGTTGTCATCAATCACCGGCACTTGACCGAACGGGTGGCGCATCAGGTGTTCCGGTGTTTTTTGTTCACCCGTTTTCAGGTCCACAAGAACAGTCTCATAAGGAATTTCCAATAAGGAAAGCAGGAGCTGTGCGCGATGGGCATGGCCGGATAAGGGAAACCAGTAAAGTTTTATGGGGGCAGCATTATTGGGGAAAGAGGGGTTGGACATGGTTGGGATTTTCCTTTTCAAGGTAAGGTGATTTCGTTCCCCCAATAGATAGACTTTTATATAAAATAAGATAATATTGTAAAATCGATAGAAACTATTTCAATAAATGAAATTATAAATCTATGCACATTGTTGTTTGATGATCGCCAGTCGCTCTTTTATACGGGGGGCGGCGAAATCAATGAATGTACGTAATTTTAAAGGTACAAGGCGACCTTGCGGATAGACGAAATTGACTGGTTTGGGGTTGTGGGGGGAGGTCGCAAGGATACGTTGAAGTGTCTTGTCCGCGATTTGCTGGCTGGCCTGATAGGATAAAACCCGGGTGATACCCATGCCGTTGATGGCGCAATCCACTGCGGCTTGGGCAGAATTAATGATCAGTCTGGGGTGAAGCGATATTTTTTCCAAATGATCTTCATCGGCAAACTCCCAGGTCTGATTCAGGTCGATATT
Source organism: Methylocystaceae bacterium (assembly GCA_013373265.1). GTDB lineage: Bacteria > Pseudomonadota > Alphaproteobacteria > Rhodospirillales > Terasakiellaceae > Terasakiella. The sequence goes on along the minus strand of JABXIC010000102.1, from coordinate 6,959 downwards.
GCCAAATGAAATGATATCATGCTCTTTGAGGTCTTGGGGGCAGGTCGGGATGCCTTTGCGCATCAGATATTGGGGGCTGGCACATTGGATAAATTCAACAAAGCCAAGGTGTTTGGCGATCATGGTACTGTCGCTGAGATCACCGATACGCAATCCCAGATCAACCTGTTCATCGAGTAAATGCAAAACCTGATCGGCAAGAAGCAGGCGGATGGTGACATCGGGATAGTTTTTTAAAAATTCCTCAACCACGGGCAAGACATGCAGCCGTCCAAAGGCGCTGGGGGCGGTGAGTGTCATTTGCCCTATTGGCGTGAGATATTCACCACTGGCCTGGCGTTCCGCTTCCTGCACATCATTTAAAATGCGTCTTGCGGATTCTAAGTATCGCGTCCCGCTTTCGGTAAGGGAAAGCTTACGTGTGGTGCGCACCAGTAATTGGGCGCCCAGATGTGCTTCCAAGTCAGCGACTTTTCGGCTGACACTGGGTAGTGGCATGTTGAGCTTTTTTGATGCTTGGGAAAAACTGCCCGTATCCACCACCTGTGTAAAAACGAGCATCGCATTAAGTTGGTCCATATTTATCTTACCCAAAGTAATAAAGATGGGATATTTTACCAATTGTTTTAAAAAATGATATAAATGAAAATGATCAAAATCACCGACACCATCTCCATCGACGAGTCCGAAATCGAAGAAAAGTTTATTCGCAGCCCCGGGGCAGGAGGGCAGAAGGTGAATAAAACGGCGAGTGCGGTACAGTTACGTTTTGATGCACGTAAATCACCCATGCTATCCCATGCGGTCTTTTTACGGCTACAAAAAATTGCCGGGAGCCGCATGACCCAAGGTGGGGAGATTGTGCTAACCGCCCATAGTTTTCGCACACAGGAACTGAATCGCGCCGATGCGTTGGCGCGTCTGGTGGCGATGATTAAAGAGGCGAGTATTTCCCCCAAAAGGCGGCGTGCGACCAAGCCGACACGGGCGTCAAAAGTGCGCCGACTGGATGCAAAAAAACGTGCCTCACAAACCAAACAAGCCCGAGGCAAAGTGCGTTTTGAGGATTAGGTTTAAGATGCGCGTTTGTTCAGGCCAATATCAAAGAAATTGATGTTGCCACCCGCAAGCACTTTAAAGCGTTTGTTGGTATAGTCTGCCCAACCGATCTGTTCCCCCAGCATTTCTTCCCACATTGTGGCAAGGGTGGGTTTATCGACGTTGAGATAGGCTTCGGCTTCTTGGCTGTCGTGATGGATGGTCATGCCGCGCGCATTGGCAATGTGCACCATCGGACGATTTTCACGCAGGCATAGAGAATAGATTTTTTCAATAGAGCGGCTGCGTACCCATTTGAGCGCGGCTTCAAATAAGGCATGACCATAGCCCTGACGGCGATAATTTGGGTCCACGCTGAGAGCAATTTCGGCATCATGCCCATTGTTAAAGACAACCACATGAACGGCGGCAATAATTTCTAACGCATCGTTATAGATGGCTTTGACCACGCCTTGGCGCAGGTCGATGCTGTCCACATACTTTGTAATGCTTTCATCGGAAACAAAACCTGAAAAGCGCAAATGGCGATCTTTTGCCGGTAAGTTCATCAAATGTGTTTCATATAAAGGCAACTCAAAACGAGTAAGGCTTTTAACGTTCATGGCTCCCTCCTATGGTGCAGCGCAATATATTATTTATAGCAAGTTGATGGTAAATCAATATATAAAATCACAAAGCGATAAAAACGCAATAAATGGTCCATATATTAAGAATGTGATGTATTAAAAAGATATTTTTTGTTGCGTTGCGGCAATATTTGAATCTGCCCCAAGGATTTGAGATTGTTTTTAACAAGTCGGATTAATCATGATAGGTTCAACCAGTTCCTTTTCTATTTGAAAGAAATAAAGATGGATATTCAAGCTTTGACGACATTGATTGTCGCAACAGCCATTATGGCGCTCGTTCCGGGTCCCGTGGTTGCAGCCCTTGTGGGGCGCGCACTTTTCGGCGGGGCCAGATCGACTATTGGCTTCGTTTTGGGCGTTTTTTTAGCTGATTTGATCTGGTTGTTGGCGGCTGTGTCGGGGCTTGGCTTTGTCGCGGCAAGTTATTCAACGGTCTTTCTGGTGATCAAATACCTCGGTGCGGCCTATTTGATTTATCTTGGTGCTAACGCTGTGCGTCATGCATTGGCGCGCAATCAGGAAATTCAAATCCCCAAATCCCAAGGGAAGGCAATGGGATTTTTAAGCGGATTTTTGGTGACAATGGGAAACCCCAAATTGGTGGCTTTTTATATCAGTTTCTTGCCGACCTTTATGGATATACAGGCCTTGCAGTTTAATGATGTTGTGTTGGCGGCAATGTTGGTGCCGACGACTTTTGCTTTGTTTAATTTTGGCTGGGCGCTCTGTGCCTCCAAAGCGCGTAACTTCTTTAAATCATCAGCCGCGATGCGGTCGTTAAACCTGATCTCCGGCGGTTTTTTGCTGGGGGCGGGTGCTTTTATCATGAGCGAAGATTGAGCAAGGCTTTAAAACAGTGACACATTCTGCCCCATGGTTGAATGAAACCATGCGCCGTATTGAGACGGACTATAACAGGTCCGCCGATACCCATTTGATTTTTCATCACGTGCCGGGATGTGCGGATGTGGATTTGTATTTTAAAGATGAATCCACCCATCCGTCCGGCAGCTTAAAACATCGTTTGGCACGGTCACTGTTTTTATACGGGGTGTGCAACGGCAAGATCAATGAAGGCACAACGATTATTGAATCATCTTCAGGCAGTACGGCTGTTTCTGAAGCCTATTTTGCACAGTTCTTGGGCCTGCCGTTTATTGCGGTTGTGCCAGAAAAGACCGCCCCTGCAAAATTGGAAAAGATCAAATTTTATGGCGGCACCTGTCATTTGGTTGATCCGAGCGATATCTACAGCGATGCTCATCGGCTGGCACAGGAATTGGATGGATATTATATGGATCAGTTCACCAACGCAGAACGGGCAACGGATTGGCGCAGCAATAACAACATCGCGGACAGTATTTTTGAACAAATGAGCGCAGAACAACATCCGGTGCCAAGATGGGTGGTGACAAGTGCGGGGACTGGGGGCACATCGGCGACCATCGGGCGCTATATGCGGTTTCACTCCCGCCAATATTGCCAGACCAACTTATGTGTGGCGGATCCGGAATTTTCAGTCTTTTATGATTATTTCCAAACAGGGGATGGGGCCTTGACGTCCAATCGTGGGTCGCGCATTGAAGGCATTGGGCGCCCGCGTGTGGAACCCTCTTTCATCCGTGAAGTCATTGACCGGATGGAACGTGTGCCTGATGCAGCCAGTATTGCCGCAATTCACTTTTTAGAAAAAGTCATGGGGCGCAAATGCGGGGCTTCGACGGGGACCAACTTTTACGCCACCCTTAAGATCATGTGTGAAATGAAAACAGCCCATGAAAAAGGCAGTGTGGTCACCATGATTTGTGATTCTGGCGCGCGTTATATGGACACATATTATAATGACGAGTGGATTGCCGAGCAGGGCTTTGACCTTGCCCCCTATCTGCAGCAGATAGAACAAGCCTACCGCCATGGTATGTGGGAAGATTTTTAAGTCATGATAATGCCATCCCTTATTGGACATCGTGGATGTGCCGGACATGCACCGGAAAATACGCTTGCCAGTATTAAAATGGCGGCACAAATGGGGTGTGGCTGGATAGAGGCTGATGCCAGCCTTTTAGTCGATGGCAGTGTGATTTTGTTTCATGATGATACGTTGGATCGTTGCACCAATGGCGTTGGCCCCATTGAGAACCTGACATGGGCAGATGTGCGCTTGCTCGATGCAGGGGCATGGTGGGGGACGGGCAGACAATATGCCGGGGTGCACGTGCCTTTGTTGTCTGAAGCGCTCATGTGCTGCAAGTCATTAGGTTTGGGTTTTAATATAGAACTCAAAGTCCGTGGGGATGAGGGGGAAAAGCTCGCCTTTGCAGTGGGAGAAATCTTAAAGACGGTGGATCATGGACCTGTCTTGATATCCAGTTTTGACATGGGTGCCTTGCAAGTTTTTGCCGGGGATGCACCCAAAGGGCTGCTCTATGATATACTGCCGGATGATTGGGAAAAGACCGCGCAAAACCTTGATGCGAAAACAGTTCATCTTTGGGCAGAAAAGGCGACCCAAGATCAGGTTGATGTGATCAAACACACAGGGCGAGCGGTTTATCTTTTTACCATTAACGATAAAAGCCAAATGAAGCTGCACAATGTGGATGGTGTTTTTACAGACTTTCCGGATCGGATTGCGGGTGCTGTTTAACATCTTCGTAAAGCCAGACCATCCGGTCGAAAAACCAGGTTTTTGCGCCCATAGAGGTGATAACACCGCAAAGCGTTGCCCAGAAATCCAATTGCCATAACCCATAACCCATTAAACAGACGCCTAAAAAGGATAGAGCTGTCAGTCTGTGTGCTGCGCGGACATGGTGTGAAGGAATGGGACTGCTTTTTCTTTGCAGAAATAAACGTTCCCCCAAAACGCCTTTGGCGGCCCAACTGTCCAGTGTTTTGGGCGCTTTAAACAGGCGTGGATTGAGCCAAATCCACACAATCGTTAAAATGACGGGAAAAAGGGCAGTCATCCCTAACCATTCCCGGCTCCATATAGAGAGGCAAAGTAACGGTAAAGCAGTAAAGCGGCTATAGACACTCCATGGGTTAGCATGGCGTTCCCAAGTGTTACTATTCATTCCCATTATTTTTTCGGATAAATTGTACATTTGATGGGCTCAATCTAACAGGCCAAGTTCTCTTTGCAGCGCTTTGGTTAGTTTGACTTTGATGATGTCATAGGCCGTACGGATATAGTCTTTTATATCCTCATCCTTCATATCATGAGGTTTCAGCACTTGCACCCATTTGGCACGGGCCAGATAAGGTGCCGGGATGATACCATCTTGTTGAGTGAGGATATCATAGGATAGCTCGGTGCATTTGAAGCTGATGCGCTGATATTCGGCTGCTTCATATAAGGGGGCGATGGCGAAAATCTTGCCCCCGACTTTCCAGACACTGGCCCCACCCCATTGAATCACATGGGTGGTGCCTTTCAAGCTTGAACAGAATTGGTCAAATTCGTCACGTGTCATTTAAATAAAATGGCTTTCATTTCATCAGCAGCTTTAACAAAGGCGTTGTCAAACCCTTCAGGGGCATTGATGACGGCCAATCCGGTCCCATACATGCCGCGTTCTTTCATCGGGCCGATCAGTTCATAGAAGGTTGCGCCTTTTAGGTTGGCTTTCAAGTCCTCATGACGTCTTTCTGGCAACATGGGGTACCAGATCATAATGACAGCCGCTTTCCATCGCTTGTGGGCGAAGGTGGCGAGCTTGGCAATGGTGGTGTAATCGTCTTTGATTTCATAAGACGGGTCAATCAGCAGCAGGCCGTCCTGGGTGCGGTTGGGCATAAAATCAGCCAGATGGTTTTGGACATCTTTATAGACAAGGCGCAGGCGCTTATCGCTGCCCAAATTTTCTTTCAGGCACTCAAATTCCGCCGGGTGCAGTTCAAAGAAGACACCGTGGTGGTTATCCTGCATCAACAATTGCGTCAGGGCAGGGGAGCCGGGATAGCTTGTGGCTGTGTGGTCTTCTTGAAAGCGGGCGACGGCTTGTGTGTAAAGTTCTAAGCCTTTGGTCGTGATGCTTTGATCTGTCAATTTACCAAAGCCGTCTTTCCATTCAGATGTTTTTTCAGATTGTTCACCGCTGAGGTCATAAAAACCACGTCCGGCATGGCTATCCAGATAGGTGACGATCTTTTTGTTGCTGGCAAAATGGTCAAGCAGCAGACAAAGCGCCGTATGTTTATGGACATCGGCGAAGTTTCCGGCGTGATAGCCGTGTTGATAACTGAGCATTATTTAGCGGCTTCGAGTTCACGAACCATTTTTTGTAAATGATTGAGGCGACCGAGGCTTTCACAAGCAAGATCTTTACGTGTGGCTTCCAGCTCATCCAAGTGTTTTTTGACGGCACGAATGCGATTAGCCGCAGCAGACTTGCGGTCTTTGGCGATATCATCGGCAGCCAGATTTAATTTGGCGCGATAATCGACGAAATCTTTATAGGCGATGGCGTTGGACATATGAGCCTCCCGTTTTGAAAGATGAAGTGATCAGTTGTTTAGGATGACGCGAGAGAGGGGATAGAGTCAAAGAAAAAGGGCGCATGGGTTGACCATACGCCCGAATTTCTTCGTCTCTTCAATACTTAATTACTTAAGCACCGCAAGCAGCTACCATGGCTTCAGCCGCGAGCAATTCGCGTTCTGCAACCTGTTTGGCAATGTCGTTATCCGCAGCCGTCAGCGCATCATTGGCTTTTTGCAAACGGGATTCAGCATCATCACGGTTGAGGTCTTCAACTGCGATGGCTTCTTCGGCAAGAACGGCACAGCGTTCTTCAGAAACTTCAGCAAAACCGCCTACGACAAAAATGCTTTTGACAACTTTATCGTTTTCATAGATGTCGATAACACCGGGGCGAACCGTTGTTAACATGGGCGTGTGTCCGGGCAGAACACCGAAGTCACCTTCGCCACCCGGAACCACAACCATTTCGACTTCTTCAGACAGAAGCAGCTTGGCCGGGGAAACGAGTTCGAACTGAACTTTATCAGTCATTGTATTGTCTCCTGGCTAAAATTAACTTCCGTAAGATTAAGCGGCTTCAGCAGCCATCTTCTTAGCTTTTTCCAAAGCTTCGTCGATGCCGCCAACCATGTAGAATGCAGCCTCAGGAAGGTGATCATATTCACCAGCCACGATGCCTTCGAATGCTTTGATGGTGTCTTCAAGTTTAACGTATTTACCCGGAGAACCCGTGAATACTTCCGCAACGTGGAACGGTTGAGAAAGGAAACGTTGGATCTTACGAG
>JABXIC010000145.1 GCA_013373265.1 Methylocystaceae bacterium | reverse complement strand
TTGGTGAAATGCATTGAGCGCAGAAAATGAAGCACGTACCGAGATGAGTGCTTTGCTGACATCATCACTTGCAGACAGCAGTTTATCTGTTGTATCGGCATGTTCATTTAAGGTTTTCAAGGTAGAATCAAAAAGTCCGCTTGTTTTAAGGCTGACGATAATGTTTAAGCCAGCCATAAGAAGAACGGGAATGACGCTCAGCATGATTATTTTTTTGCCGAGGCCGCCTTTAGATGTTGTTTGTGTATTGCTCATAACAGCCTCCCTTACCACTGCATCGATTGGATTTGACGGTTGATCAGGCCAAGTTCATCAAACACCGATGAAGGCGTTTGACCGGCGGCGGGTGGGGGTAAGATCAGTTTATCTTTTGCACCCACAGCAACTTTCATTGCAGAGGCTTCGGCAAGGCAATAAAGCAAAACTTGTTGTACATCATCAGGTGAGATGTTCTTTTTCAAACGTTTGGGTACAATAACGCCTTTGGGAATTGTATATTCCTTTTTTTTCGCGAGATCCTTCAGGCCTTTTAAGGCATAATAGGCAAGCGTATAGGCATCACTGGGTTGTTTTCCAATAGAGGCTGACGGTGGTTCGACCGGGTCCATCTTGCCTTGTGCATGGCGGATAAAGTCGATCTCTTTTGCCAGAGAGACCGCGTTGTTATAAACTTCATTGGGCACGGTTTTTGGGATGCCCAATTGAACAATCATGGTCTGCGCTTTTAATAAGTTTACATAAACGTCGGTGGGGGTTTTCCCGTCAACGAATTTTGCTCTTTTCTTAAAGGCGGGCAGGGCGTAGCTTTTGTCAAAGGCAATCAAGTCTTCTAAAATAAGGTTAACCTGGCCAAGCACATCTTCTGGTGTGACTTCTTTGACTGGTGGCGTGTTGACTTCTGATACTTCCAGACCGTTGACACGTTTTAACGTTTGAATTTTCAAACGAACGTTCATGGCTTGTTGAATAACATGCCTTGGTAATCTTTCCGGTATTTCAAGGCGTGTATTTGAAAAATCAGGCTTTGTTAAATTAGCATCATGCATACGATTAAGCTGCGCTAAAATATCTTCAGTCACCTGAAAAACTTTACTTGGTGTGATTTCTGCCGCATAGCTTATGCTATGGGTTGTCATGCTAATCCCCAGAAATAGCATGAAGGTCATAAACCTGTTTAAATGAGTGCTATTAAGCATCCAACTCTCCGCTGTTAAAGTGCCCCTTTTTTTATTTGAGGTCATTAAATTTTGCCGCATTTTATTTCGTTTAAATGCGATATTTTATTTATAAATTATAATGTGGTTCCCCAAGAACCAATATTATTACCTTACGCTTTTATAAGGCATGGGAAAAGTTACAAAGTAATTCAAAGGCTTAATATTAGTGAAAAAAAGAGTTAATGCGGCAATGCAGCAAACTTTTAGATGTATATTTGTGCTAGATAAAGCAATTTATAATTGTGATTAATGGTGTTGAGATAAACGTTTGAGATGTGAATTCAACACGATCATCAAGCTTGATTGGCTTCGATAATTTCGCGGCGAATCTTGCGGGTGCGTTTAAACAGTTCTTCCAGCTTATCGCCTTCGCCCCAACGAATGGCGCGTTGCAGGAACGTCAGGTCTTCTGTGAAGCGCTGGAGAATTTCCAAGACGGCTTCTTTATTGTTGAGAAAAACATCGCGCCACATGACAGGATCTGATGCCGCAATCCGGGTGAAATCACGAAAACCGGAGGCAGAAAATTTGATCACTTCTTTTTTCAAATGATCCCCCAAATCATCGGCTGTGCCCACAATGGTATAGGCGATGAGGTGTGGCAGATGGGAGGTAATGGCCAGAACCATGTCATGATGTTGTGCATCCATGATTTCAATGTTGGACCCGGTACGTTCCCATAAGGTTGAAACCTTTTTGATGGCATCTTCATCGGTCCCGGCAGGTGGGGTTAAGATAAGCCAACGCCCTTCAAAAAGTTCTGCGAATCCGGCACTTGGACCGGAATGTTCCGTACCTGCAATCGGGTGGGCAGGGACAAAATGTACGCCATCCGGCAAATGTTGGGCGACATCATGGATGATGGCTTGTTTGACGGATCCCACATCAGAAACAATCGCACCGTCTTTAAGACCCGGTGCTATGGCGCTGGCGACCGTGCCACATGATCCCGATGGTGTACAAATCACAACAAGGTCGGCATCTTTTACAGCTTCGATAAAATCACCTGTGGTTTCATCGGCCAGTCCAAGTTCAAGCGCTTCTTCACGATGGGCTTTATTGATATCGCAGACTGTAATATGGCGAACGCTGCCCGTTTTCTTCGCGCTTAAGGCCAAGGAAGAACCGATCAAGCCGATACCGATAATGGTGATGCGATCAAAAATAAAGCTGTCAGTTGGCATTTTTAATTACTCATAAATTCTGTCAAGGCTTCCATGAAAGCGAGCATTTCTTCTTCTGTGCCGATAGAGACACGCAAGCAATCGCCCAGACCATAAGACGCCATAGCCCGCACGATAATCCCTTTAGAGCGCAAAAATGCATCTGCGTGACGTGAGGAATGTTTATCCTGATGTGGAAAGCGGATCAGGGCAAAGTTGGCATAACTTGTTGTACATTCCAAACCGAGTTTACGGGCGTTTTCTTCGGTCCAACGCAGCCAGTGGGTATTGTGTTTGCGTGTTTTGGCAACAAACAATTCGTCATCCAACGCCGCTTCACCGGCAGCAAGGGCAAGTGAAGTGACGTTGAAGGGATTGCGTGAGCGGTTGAGGACATCCGTTATTTCTTCTGACCCATACCCCCAGCCTAGACGAATACCGCCCAAGCCATACATTTTTGAAAATGTGCGGGTCATAATGGTGTTTTGGGTGCGATTGACCAATTCAATCCCAGCGTCATAATCGTCCTCGGTCATAAATTCAGCATAAGCGGCATCAATAACCAACAAAATGTCGTCGCGTAAACCTTGGCGCAGGCGGTTCATTTCCGATTTCGGGATATAAGTCCCGGTCGGATTATTGGGATTAGCCACAAAGACGATTTTGGTTTTGTCCGTGACGGCACTTAACATGGCGTCGACGTCGGTGGTCAGGTTGGTTTCCATCGCGGTGACAGGTGTCGCCCCGGCAGCTTTAGCGGCAATCGGATACATTAAGAAACCGTGGTCTGAGTAAAGCACTTCATCACCGGGGCCTGCATAGGCGCGCACCAGAAGACCGAGGATTTCATCAGACCCTGCCCCGCAAACAATTTGGTCAGGGTTGATATTGAACTTTGCACCAATTTTTTTGCGCAAGGCCGTTGCGCCGCCGTCAGGGTAACGATGTTGGATGTTCGATACTTTATTAATGGCTTCAATTGCACTGGGCGCAGGTCCAAAGGGCCCTTCGTTTGACGCCAGTTTGATGATGCGATCAACACCTTCAATTGCAGATTCGCCTCCTTTGTAAGGCGTGATATCCATAATGCCCGGACGCGGCGTTAAAAGACTCATTTTAAATTTCTTTCTGATTTTATATTAACTCTTCGGCGCTGAAGGGGACGGCGTAGCCACCCAATTTCTGCAAACCTGTAACATGTGCATCGGTTTTTTCTAGGAATTTTTTAATGGCGCCATGATCTTTATCAATCACAACATCGGCTTCAATCAGGACGAGCCATTGATCACGTACTGTTTCATGATGCCATTGACCTTGAACGACCACTTCAAGACCGCAGTCGGCAAAGGTTGCGATAATGGTGCGAGGGCTGATTTCTGCGTTAAATTCTAGTGCTGTGTAATATCGTTCGTTATCTGTATGATCATCCGAAGGCAGGCCGATGATCAGGGCTTCTTCATAGGTGCCGCGTACTTTTTCTGTTTGCGCAACGGGCAGACGTGACAAAATTTGCGGCGTATTTTCTGCCGTAGAATAAATATGACGCCACCAAGGGTCCGAATCGGAATAGGTTGGGACAGGTAAGACACCGATGGCGGCCTCACCACTTTGTACCGCGCTGATGACGCCGCGCACAGAGGCATGTGACGTCATGGGGGTTTGCGACCCATACTGATCCCTTGCCAAATCCCAAAAGACGGCGCCCGGTTCTGGCATATAGACCGCCATCGCCAAATGTCCTTGCAGCTTTAAATAAGCTGACATGACTTCGCGCCAGATGCGCACCAAAGCGCCCTTGGGGAAAGGTCCTGTGTGGCGCGCAATCAGGCGACGTAGGATTTCCGCTTCACGACCGGGGCGTAGTTTGATGCCATCAGCGCCTTTGGCAGCGCGGACATTTTCAACCACTTCGGCACGTTCCATCAATAAGTCATGGATGGCATTGTCGATGCGGTCAATTTCATTGCGAAGGGTAGCTAAATCTTTATTGGACATGATCACTATCAATTTTGAACGGTTACGTTTGCCATAGGAATAATCCGAAAGCGCGTTAAAGGCAAAGAAAACATTGACAGTAAGGGGTACGAAAGCATAGCTAACCATTCGTAAAGAATATATGTGTCATAAAATCCGTCTCATGAGCAACTATACAAATATAAACGCAAACCCTTATGCCGATGATTTCCCCACTTTGAAAGTGATGTTAGGGAAAGAAACGCCAATGCGTCTGGATTGCGGGACGGAAATTTCCAATTTCCCGATGGCTTATCAGACTTACGGGACATTAAATGCGGATAAATCCAATGCGATTTTGGTGACCCATGCTTTAACAGGTGATCAGTTTGCCGCCGATACGCACCCGATTTCGGGGAAAAGCGGCTGGTGGTCCAAAATGATCGGCCCGGGCAAAGCCATCGATACCAATTTATATTTTGTGATTTGTTCAAATGTGTTGGGTGGTTGTATGGGCACGGTGGGTCCGGCAACTATAAATCCTGAAACCAACCAGCCTTGGGGGGTGGACTTCCCCATTATAACCATCGGCGATATGGTACGCGCACAAGCTTTGTTGTTGGATGAACTGGGCATCGACAGTTTGTTTAGTGTTGTCGGCGGGTCCATGGGGGGCATGCAGGCTTTGGAATGGGCCGCAGCTTATCCAGAGCGTGTCTTTTCATGTGTGCCGATTGCGACGGCAGCCCATCACAGCGCCCAAAATATCGCTTTTTACGAAGTGGGACGTCAAGCCATTATGGCGGACCCTGAATGGTGCGGTGGGCGCTATCTGATTGAAGATAAAAAACCCCATGCTGGTTTGGCAGTGGCACGTATGGCCGCGCATATCACGTATATGTCTGAAGGGGCTTTGACCCAAAAGTTTGGTAGACGCCTGCAAGATCGTGAAGAAGTCACCTTTGGTTTTGAAGCCGATTTCCAGATTGAAAGCTATTTGCGCCATCAAGGGATCAGCTTTGTTGATCGTTTTGATGCCAATTCTTATTTGTATGTGACACGCGCGCTGGACTATTTTGACCTTGCGGCCTCTCATGGTAACGGCATATTGGCGGAAGCCTTCAGAGGCACAAAAGTGCGTTTCTGTGTGATTTCTTTTTCATCGGATTGGCACTACCCACCGGATGAAAGCCGCGTGATTGTGCGCGGATTGACCGGGGCAGCTGCCAACGTGTCTTATGTGGATGTGGAATCTGATAAAGGCCATGATGCCTTTTTCTTTGATGAACCAAATTTTGTGCGTGTGCTTGACGGGTTTTTAAGAGGGGCGGCAGTGAAAAGGGGATTGCTTGATGAATAATGCAAAATCCATTCGTGTCGACCTACAGATTATTGCGGATATGATTGAACCGGGGGCCCGCGTTTTGGATGTGGGCTGCAGTGATGGCCAATTGCTGGATTATCTGGTTACTGAAAAAGGGGTTTCCGGGCGCGGGTTGGAAATCAGCCCGGAAGGTGTGAACCTATGTGTGGCAAAAGGGTTGTCGGTTGTTCAAGGTGATGCGGAAGAAGACCTTGGCTATTATCCTGAAGATGCCTTTGATTTTGTGATCCTCAGCCAAACGCTTCAAGCAACTCACCATCCGGATAAAATGGTCAAAGACCTTTTACGTTTGGGCAAACGGGTGATTGTATCCTTTCCTAATTTTGGTCATTGGCGGGTGCGCAGCTATTTGTTCTTTCATGGGCGTATGCCGGTCAATGAGACTCTGCCGTATCAATGGTACAATTCACCCAATATGCATTTTTGCACCATTAAGGATTTTATTTGCATGTGCGATGACATGGGCGTGACGATTGAACGTTCTATCGCACTGGATGCTGCTGGTCAGGCCTATCGCATCCGCACCAACTTGTTTTTTGCCAACTTGCTTGGTGAACAGGCCGTTTTTCTTCTCAGAAAAGACTGAGATTTATTTTTTTAATGTCGGCTTGCTGTTTCGGTGCATTGTCCAACTTTGTCGATTTGGTAAGGCCACCATGGCGCGGCGTTTGACTTTGGCGGGGGCAGATGGGTTGGCGGCATAAATTTGCTTTGTCGCTTCTACAAAACAAACGCCGGCAAAACCGGGAAAAAAACGATGACCGATTTTTTCCCACGCCATGGCAGAACTCAGGACCATGCGTGATTTCGATGGCGGGACAAAAAGGGCCCGTTCAGCACGCAGCGGGGTAAACATGGTGTCGCGTAAAAGAGTGTTTAACTGACGTTGTGAATAAGGGCGGCCTAAACCAAAAGGGGTGCGTTCCATCCGCGCCCAGACGCCGGTCCGGTTGGGCACGACGATTAAGACTTTGCCACTTCCACTGAGGACACGCCAGACTTCACGCAGTAGGTTGCGCAATTGTTCAGAACATTCAACGGCATGTACGATCAAGACACGATCAACGCTTAAATCGGGAAGCGGCAGATCGGCTTCGTCGACTAAAGTGGTGAGGGAACGGTTTTCATTGGGCCAATGCAAAACCCCTTGTGAGGATGGCATAAAGGCAAGCGTGCGTTCTGCGTCCGTTTTAAACAAACCCAAATAAGGCGTTGTGTAACCAAGGCCAAGAATTCTCATGCCTTTACAGTCCGGCCATAGCTCGCGGATGCGTCGCCGGATCATCCGGCGTGCCGTTCCGCCCAAGGGGGAGTTGTAAAAATCTCGTAAGTCGACTACGTCCATCCACATCAGTGTAATTTAGTCTTTCTTTTAAGGTATGTCAGTTACTCATTTTATTGGTATAGTCTTTAAAAATTTATGATGATTAGGGAATTTAACAATGGCTTTTTTGCAAATTGAACAAGTGCCCGTCTTGTCAGACAACTATGTCTATCTGATTTATGACCCCGCAACACAAGCCTGTGCCTGTGTTGATCCGGCCACAGCAGCTCCAGTGAAAAAAAGATTGACCGAATTAGGCTGGCACCTGACACATATTTTAAACACCCATCACCATCATGATCACATCGGTGGTAATCTTGAACTCAAAGAGGCATATGATTGTGAAATCGTCGGTGCCTCTATTGATGCCGCGCGCATTGACGGGATTGATACCCAAGTGCGTGATGGCGATATGTTCACATTTGGGTCTGCATCTTGTAAAATTTTTGAAGTGCCGGGCCACACAAGTGGACATATCGCCTATTGGTTTGAAGAGGATAAAGCACTTTTTTGTGGGGACACGTTGTTTGCGTTGGGCTGTGGCCGTTTGTTTGAAGGAACCCCTGCCCAGATGTGGCATAGTTTAAGCAAATTTAAAGTCATGCCTGATGACACACGGGTCTATTGCGCCCATGAATATACAGCCACCAATGCAGAATTTGCCATAACGGTCGATCCGGCGAATGCGGCCTTGCAAGAGCGTATGGCAGAAATCAAAACATTGCGCGCCCAACATAAACCAACAGTGCCGTCCACATTGGGACTGGAACGCGCGACAAATCCGTTTTTGCGCCCTGATACTGGCGGCGTGCAGAAAGCAGTGGGCATGACTGGCGCAGATGTGGTTGATGTGTTTGCAGAAGTCAGACGCCTAAAAGATAACTTTTAATAGGAAATATCATTATGAAATTAAGCTATTCAGGGACTTCCCCCTATGTCCGTAAAGTTCTGGTCAGTGCCCATGAATTGAGATTGGCAGACCGTCTTGAATTGGTTGAGACATTTGTTTGGGACCCAGAGACCGATCATGGCAATGTGAACCCGCTTGGTAAAGTTCCGGCCCTGACCTTGGATGATGGTACAGTGCTTTATGATTCACCTGTCATCTGTGAATATTTGGATGCGATGGTACCGGCTGTTGTTTTGTTTCCTGTACCGGGAGAACCGCGTTGGAAAGCACTTTATTTCCAAGCCTTGGCCGATGGGATTGCAGATGCCGGTGTCTTGCGTTTGTTAGAAAGCCGCCGTGCTGAAAATGAAAAGTCAGCCCAATGGATTGAACGTCAAAGCACGGTGATCAAACGTGGTTTGGATAAACTGGAAAGCGAAGTTGATATCCTATCTGGGGGGCCGCTGACCATTGGGCAAATCTCTGTTGCCTGCGCTTTGGGTTGGGCCATTTTCAGAAACCCTGAAGAAGAAATATGGGGGGGACGTCCGAAGTTGAAAGCATGGTTTGAAGAGTTCAGTGAACGCCCTTCCATGGTTAAAACGGCACCGAAAGAATGAGAGCTGAAGAGATCATCACCAAGCTGGCGTTGCAACCTCATCCAGAAGGCGGCTTTTATAAAGAAACCTTTCGTGATGATGCTGGTGACGGTGCGCGCGGGTCTTGTACGGCGATTTATTATCTGTTGAAGGCGGGGGAGAAGTCCCATTGGCATCGTGTGGACGGTGTTGAAATCTGGCATTGGTATGCGGGTGCTGCGCTGGAACTCTACATGAGCGCGGATGAAAAAAATGTCGAAACGATCTGTTTAGGGCCTAATGTCTTTGAGGGTCAACAACCACAAGCGGTTGTACCAAAAGACGTTTGGCAGGCGGCGTGTTCAACAGGGGATTGGACGCTGGTTGGCTGTACGGTTTCACCCGCCTTTCAATTTGAAGGCTTTGAAATGGCCGCACCAGATTGGCAACCAAAGGGGTAAGCAATGCAAAGGCCGGGGCTGACACGGGAAAGATTGACAGGTTTGTGCCTGTTTGGCGTTTTGCTGTTTAGCCCGTCTTTAATTGCGATCTTTGATCGGGGCGGGGATACCACGTTGTTTGGTGTCCCTGTTTTATTCGTTTATGTTTTTGGTGTCTGGGCCGGATTGGTACTGGTCTCTGCCATTTTGATTATCCGACGACAAAAAGAAGGTCTGGAACCGCTTGTGCTGGAGGACGACTAGGGCTCATGTTGTCCAATACCGCCATCTTTATTGCTTCGGCCATTTATCTGGGTCTTCTATTTGCGTTGGCTTATTGGGGAGATCGCCGCGCTGAACAAGGGCGAAGTCTGTTAAAACATCCTGCGATTTATTCTTTGTCCATTGCCGTTTACTGCACAACATGGACATTTTACGGCAGTGTGGGACGTGCAGCATCGACGGGATTGGGTTTTCTTCCTATCTATTTAGGACCAACGCTGACCTTTTTATTGGGATGGTTCGTGATTGGTAAAATTGTGCGGATCAGCCGTAAGCACCGCATTACGTCCATTGCCGACTTTGTCTCTTCGCGTTACGGAAAAAGCCATGTTTTGGGTGGCCTTGTCAGTATCATCGCCGTTGTGGGTATTATGCCCTATATTTCAATTCAGCTGAAAGCGGTTTGGACCAGCTATAACGTTATTAGTGGGGCCAGTCAGACGCATCCGCAAACCTTGTCTGATGATAAAGCGCTTTATGTGGCTTTGTTGATGGCAGCTTTTACCATTCTGTTTGGGACGCGCCATATTGATGCGACAGAACAACATGAAGGCATGGTGACCGCCATTGCTTTTGAATCTGTTATCAAATTGCTGGCGTTTCTTTCCGTCGGTATTTTTGTTTGTTATGGCATGTTTGATGGGCTTGGTGATATTTATGCACGTGCGGCGGCCAATAAAGATTTATCTGTCTTATTGACCATGGAAAATGCAGAAGGAAACTGGCTGTCGCTTGGGATATTGGCCATGGTGGTGACCATTTTTTTACCACGTCAGTTTCAGGTGATTGTGGTTGAAAACACGGATGAACGTCATCTCAATCATGCCATTTGGATGTTCCCGCTTTATCTGTTGGTGATCAACTTGTTTGTCTTGCCGATTGCGCTTGGCGGCCTGCTTTATTTCAGTGAAGGCGGGGTGGATGCGGATATCTTTGTTTTGGCTTTACCCTTGGCAGAAGGGCACCCATGGCTTGCACTTTTTGTCTTTATTGGCGGTCTTTCTGCGGCCACAGGAATGGTGATCGTGGCGGCAATCGCCTTGTCGACCATGATCTGTAATGATTTGGTCATGCCCATTTTATTGCGCTATTTTAAAAAGTATTTGGCGTCACGACGGGACATGAGCATGTTGCTTTTGACCATCCGGCGCGTGGTGATCATCGTCATTATGGTACTGGCTTACCTTTATTTTCGCTTGATCGGGGAATCTTATGCGCTGGTGACCATTGGCCTTGTGTCTTTTGCGGCAGCGGCGCAATTTGCCCCAGTCATTTTGGGCGGGATATATTGGAAAGGTGGCACGCAACGTGGGGCCATTGCCGGATTATTGGCGGGATTTCTCGTCTGGGGGTATACTCTTGTTCTCCCATCATTTGCCTTATCGGATTGGTTGCCGATTTCGTTTGTCAATCAAGGGCCGTTCGGCATTGAGATGCTTAAACCTTATGCCTTGTTTGGTTTGGTGCAGAATGACCATATTTCCCATTCGCTATTTTGGTCCATGATCGCCAATATCGGGATGTATATTCTGGTGTCTTTGTTTGATAACCCCAGTGCGATTGAACGTATTCAGGCGACTTTGTTTGTTGAGGTTGATCGTCATGCAGCGGTTAATCAATCGGTTGGCTTTTGGGGGGCGCAGGTTCCGGTGAAGGACTTGCGCAATCTATCGGCAAGATATATCGGCCGGGAGGCAACGATCAAAGCTTTTCATGAACATGCCCTGCGCCGTGATATTGATGAAGTCCATTGGGATCAGGCGGAACCTGTGACCGTGCGTTTTTGTGAAAGACTTTTGGCCGGGGCCATTGGCTCGGCCTCTGCGCGGGTATTGGTGGCTTCTGTTGTTAAAGGCAAGGGGGCAAGCCTTGATGAGATGTTAGAGGTTCTGGATGAAGCCTCGCATGTGATCGAATATTCTCATCAACTTGAACAAAAATCAAATGCATTGGTTGAGGCGACATCGGAATTAAAAGAGGCCAATGAACAGCTGCGCGCGTTGGATCGCTTGAAAGATGAATTTCTGGCCCATGTGGCGCATGAATTGCGCACACCGTTAACGTCCATTCGTGGTTTTACGGAAATTTTGCACGACAATCCGGATTTGGGTTTTGCGCAACGTCAAAAGTTTTTAGGTGTGATGGTGGAAGAAAGCCAACGCCTCACCCGCTTGATCAATCAGGTGCTAGATCTGGCCCGCATTGAATCAGGACGTGAAACCTGGGTTATCAGTGAAGTCGAGATGCGTGATGTCATCATTCATGGTGTGGAAACACTGCATAAAGAATGCGAAAAAGACGGCATTTCCTTAAATGTTGATTTGCCAAAATACTTGTCTTTGGTGCTTGGCGATAAAGACAAATTGACGCAGGTGATGATTAATTTAATCTCAAATGCACAGAAAATCTATAAAGGCAAGGGCGGGGTGGTCAATATCAGCTTAAGCGATCAGGGTGATCATGTGTGTGTAAGCGTACAGGATTTTGGACCGGGCTTGCATGAGGATGAACTGGATAAGGTGTTTGAAAAGTTTTATCAGGCCAAGCAAGTCGGGACCGGCAATCCCACCGGCTCTGGCTTGGGGTTGGCGATTTGCCAACGTATTATTGATCACCTTGGCGGAAAAATATGGGTTGAAAGCACCTATGGGGAAGGGGCAACTTTCTATTTCACCGTTCCTTTTTCCGCCTGGGCACTTAAGACCTAAAAGTGGACGATTTTTTCACGCACGCGGCCTTCGCGTGCACGGTTGTTCTCGTCTGTTTCAAGGCGTTTCCAATTCTCAAAATCAACGGGTGTAACACCACGATCAGTTAAGAGTTTATCCAATCCGTTAGGGCCGGCTTTATCGCTGGGACCGTTATAGTTTTCTATCGCGATCTTTGCCATTTCCATGGATTCTTTGCGGTTGGTCGGGATGGTGCCTTGTGGGCCGTGTTTACACCAGCCCGCCACATAAACCCCTTCTTCGACCAGACCGTCGTTGTTTTTGACAATGCTGCCATCCATGGGGAGGTCGTCAAAGCCATTGGTGTCATAGCCAATCGCGGAAATGACGGTAGAGACTTTGATGTCAAATGTTTCCCCTGTGCCTTTGACGCGACCATCCACAAGGGTGGTGCGTTCCAGACGCAGGCCTTCAACATTCGTTTCTCCCAATATGGCAATCGGTTTTGCCCAGAATTGCATATGCAGGGTCTTTTCTTTATCCGCACGTTCTTGGCTGGCAAGGCCGCGTAGAATTTCCATATTCTTTTCTTTGTTTTTTTGATCTTTGGGATCGTCTTCTGCCGGGGCTTGTGTCAGGTCGTCATTGAGGATCACCGGATGACAATGGGCAAGATGGCCCAGTTCATTGGCTTCGGACGGGGTGAAGGCGGCTTGTGCAGCACCGCGTCGCCCGATCATATAAAAGTCTTTAATGTTTGTACGACGAATGGCATCTTCGGCATGGACACACAGGTCAGAACCTTCCATCTCTTCAGAAGATTTTGCCAGAACGCGCACGATATCAATTGCCACATTACCATTACCGATGATGGCAACACCGTCGGGGCCAAGTTGGGGGGAGAGCTCAACCCAATCAGGGTGACCATTATACCACCCCACAAAGGCGGCAGAACCATAAACACCTTTCAGATCTTCACCTGCAATGCCGAGCTTACGGTCTTTAGCCGCGCCAATGGCCAGAAAGACGATGTCATAAAGTTCTTTCAACTCGCCATAAGATACATCACGTCCAATTTCCACATTACCGATAAAACGTACATTTTCATTTTGCATGGTGCGTTCAAACTGGCGCGTGACATTCTTGGTGCCTTGATGGTCAGGCGCAACACCAGCACGCACCAAGCCAAAAGGGGTGTGCAAACGTTCAATGATGTCGATGTGGTAATCGGGTAGTTTTTTGGCAAAGGTATCGGCTGCGTAAAATCCGCTGGGGCCGGAACCGATGATTGCGATTTTGGCACTCATAGTGTCAATCTCTCCTTTTGAGGCGGCGATTCCCCATTTCCGTCCAGCCCACCAAAACGGTTGTAGAAATAGGGGCTGGCGTCCGGCAAGGGGCCTTCGGCTGTTTCAAGTAAATTTTCCAGATGCTTTTCTGCGCTGGGTGCACAGAGTCGATAGAGGTTTGCACATAATGTTGCAGCCGTGGCACCGGGCCAATCGGCATGCAGCAATTCACCGGGCAACATCGGGTCGCGCAACATGATACGGCGGTATTCGTGAATCAACAGCGTGCGCACCAGAAAGGCGCTTTCCGGGTCAATGTCACCTTCATTGCTCAGCGCATGATAGAGGGGACGAAAGGAATCGAGGAAATGGTTGTAGTCAATTGCCAGTTGGTCCAGGTCCCAGCTGCTATGCACCATATTGCGATGGGGTGTTGTGCCCGATTGTCTATCTGCGCGTGCCGCCATGGTGACGACTTGGTCGGTTACATCAAGGTCTTGAATAATTTGTCTTACCGCACGGATATCGGCTGCAGGATGAGCAAAGACGTTAGGTGCAATTGTCCCAAAACCCAGCCATACAAATTCACGACGCAGTTGATCACGGGTTTCTTGGTCAAGATTGCTTTTATTGACGATCACCATCAACCATTCGCCATTCCATGTGCGATGGGGGGAGGCGTAAATACGACGATGCGCTGTTTCAAAGCGACGGCGTCCGACTTCCGTTAATTTATAATAACTACGTCGTCCGATTTGCGTGGATGTCAGCCATTGATCTTTAGAAAGGCGAAAGACTGCCGTGCGAACCATCCGTTCACTTAATCCAAGCGGTTCAACAAGATTGATCAGGCTGCCCAACCAAACAGAACCACCATGGGTTAAGATGGCATCCCCATAGACGGTGACGAGAAGAGACTTTGCCCGCAAAGTGGTTTCATCACGTAAATTAAATATCGCATCCTGAATTTTTTTATTTTTAGTCATCGCAATACGGCTTTCAAGTTCCTAGATAAAGGGCTGATACTTTTCAAAGAGTCATAGCACAGACTGGCGTTGAATTCAGCGCAAACTCAATCTGTAGCCATGATACTTACACTTTTTATGTATGTCATTACAAAAAGTGTAACATAATGAAAAAAGTATCATTAGAAATCAAAAGTGCAATACAATCCAATACGTTGATTTTCCTTATTGTATAAAGGAAAAACTATTTTGTTTCATAAGTTACAAAAAGGATTTGACAGGACGCATTATGATACACTAACATCTTAAAAGAATCATTAAGTGTGTCATATAGTGTTTTCAAGGTGATAAATGCCCTGAAGGCGACGAGTAAACAGTTGGAGGAAACAAATGGCTGAATGGAAGACGTACGATAAGGGTGATGAATTACCTGAAGAGTACAAAAAACTGTTATTGAATTTGATGAGCTTTCAAGCGGATTCAGAATATGCTGGTGCACAACGCGTTGCAGAAAACATGCGCTTTGCTCCACGTCCGGAAGAAGCCTATCGCCTCTCTAAGAAGGTGATGGAAGAAATGGGTCATGGTTATTATGTCTGGAACTTGATGTCTGACCTGGGTGTCGACGTGAATGCGCGTTTGCGTGAACTGGTGACGAACCCGGTTAACCCTGATCCTGAAAAAGTGACTATCATCAATGGTTTCCGTAAGGAAAACTGGTCCAAACTGTTTGAATGTTGGGAAGATGTTGCGCTGTTTTCAACAGTTGTGACCCCGGCGGCTGTGGCCTTTTTGGGTCAATATCGCGAATGTTCTTATCTGCCGTGGGCGCGTGTTAACGTGCGTATTCATAAAGAAGAATACGGGCATCTTGCCTTTGGTGTGTGGGCGTCAAAGCGTTGCATCGAATTTGGTGGTGAAGAAACCCGCCAATTTATGCAAAAGCGCGTTGAGAAGTTCATGAAAGTCGGTCTCGGTTTCTATGGTCGTCCGTCTAAACCGGGTGATAAGCAATCTGCCATGTTTGATAAGTATTATGAATACGGTATCAAAGTTAAGAAACCAGAAGAACTGCAAGAAGAATATCTTGAACTTCTGGAATCACGGTTGAAAGAAGTTGGTTTGGAAATGCCGCAAGGCGTAGAAGCTGATTATGACATGCGTGTCGGTTACGAAGCGGCTGACTTGGACGAACAGGTGTCTAAAGCTGTTGTGGGTTAATCCTGAAAGAGGAGACGTTTCTATGATTCCAGAATTGCCGAATATGTTGTTTTCAACAGGTCGCAGCGTTCTTTCCAAATTTGGCTATGCTCATTTTGAAAATGGGGAAAGCCGAGATGATTGGGCGGAAATGTGGGAACATCTGCGTTCCGATTTTCCGTTGCCTTCCGGACAGGTACCGAGTTTTGATGATTTGTCGGTACCTGTCCAGGAGGCTGCCTGTGATTATATGAAAATAAGATTATTGGCAGACCATTACCTGGATGAATGTGAACGTCTCCACGTCAAGATTTTTAACGGTAGTATCGAAACCGCCGTGGTGGAAGATTATGCCGTCGCACGTGATCATTATGAAGACAGTGTGGAAAATTTTGGTGAAGCGCGTGAAAAAGTGCAGAAACTTTTGGTAAATAAAGCCGCTTAGCCAAATTCCCTGTGGGGGGGATTCAGGAAGGGTGTTGCGTCAGGAAAATTCATAATATTTTTTCTTGACGTGATGCTTTTCTTCAAATAGTTTCAATTGAAACAAAAAAGGATGATTTTCTCAAGAAGGGAAATTAACATTCTAAACAGGGTAGGGATTAAGAATGACTTTTTTGATGTAGATTATACTCAAAGAAATAATCATGCTTAGTCTTGCCTATTACGACTAAAAACGAACAAATATTGTCTATTGGGAGGCAAGTAAATTATGACTTCACGTCAAAACAGTATTAAGAAAACAATCGCGGCTTTAGGCATGGTTGCAGGCGCATTTGCGGTTACTGCACAAGACGCACAAGCTGCAGACCCGATTAAGATCGGGACATTCCTATCCGTAACGGGTCCGGCATCTTTCTTGGGTGATCCGGAACTTAAAACACTTGAACTTTATATCGAGAAATTGAACGAAGGCGGCGGCGTTTTGGGTCGTCAACTTGAACTTGTTCAATATGATGTCGGCGTTGATTCTAAAAAAGCGATCACAGCCGTTAAACGTTTGATCAGCCAAGACGAAGTTGATGTTATCATCGGCGGGTCTACATCTGGTGCAACCATGGCTGTTGTGCCATTGGTTGAAAAAGCAGGTGTACCGTTTATTTCCTTGGCAGGTGCGGTTGCTATTGTTGAACCTGTAAAAAAATGGGTTTTCAAAACACCTCATACGGACAAAATGGCTTGTGGTAAGATCTTTGAAGATTTGCAAGCCCGTGGCCTGACCACCATTGCGATGATCTCTGGTACAGGTGGTTTTGGTAAGTCTATGAATGGTCAATGTACAAAATTGGCACCAGCTTATAACATCAAAATTGCGATCTCAGAATCTTATGGTCCAAAAGATACGGACATGACGGCGCAATTGACAAAAATTAAAGGTGTTGATGGCGTGCAAGCTGTTGTAAATGCAGGTTTCGGTCAAGGCCCGGCAATTGTGACGAAAAACTATCGTCAGCTTGGCATGACGGCGCCGCTTTACCAATCACACGGTGTTGCGTCCAAGAAATTTATCGAATTGGCTGGCGATGCTGCAGAGGGCGTACGTCTTCCGGCTGCGGCTCTCTTGGTTGCGGATACATTGCCTGATGGTGATGCGCAAAAACCCGTTGTACAGGCTTACTCTAAAGATTATTCCGAAGCTTATGGCGGTTCAGTTTCAACCTTTGGCGGCCACGCTTATGACGGTCTTCAAATCGCGGTTGCTGCCATTGTTCGTGCCGGTAGCACAGATAAAGAAGCCGTGCGTAACGAGATTGAAAAAACCAGCGGCTATGTTGGTACAGGCGGTGTTGTGAACATGTCTGCCGATGACCACCTCGGTCTTGATCTTTCTGCATTCCGTATGCTGGAAATCAAAAACGGCGACTGGTCTATCGTTAAATAAAGTAAGTGCGGGAACGGCTTAAAAAGGGTCGTTCCCCATTCTTTTCATACAGGTTCACAGCAGGCTTTTTGGGGATGTCCAAAGGGTAACGGGTGAATAGTATCTATAAGAAAGATTTGGAATAATGAGCGCAGAATTTCTGCAATTCCTGTTTTCCGGTGTGACGTTGGGGGCGACCTATGGCCTGGTTGGCCTTGGTTTCTCCATCATCTACAACGCCTCAAATGTCATTAACTTTGCACAGGGCGAGTTTGTGATGATGGGGGGCATGGGAACGGTGTTTTTCCTCGGCCTTGGTCTGCCGATGCCGGTGGCCATTTTAGCAGCGATTGCCTTGACAACTTTATTCGGTTTTGGGTTGGAACGTTTTGCCATTGCTCCTGCACGCGGGGCTAACGTTGTGACTTTGATTATTATCACCATCGGTGCTTCCATCGTGATGCGTGGATTGGCCCAAGTGGTTTGGGGTAAAGAGTTTCACGCTGTACCACCTTTTAGCGGGGATGAACCGATCACCATTGCAGGGGCGACCATCTTGCCGCAAAGCTTATGGGTCTTGGGGATTACTGTCCTGTTGGTGATTGCACTGCGCTTCTTTTTTGAAAAAACAATTATGGGCAAAGCGATCATTGCAACTTCATTGAACCGTGATGCGGCCATGCTGATGGGTATTAATGTACGCTTTGTTTTGTTCATCAGTTTCGGT
Source organism: Methylocystaceae bacterium (assembly GCA_013373265.1). Classification (GTDB taxonomy): domain Bacteria; phylum Pseudomonadota; class Alphaproteobacteria; order Rhodospirillales; family Terasakiellaceae; genus Terasakiella. The sequence goes on along the minus strand of JABXIC010000145.1, from coordinate 10,782 downwards.
CTTTCCGCTGCCTTGGGCGCGATTGCCGGTATCTTGGTGTCACCCATCACATTAACGAATTTTGAAGCCGGGATCATGTTGGGACTTAAAGGGTTCTGTGCAGCTATCCTTGGTGGATTAGGTAACGGCATGGGCGCGGTTGCCGGCGGTCTGATCGTCGGTATTGCTGAAGCCATGGGCGCAGGGTATCTGATCTCTGAATATAAAGATGCCATCGCTTTTGTTCTGATTTTGCTGGTTCTGTTCTTTAAGCCGAGCGGCCTGTTCGGTAAAACAGGGACGGAGCGTGTGTAATGGAAAAATTGAAGTCACCGCGCACCGGCGGCATTCTGGTTCTTTGTGCGATCATCGCCATTTTACCGGCTTTTTTAAGCAACGCCTTCCAGATGGAAATTGCTATTCTTATTTTCTTTAACGCCATTGTTTGTATCGGCTTGAACTTGTTGATCGGCTATGGCGGCCAAATCAGCCTCGGTCATGGCGCTTTTGTCGGGCTGGGAGCGTATGGCAGTGCGATTTTAAGCATGGGCCAAGGATGGGACCCGCTGTTGGCGATGGTCATTGCAGCCATCTTTACGGGCGTCTTGGCCTTTGTTATTGCCCGACCGATCCTGAAGTTAAAGGGGCATTACCTTGCCATGGCAACTTTGGGGATGGGGATCATCATTTCCATTGTGATCAATACAGAAGACCAATTTACAGGTGGTCCGGATGGGATGTATGTGGATGGTTTGTCTTTTGTGACCAAACAAATTCATTGGTATTGGATCATCGGTGCGTTGTTGATCTTTAGTGTCTGGGCTTCTTTGAACCTTATTCATTCACCTATTGGGCGTGCCTTGCGCGCGGTGCATGGTTCTGAAGTTGCCGCCGAAGTGGTGGGCGTTGATACCACACGCTTTAAAGTTATGATCTTCGTTGTGTCAGCGGTATTTGCAAGCGTTGTCGGTAGCCTCGGGGTTTATTATTCAAACTTTGTCACACCGGATATTGCAGGTTTTTTCCATTCCATCGAATTGGTGGTGATGGTGGTGTTTGGCGGTATGGCCTCCACCTTCGGTGCGGTTGTTGGCGCGGCGATCTTAACCACATTGCCACAGTTTCTGACCTTCCTGCATGACTATGAACATCTTGTCTTTGGTTTGATCCTGATGTTGACAATGATTTATTTGCCCAAAGGACTGGTGCCGACCATTACCGCTTTCTTTAAGAAGGGGGACAAATCATGAGCCTGCTTAAAGTCAACGATCTCTCCATTGTATTTGGCGGTGTGAAGGCCATTGATAATTTGTCTTTCGAGATTAATTCAGGGACCATCCATTCGATCATCGGGCCGAACGGGGCGGGTAAAACCACTTTGTTTAACTTGATTACCGGTGTCTATACACCGACCACGGGATCGATCTTGTTTGATGATGAAGGGGTGACGGGGTTTAAACCCTATGAACTGGCTGCACGCGGTATGTCGCGTACTTTCCAGAACTTGCAGATTTTCTTTAATATGACAGCGATTGAAAATGTCATGGTTGGGGCGCATTTACACCTGAACCGTGGTTTTCTCGCCTCTTTCTTTGGTTTGCCACAAATTAAAAAAGGGGATCAGTACTGTCGCGAAACTTGCATGGAACTGTTGGATTTTGTGGGTCTCAAAAAATATGCCGATACGGATACGGATTCCATGCCTTATGGCGCGTTAAAACGGTTGGAAATCGCCCGTGCCTTGGCCTCAAAACCAAAGATTCTTTTGTTGGATGAACCGGCTGCGGGCCTCAACCCGGCAGAAAGCCGCGAGATTGATGAAGTTATCAAGAAGGTCGCTGAAAGAGGCATCACGGTTGTTTTGGTCGAACATGACATGAAAATGGTTATGGAAATTTCAGATCATATTCTGGTGCTGGATTACGGCCGTAAACTGACAGAAGGGACGGCGCTTGAAGTGCGCAATAATCCGGATGTTATCGCAGCGTATCTGGGGGGCTGATCACATGTTAAAAATTGAAAATCTGACCAGCCATTATGGACGTATCCAAGCTTTGCACGGCGTTGATGTTGAAGTAAATGAAGGTGAACTTGTTGCCTTGGTCGGCGGTAATGGTGCGGGTAAAACAACGCTGTTGCGCACCATTTCGGGCTTGCAAGAAGCCAGTGGCGGCAAGGTGAGTTTTGAAGGTCAGGACATTACGTCCATGGTCGCAGAAAAACGTGTTCGTCTGGATATCGCTCAAGTGCCGGAAGGCCGTCAAGTCTTTACCGCTTTATCGGTTGAAGACAACATCCGTTTGGGTGCTTACACCAAATCAGACAAAGGGGAAATTTCGGCAGATCTGGAACAGATGTATGGCCGTTTTCCCATTCTGAAAGAAAAACGAAATCTACCTGCCGGGACTTTATCCGGGGGGCAGCAACAAATGTTGGCCATGGCGCGCGCGTTGATGTCGCGGCCACGCTTGTTGTTGCTGGACGAACCCTCAATGGGGCTGTCACCTGTACTGGTGATGGAAATCTTTTCAATCATTGAAGAACTTAAAGAACAGGGAGTGACCATCTTTCTTGTCGAACAAAACGCAACGGCGGCCCTTAGGGTAGCAGACCGTGGTTACGTTATGGAAACCGGCAAGATTTCACTCACAGGCAGCGGTGAAAAGCTGCTGAATGATGAGACGGTAAAAGCCGCTTATCTTGGTATATAACTGAATGGAAAAATCATCATGACTAAAAACTTTGCATCTGCAGCAGACTTGGACGAAAAACAAGTCTCCTTCGAAAAACTCGGTGAAGGCCTGTATGCCTATACCGCAGAAGGTGACCCCAACACAGGCATTATCATTGGTGATGACGGTGTTATGGTTATCGATACACAAGCCACACCGACCATGGCACAAGATGTCATTCGTCGTATTCGTGAAGTGACAGACTTACCGATTAAATATGTGTTGATGTCACACTATCACGCGGTGCGTGTGCTTGGGGCTTCGGCTTATAATGCGGAACAAATCATCGCATCTAAGCCTACCTATGACTTAATCGTGGAACGTGGCGAACATGACTATAAATCTGAAGTCGGTCGTTTCCCGCGCTTGTTTAACGATGTTGAATCCGTCCCCGGTTTGACGTGGCCGACGATGGTTTTTGAAGGCAAGATGACCATTTTCATGGGGAAACGCCGTGTGGAAATCATCCATGCTGGTCGTGGGCACACAGCCGGTGACACCATTGCATGGTTGCCTGATGATGGCGTCTTATTCTCAGGTGATCTGGTTGAATTTGGTGCAACACCTTACACAGGGGATGCCCATCTTGAAGACTGGCCAAAAACGCTGGATGTATTGCGCGATTTGAAACCGCAAAAACTTGTGCCCGGTCGTGGTGCGGCGTTGATGACGCCGGACATGTGCGAACGTGCTTTAACTGAAACTCAGGACTTTCTGCAATCTATGTATGGCGCTGTTAAAAAGGGCCGTGAAGAAGGCAAGGAACTGGGTCAGATTTACAAAGATACTTACGCTGCCCTGAAACCAAAATTTGGTGACTGGGTGATTTTTGATCACTGTCTCCCTTTTGATGTGACCCGCGCGTATGACGAAGCTGGCGGTCTGGACCATCCTCGGATCTGGACGGCTGAACGCGATGTGGACATGTGGAAAGCCTTGGAAGAGGTTGACTAACTTTTATGGATAAGACCATGACCAAAGCAATTAATATAATGAAGCGGGAACACCTGAGCCTGAATACGGTTTTGCATGTTCTCAATCAACTGGTGTTGGATTTGGAAGCGGGCCGTTTGACCGCTGATGATGTGGATTATGAGCTTTTTGAAAAGATCATGAATTATATCGAAGAATTTCTTGATACCATGCATCACCCTAAAGAGGATCAATACCTCTTTCCGGCTTTGTTGAAAAAAACATCTGAATCAAACGATGTCATTATGCAATTGCAGGAACAACATCAAAAGGGTGTGGAGCATCGCAAGAAACTTGAAATTCATTTTCAGGCGATGAAGGACAAGCATCCGGGTCAGGTCGAAAAAGTCATTGATGCGCTGAAAGATTATCTGCAAGCCCATCGTGAGCATATGAAACTGGAAGACAATGTCATCATTCCGTTGGCTGAACGTGTTTTGACGCCTGAAGATTGGGCGCCGATTGACGAGGCGTTTAACCAGAATGAAGATCCCGTTTTTGGGGATACTCCTAAGAATAAGTTTCGTAAGCTTTTATCCGATATCACCTTTTTAGCGCCGGCACCCATCGGTTTGGGTGGACGTCGGAAATAATATTTTTGCTGTCCAATTGACGTGAGCCTTCCAAGGCAGCAATTTTTAACCGGATACTTTGTTGAAGTATCCGGTTTTTTTTCATCAAAGGTTGTCTTTAAAATTTGAAGCGATATATCCGGACTTAAATCACATAATCGGTAGGTTTTTCGGTTGCCACATTCTGCCCTTGTTTGGGGATGGTGAGGGTAAAGCGTGTGCCTTTGCCGACTTCACTTTCAACCGAAATACTTCCATTCATTTGTTCAAGATGTTTTTGTACGACAGATAGGCCGATCCCAGTGCCTTCAATGACATTGATGACATGGTGGCTGCGGTAGAAAGGCTGGAAGATTTGGTCAATTTCTTTTGCGGGAATACCGATGCCGTCATCTTCTACATATAGTGTGACACAGTCGTCATGGCTGTTTTCACTGCCAAAGATAACTTTTCCATTTTCTCTACCATATTTTATTGCATTGCCAATCAAGTTCAGGAAAATCTGTTTAAGCTTGCTTCGATCTACATAAACCGGTTGTTGAGAGGTAATGGCGTCTGTCAGGGTGATCCCGCGTTTATCGGCTTCATTTTGTAAAATTCCCTTACAGTCCAGATAAAGGGCGTAAGGGTCGACGCTTTCGGGATGATTAGAAATGGTACCGCTTTCAATTCTGGATAAATCCAACACATCATCAATTAGATTTAACAGATGACGACCTGCTTGCATGATTTGTTTGACCCAAGTTTCTTCGCGTTCATCCAGATTTTTTGAACGGTTCATCTCCAGCATTTGTGCAAAACCCAGAATGCCATTCAGTGGAGTTCTTAATTCATGGGACATACTGGATAAAAAAGTAGATTTAGCTTTACTGGCGGCTTCGGCTTGATCTTTAGCAAGAATAAGGTCAAGTTCCGCTGATTTTTGTTTCAGTATTTGTGCTTTTAGGTCTTGTTGTTGTGTTTTGAGAGTCTTTTCAGCTTTACGCACAATAACCAATAAAGCCAGATACAGGATGAACATGGCACAGATTAAATAAAATAGAATTTGAAAAGTATGTTGCTCAATTGCCAGGCGCTGGTCTGTAATATCTGTATAGAGTTCTAAAATACCGACCAGAACATTATTGGCATTAAGAACGGGGACGTAAGTCTCTACAAAGTGGATATTCTTTTTTATACCGTTATAACTTTTGAAATTTTCTTCAAAAGATATGCTGCTGCGAACGTTTTTAGTCTTTTGAACATGGGTTAATATCTCTTTGTTATGGTCTTTTTCATTTTCAGCGAATTGGGTGGAATAAACGGTTAATCCATTTTTATCATATATTTTTATTTTTAGAATTGGCAGGCCGGTCACTAGATTCTTAAGTGTGTTATGAAGGGATATAATATCCAAATCATCTCTTGAAGGGGGCTGTGGGGCCGCTTTTACAGGTTCAATAAGGTGGCTATAGATCGGCCAAATTGTATTGGTGATGGATCGGGCCAAAATAGTGCTGTTTTCTGCAAACTGTTCATGTAAAACGGTTTCTTCATCGCGAAAGTGATTATAGCCGAGAAAAGTTGTGACCGTTATAATGGTGACAGCACTTAAAATAGAAAAATTGCGTGTTAAATGAATCATTGCAAGCAGGCTTTGTTTTTCAAGTATATCTTTCTTGTACTTGGGCCAAGCTAAGCCTGTCATAAAAAAATATCCATATAAAAAATATGACTTTATCTAAATGAGGTATGCCATACCTTTCGTCTCTATTCAGCCGTTTTCAAAGCAGACAAAAAAACACCTCCAACAGGGTGGAGGTGTTTTTCAGGGGGATCCGTTTATTCTTTAGGTCGATTGTCGGTGACACGGACGGCTTTCCCTTGGGAACGCGGTATGGCACCGGGTTCCAGAACTTCAATTTTAGTTGAAATCCCGATATAGGACTTGATGTGATGAGCAAGGTTCTTTTTGATATCGTCATCCTTGGATTGACCAGCTTCACGACGTTCAACCTGCACTGCCAGTTTATCCAGATGGCCGTCACGGCTCAGCACCAGGTGATAGTGCGGGCTGAGGCGTTCATCGCGCAAGACTTGTTCTTCGATCTGGCTGGGGAAGACATTGACGCCGCGAATGATCATCATATCATCAGATCGTCCGGTGATCTTGTCGAAACGACGCATGGTGCGCGCCGTACCGGGCAACAGGCGGGTCAAATCTTTGGTACGATAACGAATGACCGGCATGGCTTCTTTGGTCAATGAGGTAAAGACCATTTCGCCCATGGTTCCATCTTCAACCGGATTGAACTCAGTATCGATGATTTCAGGATAGAAATGATCTTCCCAGATGGTGGGACCGTCTTTTGTTTCGAGACATTCCTGCGCAACGCCGGGGCCGATGACTTCGGACAATCCATAGATATCCAGACAGTCGATCCCCAAGCGAGATTCCATCTCATCGCGCATTTTGTTGGTCCAGGGTTCTGCCCCGAAAATACCGCACCGCAGTTTGATTTCACGCGGGTCAAGACCTTGGCGTTCCATCTCGTCAGCTAAAACCAACATGTAAGACGGGGTGACCATGATGACATCGGGGTCGAAGTCACGCATCAACTGGACTTGCTTTTCCGTTTGACCACCGGACATGGGAATAACTGTACAGCCCAGTTCTTCTGCCCCGTAATGGGCGCCCAGTCCACCTGTAAACAGGCCATAACCATATGCAACATGCACCCGGTCATGATGGTTGACACCAGCAGCGCGCAAGGAACGGGCAACCACACCGGCCCAGACTTTCAAGTCTTGGCGGGTATACCCCACAACGGTCGGTTTGCCTGTGGTGCCGCTGGAGGCATGAACGCGTACAACTTCTTCCATCGGTACGGCAAAGGTGTCAAACGGGTAGGCTTTGCGCAAATCTTCTTTGGTGGTGAAGGGGAATTTTGCCAAATCATCCAGATGCTTCAGATCATCCGGGTGTACCTGTGCATCCATACATTTTGCACGATAGTAAGAAACATTGTTATAAGCGTGGTCTAACGACCATTTCATGCGTTTGAATTGCAGGCTGCGCAATTCATCCATGCTCGCCTTTTCTATAGGATCGAGTTCGCCCAATAAGGGCACGTCAGTTGTTTGCATATTATTTAGTCCTCCCAGACTTCCCTGTATTTATATTTTTTTATAGTCGTTCAATTATGGTGGCGATGCCTTGACCTACGCCAATACACATGGTGCAAAGGGCAAATTGGCCGCCTGTTTTTTCCAATTCATAGAGTGCTGTGGTGATTAAGCGGGCACCGCTCATCCCCAAAGGGTGACCCAGGGCAATAGCACCGCCGTTGGGGTTCACGCGCGGGTCATCATCTTTCAATCCCAGTTCACGCAAGACTGCCAACCCTTGTGAAGCAAAAGCTTCATTGAGCTCGATCACATCCATGTCTTTTAAGCTCAGACCAGCCTTTGCCAGTACTTTTTGTGAGGCCGGGGCAGGGCCAATGCCCATGATGCGTGGTTCAACCCCCGCACTTGCCATGGCAACAACGCGCGCCCGGGCTTTAAGATTCGTGTTGCTTGATGCGAGAAGAAGCGCACACGCCCCGTCATTCACACCCGAGGCATTACCGGCGGTGACACTGCCACCTTCTCGAAACGGAGCGCGTAATCCGGCTAAAGTTTCAAGGGTGGTGTCTCCACGGGGGTGTTCATCTGTATCAACAATGATCGGGTGCCCTTTGCGTTGAGGGATGATAACAGGGACGATTTCTTGTGCCAAACGACCATTTTCTTGGGCGACTTTGGTTTTCTGCTGAGAGCGTAAGGCAAAGGCGTCTTGATCTTCGCGCGAGATATTAAAATCTTCAGCGACGTTTTCCGCCGTTTCAGGCATGGAATCAATGCCGTATTGTTTTTCCATCAATTTGTTGACGAAACGCCAGCCGATGGTGGTGTCATAAACCGCATTGGCGCGTGAAAAACCACTTTCTGCTTTGGGCATAACAAAGGGGGCGCGTGACATGCTTTCCACACCACCGGCAATCATGATATCGCAATCACCTGCTTTGATAGAACGTGCCGCCAAACCGACCGCATCCATGCCAGACCCGCACAAACGGTTGACCGTGGTACCGGGTACGGTGGTCGGCAGACCAGCCAACAGGGCAGACATGCGTGCTACATTGCGGTTGTCTTCACCGGCTTGATTGGCACAGCCGTAAATGACATCGTCCACATCGGACCAATTGACATTGGGGTTGCGTTCCATCAGGGCTTTCATGGGGATGGCACCAAGGTCATCAGCGCGGACTTTGGATAAACCACCTGCATAACGTCCAATCGGTGTGCGGATGGCATCAATGATATAGGCTTCAGTCATTTGGTATCAATTCCCCTGCTATTGTTCGGGAGCGTCCGCGAAAAAGCGCAACAACGCTGCCGTCTTGTTTTGTTATGGTGATATCATAGATGCCGGAACGGCCCATGCGGATGGTTTCTTTGGCTTCTGCGGTCAGCACATCACCTTCAAAGCTTGGTCCGCTATAGGTAATGTCGCAGCCTGAGGCCACCGTGCGTTTGTTATAGGTGTTGCAGGCATAGGCAAACAGTGTATCGGCCAAGGCAAAAGTCGCCCCGCCATGGGTCATGGCATAGCCATTGAGCATATCTTTGCGTACCGTCATGGTCCCTTTGGCATAGCCTTGGGCGATGTCTGTGATTTCAATGCCCATGGCCTGTGCCATTTGATCATTGGGGTACATGATATCCAAGGCAGCCTGAGCAAATTTTTGAGATTGATCAGTCATGAAAATAAGCCCCCGCATTGACTTTACGACGCAGCAGCGGACTGATGCGGTAACGGTCTTCCCCATAGGTGCGACCCAGGTTTTCGATGACGGCAGAGATATAATCCGGTCCGATCTCATCGGCCCAGGCCAACGGCCCTTTGGGGTAGTTCACACCATTTTGCATGGCAAGATCCACATCAGTAATGCTGCAGACCTGTTTATAAACTGTATCGGCTGCCTCATTAATGATCATGGCGATCGTGCGGGCATTGATCAGGCCGGGGATGTCATCCATGACGCTGACATCGATGCCAAGGGCCTGGAACAACCCGCAAGCCTCAGCGACATGTTCATCATCAGCTGTTGCACTGGGGGCAATGGCGATGCGTTTGGTGGTGGCAAAGTCGATGGACAGGTCAAACAGGACAAGGGCTTCGTTTTCTTCTTCCCACGGTAGGGAAGCTTCCAGTTCTGTTGCCAACATACCGGGGGTCAGCATCAGATGGGTATGGCCGACGATGATACGATCCACCACACTGTTGTCTTCATCTAAGCGCGTCACATCAAGGCCCGCATCAATCATGCGTTGAACCAGACTTTCTGCGGGACCCATATCGCCTTCAATAATGATCTTGGAAGGTTTAAGTCCGGGAGCTGCGATTTGTGGGCTCGGCTTATCGGCGTTTTTATCATAGTCATAAAAACCGCGACCGGATTTACGCCCCAGCAACCCGCCATCAACCAGTTCCTTTTGAACTAGAGACGGGATGAAACGCGGGTCATGATAAAAGGCTGACCAGACGGTTGTGGTTACCGCATAATTAACGTCATGGCCGATCAGGTCCATCAATTCAAACGGCCCCATACGGAAGCCACCGGATTGTTTAACCAGATCATCAAGGGTGGCCACATCGGCCCCGCCTTCTTCAACCACGCGCAAGGCTTCGGCATAAAACGGGCGCGCGACACGGTTTACGATAAAGCCCGGTGTGGATTTGGCATGAACAGGTTTTTTACCCCATGCACGGGACGTTTCGTAAACGCAACGTGCAACTTCATTTGAAGTTGTCAGGCCTGAGATTACCTCAACCAATTTCATGATAGGTGCCGGGTTGAAAAAGTGCATCCCAACTAAACGGCTGGAATCTTTAAGTTTTGCACCAATCGCAGTTAATGATATTGATGACGTATTAGAAGCAAGAATGGTATCAGCACCACAAATATCTTCCAGTTGCCCAAAAACATCTTGCTTGATTTCAAGATTTTCAATGATGGCTTCGACAACCAGTTTTGCCGGGGCCAAATCGTTGAGCGTTTCAACGACCGTGATGCGTGCCAACAGGGCGTCTACATCGTCACGGGTCATTTTGCCTTTTTCAACCAATCGGTCCAAGCCTTGGGCGGTTTTGTCTTTACCGCTTTGGGCGGCACCTGCCATGGCATCAAACAGCAAAACCGGATGTTCGGCTTTGGCAGCAACTTGGGCGATGCCGGCACCCATGGTACCGGCACCGATCACGGCAATTGTATCTGTGGGGGAAAGAGCTGACATTTATTTACCTGTGAAATTCGGTTTGCGTTTTTCTAAAAAGGCACTGACGCCTTCTTTGTAATCATCGCTGAAACCAGCCAGCTTTTGCAAGTCACGCTCCAGATCCAGTTGTTGGTCCATGGTGTTGGTCGGGGCTGCGTTCAGGGCACGTTTGATCAAGCCAAGACCATAAGTTGGTTGCTGGGCCAGGTTGGCACAAAGTTCTT
>JABXIC010000164.1 GCA_013373265.1 Methylocystaceae bacterium | reverse complement strand
TTGCTTTCCCAAAAGCGCAAGACATGCGTGGCGAGACCGAGTTCACTTGCGACCTCGCTGATGGTGCGAAAAGCGTCGTCCGATTTGGTCATGTGCAGATACTTCTAAACGGGTTTAGTTGTTTTCGTTGATACGGGCTTTGAGAACCTGTGAGGGGCGGAAAACAAGTACTTTACGCGGTAGGATGGGCACTTCTTCCCCGGTTTTGGGGTTACGGCCGATACGTTCACCTTTTTTGCGCACGGAAAAACTGCCAAAAGAAGAGATTTTGACGGTTTCATCGTTTGCTAAAGTGTCAGCAATCATGTCTAAAACGGATTCCAAAAGGTCAGCCGATTCATTTCGGGACAAACCAACTTCCTGATAAACGGCCTCGGTCAATTGGGCACGGGTAATGGTTTTTTCACTCATTCGGCAATCCTCACAATCGAATTGAAGAGATAGTAAGTAACGGTACCTGAGAAGGATTAATCCGTCAATATCAAAGGTTTGGCCTGTTCTGTGAAATCAGGCTAAAACTACCAACGGATAAGGGCTGACCCCCAGGTCAGACCGCCGCCCATAGCCTCCAGAATCAACAAATCACCGCGCTTGATCCGACCATCTCGCACTGCAGCATCAAGGGCCAGCGGGATAGAAGCTGCAGAGGTGTTTGCATGCTGATCAACCGTGACAATGACTTTATCTGTGCTGACTTTGAGTTTTTTTGCAGTGCCGTCCAAAATGCGTTTGTTGGCTTGGTGCGGGACGATCCAATCGATGTCTTCGGCAGTCAAGTTGTTGTCTTCCAAGGCTTCTTTGACGACCTCGGCCAGATTAACAACGGCATGACGAAAAACTTCTTTGCCCGCCATGCGTACATGTCCTGTAGATTGTGTACTGGAGGGGCCTCCATCAACCATCAATATATCCTGATGCTGTCCATCGGAGTGTAAATGGGTGGAAAGGATGCCTGCTGATTCGCCATCAGATTCTTCAGCGCGCAAGATAACGGCACCGGCGCCATCCCCAAATAAAACGCAAGTGGTGCGATCTTCCCAATCCAGCAAACGGCTGAATGTTTCTGCGCCAATAACCAGAGCGGTTTTCCCCTGCCCGGCTTTTAAAAAATTATCAGCCGTTGCCAAAGCAAACATAAAACCGGAACAGACGGCCTGTACATCCATGGCAAAACCGTGGGTCAAGCCCAGTTGTGCCTGAATTTTTGTCGCTGTTGACGGAAATGTGTTGTCGGGAGTGGTGGTGCCCATAATGATCAGGTCGATGTCCTGAACGTCAATGCCGGCATGTTCAATGGCTTTCAGGGCCGCTTTACGTGCCAAATCCGAGGTCAGTTCGCCTTCATTGGCGATATGGCGTTGTTTGATGCCTGTACGCGCAACAATCCATTCATCGGATGTATCAACTGTTTTTGCGAGTTCTTCGTTGGTCACAATGTTTTCGGGGAGATAAGACCCACAACCGAGAATTCTTGAACGTAAGGCCATTAAGCTGCCACCTTATAAAGAGTCGTCGCTAGTATGCGCATCCATAAGACGCTCAAGGTCTTCTCTAATGAGGTCGTTGAAGCCATGATAAACAAGATCATGAGCAACATTAACCGCATTCGCAAACCCCAACGCGTCTGTTCCACCATGGCTTTTAACGCAAATTCCATTCAAACCCAAGAACATAGCGCCATTATATCGCCGAGGGTCCATTTTTTTCTTGAAATTCATGAGGGCGGGTTTGGCAATGACGGCGCCAAGTTTGCCCAAAAAGCTGCTGGTTAGCGCATCTCTTAAGAAGAAGCCAAGCAATTGGGCGGTGCCTTCAATTGTCTTCAGCGCAACGTTGCCTGTAAAACCATCGGTGACAATGACATCAACCGTCCCTTTGCCAATATCATCGCCTTCTACAAAGCCGTAGAAATCAATGTCCAGATTGGTATTGCGTAAAATCGTATGGGCCTGCTTGACGGAATCATTGCCCTTCAGGTCTTCTTCCCCGATGTTGAGGATGCCGACTTTGGGTTTTTTCAATCCAATGACGTGACGTGCGTAAACTTCACCCATGACGGCAAATTGCGTCAGGTTGTCTGCGTCGCATTCCACATTGGCACCCAAATCCAACATCACGCTACCGCCTGTTTTGTTAGGCAGATAGGTTGCAATGGCCGGACGGTCGATACCGGGCAGTGTGCGCAAGGCAAACTTTGCCATTGCCATCAAGGCACCGGTGTTGCCTGCAGAAACAATGCCCGCAGCCTCGCCACTTTTGACGGCGTTGATGGCCAGCCGCATGGACGAGTTGCGACGATTGCGCAGTGCTACAGCCGGCTTGTCGTCATTGGTGACAACTTCGTCAGTATGCAGAACGGTGCAAATATCGCGCACTGAAGGATGCTGAAGCAACAAAGGCTCCAACTGGCGCTCATCACCTACTAATAGGTAACGAGTACCAGGGAGCTTTGCTTTGCAGATGCTTAAGCCTTCAACAACCATATTGGGGGCGTCATCACCACCCATGGCGTCAATGGCAAGCGTCATTTCGTTTGACACAGAGGATAACCTTTCGGAAGACGTAAATTAAACGGCTTCGACGTCGGTAACCTCACGACCATCGTAATAGCCGCATTCTGAACAAACGTGGTGTGGACGCTTCAATTCGCCGCAGTTTGGACATTCGTTATACACAGACGCTTTTAAGGAGTCATGTGAACGACGCATGTTGCGACGAGATGTAGAAACTTTCTTCTTAGGAACAGCCATGATTCTGTACTCTTTTAATAAGCCCGAAATTGAGGGAGGCGGTTATTTAAACGAATGTGTCACATAGGGCAAGCCAATTGTGACCTTTTCGTCATAATTTATTTTTCAACTCGGCCAGTGCGGCAAAGGGGGTGCTGGATTGCACCTCTTCTTCCGTGATTTCCGGCCCGACCCCGAAATCGGTATAGTCGGTACCATCGGCACGGGGAAATGGATCAATCTCTAATCCGAGCTCCTCGCTCACAGCCGAGCCGAGGTCTATCACACCATCTATGATGGGATCAAGCTCCTCTGTGTCATCTATGTGAATTTCTATCTCTTTTTCTTCAGTTTTATGTTTTAAAGAACCGTCATAGATACGCTGAAAGTCAAGGCTCAACTCAGAAACGATGGGTTTGAACGTGACAACACACTGTTGTGTTATTTTGGCCTGCATTTGATAGTGACATTCGATTTTTTTGCCGGACAAGCGCTTTAGCATCGCTTCGCCTTTAAAATATTCCATCGATTGCAGGTCAAAACGCGCGCATAAAGCTTCGCGTTCGTCTTCATCGGCGTTCAAATGAATCCGTTTTGGGTTGGGGCCAAGTTTGTCGATCTGAAAAGGAACGTTGAAATCTTTTTCATGCATCGTCTGTCTTCCTTGAGGGGGGATTGCCAAAGGTAATGTTGCCGCTGAGCAAGGCGTCAATATCTTGACCTTCCAGATTTTTTGCTTCCTGACGCAGATATTGTGCCATAGCGGAAAGCGATTCGTCGCTGGCAATGGTCTTTCTGTATAAATTGCGATCAAGCGCAGCTTTTAAGGTTGCGTCATTATCATAGGCCATCAATCCGGCTTCATAAGCTTCTATGCGTCCGTAAAAGGCTTCTGCCATTTTTGGGACGCGTTTGGCCAGTCCCATATCACCAACGCCCATTTCACGTAAATTCTGATCCATATCTGCAAACATCAAGTCGTAGACGGCTTGAGCAAAGTTCGCGGTTTTATCGCCGGCAGTCTTGAGTTTACGCATCACAACAAAGGCATGCAGCAGGATCATGTCAAAGCGACCTTCAACCGTATCGGCGACTTCAAAGTTTAAATAGAACTCTTCTTGTCGTGATTGATTGACGATGGCAACGTATATGGCCTGTACCTCTTCGGTGAAGGCGGGTTTGTTTTTAAACAGTTTAGAAAAAATCACGAGGGGGAAGTCTCCAATAAAACTTGATCATCGGGCTTTATAAGATATTGTAGGTGCCCTTATCAAAGTGAAAATCAGGTTTGTTCATATAAGATGTCTATTATGGTTCGTTCAATATCAAAATTATCTCTCGCTCTGGCTTTAGGCGCTGTCTTGATGCTTGGGGCGTGTACGTCCCAGTTTGCAACGCGTGGCAACCTGCCCTCAGAAGAACGCCTGGCTGAAATTATCCCCGGTGAAGTCCATGCCCGCGATGTGGCAGAGATATTGGGTACACCGTCGACATTTTCAACATTCGGTGGCGAATCTTGGTATTATATCAGTGAACGGGTTGAATATTACGCTTTTTTAGAGCCAAAAATCCTTGATCGTAAAGTTGTTCAGATCACATTTGATAAAACAGGTATGGTTCAAAATGTAGATGTGCGTGACAATCAGCAAAATCGTGACATTGTGTTTGTTGATCGTAAAACACCGACAGCAGGTAACGAAATCACTTTCTTTGAACAAATTTTCGGGAACCTGGGTCGTTTCAATAAAGAATAGTTTTAACCGGGTGTATCGGCAACGGATTGGATCAGGATATCGTCTACGATATCCGGTCCGATTATTTTTTCGGTCACACGCATAAGACGACGTTTTAAGGCGATGATATCCAGCTTTTCTTTATTGCGTAGCAGTCTGGGCATGAAAACATAGAGATCACGCAAGTAAGCGTCTTCCAACCGAACCATTTGTGAATTTACAGCTTCTTCCTGCCCTTTTGGAACTTCCAGTTCAAACTGTACCTGAATGCTGCCGGCAATGCGTTCGCCTTGAAACATTGGTATTGTAAAGGGTTTGATGGGAATGGCGGAAAAACTATCTTCTTTCTCGAATTCCAGCTCTTCTGCTGTTTTTTCAACAGGTTTGGCCTCTTCGAAAGGGCCGAGCTTTAAAAAATAGAGCGTGCCGACAGCGGCGCCGACGACAACGATTAACAAGACCAGAAAGAGAATAGCTTTTTTCATTATTTTGCCTAAGTCCTCAAGAGTGAAGGACTATTATCGTTGGGCTGAGAAACGATTGCAACGTGAGACTTTAGAAATGGCGGTATCCAGATGGAATAGTGCTCATGGTTGTTCCATCTGGTTGAAGCAGGCTAAGGTCTGAATCTTTAGTGATTCTGCCGATTACAGCAATATCAGTTTCACATGCATGGGCGATATCTTCAAGGACAGGTCGGCTTTTTTCATCAATACAGAACAGCAATTCATAATCATCACCACCGTTTAAAATGGTGAAAATTTGTTCAGAATCCTTATCTAATATCTGCCGGGCTTGTGCAGAAAGTGGGATTTTATCCATATGGATGATACCGCCACAGCCCAAATGGTTGAAATCACCAAGCAATCCATCAGAAATATCCATGCAAGCCGTTGCAAGCCCGATAAGGCTTTGCCCCAATGCAATGCGCGGGGATGGGCGCAGGTAGCGCGATAGCAGATAACCGCTTGTATCTTCAAGGTCACCTTTGGCGACTTTTAAACCGAGCGCCCCATCACCGATGGTGCCACTGACGCAAATGAGGTCCCCTTCCCCTGCCCCGTTTCTGCGCAAAGCCGTGCTCTTTTTAACAAGGCCAAAAGCGCTGAGAGACAGGGTCAAAGGACCGGGCGTTTTTGTGGTGTCGCCCCCAAGTAATGAGATGCCAAAACGTTCTTGCATGTGAGCAAGCCCTTTGGCAAATGTGCTTATCCAGTCATTGGTGATGTTTTGAGGGTAGCTGGCATTGAGGGTGTAATGTAAAGGACACGCCCCCATTGCGGCCAGATCAGACAGATTGACGGCTAACAGTTTGACGGCAATATCAAATGGGTCGTCTGTGGCAAAAAAATGAACGCCGGCAATCAGTGTATCCGTGGTGACGACAATTTCCTGATCGATCCTATGGGAAAAAACAGCCCCATCGTCTTTTAAAGCAAAAGCTCCCTTAGCTTTTTCAGCCAAAGGAGCCATAAGCTGTGCGATTTGTTCAAATTCGCCTAAGGTTTTGCTCAAGGCTTAACCTTTCTGTAGTTCGTCTGCACGCAATGTTTTTGCCAAGCGGTCCAAAACGCCGTTTACAAAACCGGGTTCGGGACCTTCAAAAAAGGCATGGGCCACATCGACATATTGGGTGATGACAACACGCGGGGGAACATCTGTGCGAATGTAAAGTTCATAGATGCCACATGTTAGAATAATGCGCACAATGGCTTCTAAACGATCGACCGTCCATTCCTGAGATAAAGCCCCTGCCAACATGCCTTCCAGTTCTTCACGACGTTTTGCGACGCCACGCAGCAGGTCGGTGAACAATTGTTGATCCGGTGCTGCCAATGGGCTGGTGGCGCGGTCTTCATCGCCTTCTTCATGCGGGGTGTCCCAGCGTGTTTTCAAATAGTCGATTAAGACATCATCCACATTGCTGTCGGATATATCCACTTCATAAAGGGCCTGAACAGCTGCAAGTCGTGCAGAGCTTCGTTTTAAGGATTTATTTTTTTTCAATTTATCGCTCATTTTCGATTATCTTGGCATCAGGTGAAGGTCTTGTTTGAGGCGCATCATATCTAAACAGGCACGTGCAGCTTTACCGCCGACGTCTTTTTGATCACGATCAGCGCGCACCAAGGCTTGTTCACGGTTTTCACAGGTAATCATGCCAAAACCATGGGCAAGGCAATGTTTTACGGACAGGTCCATCAAGGCACGGGAGGTTTCGTTGACCACAACGTCATAATGGGTCGTTTCACCGCGTATCACACAGCCCAAACTGATAAACCCGGCATAGCGCCCCCCAATGGCCCCCATTTCCATGGCGCGCACAGCATAAGCAAATGCCGGTGCCAGTTCAAAAACACCGGGTACTTGAAAGCGTTGTAGCACGTAACCTTTATCTTGAAACTCTGTTTCAACAGAAGCAAAAAGTTGATCAGCGATATCGTCATAAAAGCGGGCTTCAGCCACAAAAATACGTGGGGTGTCCATTATTTTTTCTCCAATGCAGGAATGGGCTGTTGGTCAACAATAGAAAGCCCATAGCCTTCCAAGCCGACAATATTGCGCCTTTCGGAGTTGCTGAGCAAGACCATTTCACGAATGCCTAAGTCCAAAAGAATTTGAGCCCCAATCCCATAGTCCCGCAATTGACCCGAAGGTTTTTGCCCTTTGGCATGGTCTTGGACACGCTCAGAAAGTGAAGATGGTTGCGGTTCACGTAGCAACACAATCACGCCCCGGCCAACTTCAGCCACATGGCGCATGGCGTTGTGCAGTTCTTTTTCTTTACCGGCTTCATTATCACCGAGCACATCGTCGAGAACATTAAGCGCATGCATACGCACCAAAACAGGTTCATCTGTCGTGATGTCACCTTTGACCAAAGCCACATGTTCAGCATATTCCACGCTATTGGTGTAGACGGTCATATCAAACTGTCCGCCATAAATACTGTTGAGCTTTGTTGTGGCTTTCTTTTCAACGATGCGGTCATGTTTGCGACGATACGCAATCAGGTCTGCAATGGTGGCGATTTTTAGATCCAGCCGCTTTGCATAATCAATCAGATCGGGCAAACGCGCCATGGTGCCGTCTTCGTTCATG
>JABXIC010000273.1 GCA_013373265.1 Methylocystaceae bacterium | reverse complement strand
GGTATCATGCCGGGTCACATTCACAAACGCGGTTCTGTGGGTATCGTGTCACGTTCTGGTACATTGACATATGAAGCTGTTGCACAAACAACTGCAGCAGGTATGGGTCAATCGACTTGTATCGGTATCGGTGGTGACCCCGTAAACGGCACAAACTTCATCGATTGCCTGGAAATGTTCCTTGCTGATGATGAAACAGAATCTATCGTTATGATTGGTGAAATTGGCGGTACAGCTGAGGAAGAAGCTTGCGAATTCCTCAAGCAGTCTAAAGTCAAAAAACCGGTTGTTGGTTTTATCGCCGGTGTCACTGCACCTCCGGGCAAACGCATGGGCCATGCTGGTGCCATCATTTCCGGCGGTCAAGGTACAGCGGACGCGAAAATGGAAGCTATGAGATCTGCCGGCATCGCCGTTGCTGATTCACCGGCTTCTATCGGTAGCACAATGGTTAAACTTCTCGGTTAATCATTGGCGGATGAGCAATCATCCATCCTAGTTTTGGGAGAAAGAGTGCGGTTTGCATGGAAAAGGTGAACCGCACTCCTCTAGGGAAAAGTAAGAAATATGGTCGATACCTCTGATTCAGTTCTCAATGGCAACAACACTGTCTATCTGGCGGAATTGTATGCCCGTTATATGAAGGATCCATCCTCTGTTGATCAGAGTTGGGTGTCCTTCTTTTCCGGATTACGCGAAGAAGGTCTGGAAGCACTTCAGAACTTGAGCGGTCCGAGTTGGAATAAGCCTAGCCATGGTGTTGTTAACATAGGTGCCAGCGCTGTCACTGCACCGGTTGCCAATGCACAACCACAAGCCGGTGCCGTTTATGGCAAGGCCGATGACGATGTCATTCGTGCCGCGACATTGGATAGTATCCGTGCTTTGATGTTGATCCGTTCTTATCGTGTACGCGGTCATCTGATTGCGCATTTTGATCCACTGGGTATCGAAGGTAAGGATTATCATCCGGAGCTTGATCCGAAATCATACGGCTTTACGGATGCCGATATGGATCGCCCGATCTTTATTGATTTTGTGCTGGGTCTGGAAACAGCCACCTTACGCGAAATTGTCGAAAAAATTAAATCGACGTATTGCCGCCACATTGGTGTCGAGTTCATGCATATTCAGGAACCGGAAGAAAAATCCTGGATCCAGCGTCGCATTGAATCGTCTGAAAACCAATCTGATTTTACCACAAAAGGTAAAACGGCAATTCTGGAACGCTTAACCGAAGCAGAAGGTTTTGAGCAGTTCCTTGATAAAAAATACACCGGAACTAAACGCTTTGGTCTTGAAGGCGGGGAATCACTTATTCCTGCAATGGAACAGATCCTCAAGCGTGGTGCACAGCTTGGTTTGAAAGAAGTTGTTTTAGGGATGCCGCATCGTGGCCGCCTCAACGTTTTGACCAATGTGATGCACAAGCCCTATCGTGCGCTCTTCTCGGAATTTCAGGGCAATTCATCCAACCCGGATGATGTTGAAGGTTCCGGTGACGTGAAATACCACTTGGGAACAAGTGCGGACCGTGAGTTTGACGGCAATACTGTTCACTTGTCACTGACAGCCAACCCGTCTCACCTTGAACTGGTGAACCCGGTTGTGCATGGTAAAGTTCGTGCCAAGCAAGAACAGTTGGGTGACACGGATCGCCGCATGGTTATGCCATTGCTGTTGCATGGGGATGCAGCTTATTCCGGTCAGGGGATTATCTCTGAAGGTCATGCCATGTCTAACCTGCGCGGCTATCGCGTAGGCGGGACGATCCATATTATCGTCAACAACCAGATCGGCTTTACAACGTCACCGCATTATTCGCGTTCCAGCCAGTACCCGTCTGACGTTGCGAAAATGGTTCAGGCACCGATTTTCCACGTCAATGGCGATGATCCGGAAGCGGTGGTCCATGTGGCCCGTATCGCAACCGAGTACCGTCAGGAATTTGGTAAAGACGTTGTTATCGACATGTTCTGTTATCGCCGTCACGGCCATAACGAGTCTGATGAGCCGATGTTCACCAACCCGCATATGTATAAAGTTATCAAAAACCAAACAACGACGCGTGAACTCTACGCCCAGCGTTTGGTGGCTGAGAAGGTTTTGACGGAACAACAAGTTCAGGACATCTATGACGGCTTCCGTGCCCGTCTAGAAGAAGAATTTGAAGCCGGTGATTCTTACAAGCCGAACAAAGCCGATTGGTTTGAAGGTAAGTGGGAAGGCATGGCCAATGCTCGTGGTGAAGAAGAACACCGCAATGAAGATACATCCGCAACACCGGAACTTCTTAACGAAGTGGGAAGAGCCATTTCAACGGCGCCTGAAAACTTTAGCGTCAATAAAAAGGTTCTGCGTCAGCTGAAAGCCAAATCCAAAATGATCGAAACCGGAGAAGGTATCGATTGGGCGACGGCAGAAGCATTGGCCTTCGGGACTTTGCTGGTTGACGGTCATAAAGTTCGCCTGTCTGGTCAGGATTGTGGTCGTGGGACATTCTCCCAACGTCACAGTGTGATTGTGGATCAGGAAAATGAAGAACGCTATCGTCCGCTGAACAACATTCGTGAAGGCCAAGGTGACTTTGAAGTTATCGACAGCCCGTTGATTGAATTGTCTGTGTTGGGCTTTGACTATGGCTATTCATTGGCAGAACCAAATGCTTTGGTTATGTGGGAAGCGCAGTTTGGTGATTTCTCCAACGGGGCGCAGATGATCATTGACCAATTCATTTCGTCTGGTGAAAGCAAGTGGTTGCGTTTATCTGGTTTGACCATGTTGTTGCCGCACGGCTACGAAGGTCAGGGTCCGGAACATAGCTCTGCACGTCCGGAACGTTATCTCCAGCTGTGTGCCGAAGATAATTGGCAGGTTTGTAACTTGACCACACCAGCAAACTATTTTCATGCTTTGCGTCGTCAAATGTGTCGTAATTTCCGCAAACCTTTGGTGATCTTTACGCCGAAGTCTTTGTTGCGCCATAAATTGTGCCAAAGCACCTTGTCTGAATTCACCACAGGGTCCGCATTTAAACGTGTGATCGGTGAGATCGACAACTTGACAGATGACAAGAAAGTCAAACGCGTCGTTCTTTGTACAGGTAAAGTCTATTATGACCTGCTGCAAACACGCCGTGACAAAGGAATCGACGATGTTGCCATCGTTCGTGTGGAACAACTCTACCCGTGGCCGAAAGAAACCATCAAGGAAGAGATTTCTAAATACACCAATGCAGAAGTCGTTTGGTGCCAGGAAGAGCCTGCCAATATGGGCTACTGGACATTCGTCTTCCCGCGCTTGCTGTACATCTGTCAAGAGTTGAAGACTAAAGGCGGCTTCCCGGGCTTTTCCGGTCGTCGTGCTTCCGCATCGCCGGCTACGGGCTTGAATAAAGTCCATGTCGCCCAACAACAGTTCCTGGTCGAAGAAGCATTGTCCGGTAAGCTTGAAAGCTTGCCGACACCGTTCGCTCGTGAGACCAAAATGGCTGCATCTAAACTATAGAATTTGTGAGGAAACCAATGGCCACAGAAATCACTGTTCCCGCTTTGGGTGAGTCCGTATCTGAAGGTACGGTCTCAAAGTGGCTCAAAAATATCGGCGACACCGTTGCCGTGGATGAACCGCTGGTAGAGTTGGAAACCGACAAAGTTACTGTCGAAGTTCCGTCTCCGGTTGCCGGCACTCTGGTCGAAATCGTTGCAAGTGAAGACAGCGACGTAGAAGTCGGTGCCGTTCTTTGTATGGTCGGTGAAGCGGGTGAAGCCGCTGCTCCGGCTTCTGCAAAAGAAAAACCTGCAAAAGAAGAAAAAGCAGAGGCTGCTCCGAAAGCTGAAGCTTCTAAAGGCACAGGTGAAACCGTTGATATCGTGATCCCGGCAATGGGTGAATCGGTGACTGAAGGGACAATTTCAAGCTGGCTGAAAAAAGTCGGTGATGAAGTCGCGGTTGACGAAGCCCTGTGTGAAGTGGAAACCGATAAAGTAACGGCTGAACTGCCTTCACCGGCAGCAGGTGTTCTTGTTGAGATCATCGCTAGTGAAGAAACGGACGTTGAAGTGGGCACCGTTGTCGGTCGTATCGCGGTCGGCGCAACGGCGGGTGATTCCAAATCGTCAGATTCTGCTACTTCTGCGCCTGCAGAGAGTAAATCAGCTCCTGCTGCGTCACAATCAGCAAATACTTCTATGCCTCTGTCACCAGCTGTACGTAAACTGGTGGAAGAAAACGGTCTGGATGCGGCTAAAATCCCGGCAACGGGTAAAGATGGTCGTTTGGTCAAAGGCGACGTTTTGGCCTATATGGAAAGCGGTGCGGCTGAAAAAGATAAAGCTGCTCCCGCCCCGGCAGCCCCGGCCCCGAAAGCGGCTGCCCCGGCCGCAACATCTGCGCCAGCCTCTTCAACACCCAATGGTGCCATGATCCCACCGCGTCCGGAAGGCCCGCGTGAAGAACGTGTTAAAATGTCACGTCTGCGTAAGGTCATTGCCTCTCGTTTAAAAGAAGCACAAAACACGGCGGCGATCCTGACCACTTGGAATGAAGTGGACATGACCGGTGTCTTGGAAATGCGCAAACAATATAAAGAAAGCTTTGAAAAGAAACACGGTGTGAAGCTTGGCTTTATGGGTATCTTTACAAAAGCCTGCGTGACAGCTTTGCGTGAATGGCCAGCCGTTAATGCGGAGATCGATGGCGACGAAATCGTTTATAAAAACCACTATGATGTGGGGATTGCGGTTGGTTCACCAACAGGTCTGGTTGTACCTGTGGTCCGCGATTGTGATGAAAAATCACTGGCTGGCATTGAAGCGGACATCTTGAATTACGGCAAACGTGCCCGTGAAGGGTCTTTGACGATGGATGAAATGATGGGCGGTACGTTCACCATTTCCAACGGTGGTGTGTTTGGCTCTCTCCTGTCTGCACCAATCCTGAACCGTCCGCAATCTGCGATCTTGGGTATGCATAAAACACAAATGCGCCCGATGGTTATGGCTGATGGTTCCATTCAGGCCCGTCCGATGATGTATCTGGCCCTGTCTTATGATCACCGTATCATTGATGGTCGTGAAGCGGTGAGCTTCTTGGTCCGCGTCAAGGAATGTCTTGAAGACCCGCAACGCATCTTGCTGGATGCCTAAGCGAACACATATTAAGACGGAGGGTCACCCTGTGGCCTTCCGTTTTTTTATAGATTTTATTAAACGCAAATTCAAAAAAATGGATTTGCGATCATTCAAAGGAATTTGATCAGATGAGTGATACGTTTGACGTTGTTGTTGTTGGTGGTGGCCCGGGGGGCTACGTCTGTGCCATTCGTGCGGCGCAATTGGGTTTGAAGACAGCCATCGTTGAAAAACGCGGTGCCCTTGGCGGGACCTGCCTGAACGTGGGTTGTATCCCGGCTAAAGCGCTGTTGCAGTCAACACATCTTTATGAAATGGCAGCTCATGAAATGGCAAATCACGGCATTAACGTGACGCCGAAGCTGGACCTTGCCAAAATGTTGGAACGTAAAGACGCTGTGGTCAAACAATTGACTCAGGGTGTTGAATTCCTGATGAAGAAAAACAAGGTAAAATATCTTGCAGGCGAAGGTAAAATCACAGCAGCCGATACAGTAACTGTTCAGGTAAATGACGGCGGTGAAGAAACCTTGAAAGCTGAAAATATCGTCATTGCAACGGGTTCGGACGTGGCGACATTGCCGTTCCTGGAAATTGATGAAAAAGTCATGTTGTCTTCTACGGGTGCTATGGAATTGCCGAAAGTACCGAAAAAACTGGCTGTTATTGGTGGTGGTGTCATTGGTTTGGAACTTGGTTCTGTTTGGCGCCGTTTGGGCTCTGAAGTGACTGTGATCGAGTTTATGGATCAAATCCTGCCCGGTATGGATGGTGAACTGCGCAAAACGGCAAACCGCATGTTTAAGAAACAAGGTATGGAATTTAAACTCTCTACCAAAGTGACAGCAGCGAAGAAAACAAAATCCTCTGTGACCCTGACCATGGAACCTGCCAAAGGCGGGGACGCCGAAGAGATGAAGTTTGATGCGTGTCTGGTTGCCATTGGTCGTCGTCCATATTCAGACAATCTTGGTCTGGCTGAAGTGGGTGTCGAACTTGATGATCGTGGTTTTGTTAAAGTCGATCATGACCTGCAAACCAACGTTGCCGGTATTTTTGCTGTGGGTGACGTTATTGGTGGCATGATGTTGGCGCATAAGGCTGAAGAAGAAGGTGTCGCGGTTGCTGAAATGCTGGCGGGTCAATCCGGCCACGTCAATTATGACGTTATTCCGGGTATCGTTTATACCCATCCTGAAATTGCCAGTGTTGGTAAATCTGAAGAAGCTTTGAAAGAAGCGGGTATTGAATATAAATCCGGTAAGTTTCCTTTCCAAGCCAATGGTCGTGCATTGGCCAATGGCGACAGCGAAGGTTTTGTTAAAATTCTGGCTGATGCCAAAACAGACCGCGTTCTTGGTGCGCATTTGATTGGCCCAAGTGCGGGTGATTTGATTCAGGAAGTGGTTCAAGCCATGGAATTTGGTGGCGCGGCAGAAGATATTGCCCGCACTTGTCATGGTCATCCGGGCTTGCCGGAAGCTGTAAAAGAAGCCGCGATGGCGGTTGGCAAATGGGCCATCCATTCTTAATACAGGCAGTTCATTAAAAAAAGAAAAAGCCCACCGTGTCTATTGCGGTGGGCTTTTTCTTTGGTTCAGGAAAGAGAAGGGCGGTGTCTTACAGTTGGTCAATGACCACTTGATTGCGTCCCTTGTCTTTTGCTTTGTAGAGACATTGGTCAGCCGCGTTGATGAGAGTTTCCAGATCAGCTGTTTTCCTCCAGCTGATACCAATACTGAGTGTTACCCTAAGGGCGCGGTTGCCATAAGAGACATTAAGATTTTCAATGTTTTGGCGTACGGTTTCAAAGATATCTTCGATATCATCGGTATGGTCTTGATGAATCAAAATACAAAACTCTTCTCCACCGAAACGCGAAGCAACCCCAATATCATTAAAATAATGGCGCAGGTAGTTTGAAACGGCTTTTAAAGCTTCGTCACCACCATCATGACCGAAGCTGTCATTGATCTTTTTAAAGAAGTCGATGTCAAGCATGGCTGCAATAAGAAAACCACCTTCATTGCGACATTCTTCTAGCATCGCTTCACCACGTTCAAACAAATAACGTCGATTGCGCAAACCTGTCAGATAATCGGTGATCAGGGAGCTTTCCAGCGCGCGGATATGTTCCAGCATTTCAATGTTCTGGGATACGCGACAGAAAAACTCTTCATTCAAGAAAGGTTTGGTGATGAAGTCGTTGGCACCCACTTTAATGAATTTTGCAGAAAGCGCATGATTGCCATAGGTCGAAACACCGATGATACAGAGTTGGCGTTTGGAATAGTGGGACCGAATTTTTTTGGTGAACTCAAAACCATCCAGCTTGGGCATATTATAGTCGGTGATGACCAATAAAACATCCGGATTTTCATCCAGCAGCTTTAAGGCTTCCAGCCCATCAGTGGCCTCCAGGACATTGAATTTATAGCGTTCCAATAAGCTGCGCATTTGATAGCGCGCAGTTTTGGAATCATCGGCCAACAGCACTTTGACCGATTGATTGTTATAGAGCCGTTTAACAGTGGAAATCACATATTCGATGCTGGCCGGGCTGTCTTTGACAACATAATCAATGATGTTTTGCTGCATCAAATGATCGCGTAATTCCTCATTGAATTGTCCAGAGAACACAATGGAAGGGACTGATTTTTCAATGACCACATCGATGATTTCCCCTTTGGGGGCATCAGGCAGGTTTAAATCCAATAAGGCGAGAAAGAAATCATCCGCGCGTTCATCCAAGATGGTGACCGCTTCGGCATAGGTTTCTGCACAGGTGACTGTAAAACCCAGTTGCTTTTCAATCTGACTTTTAATCACAGATCGAAAAAATTTGGCATCTTCGACGAGTAGAATTTCGACAGATTGAGAAGCGCTCATTTGTGTTCCTGACAGCGTTGGGCTGTTGTTGGCATATTCTTACTACAAATTTATTTTGTCATTAGCATCAAATGGCTTTTCTGTCCAATATCAACCCGCAAATCGAAATATTTTTTAGTTTTTAAAACGTCAAGATAGAACATAATAGTGCAATTGCTACTCATACATTTAAACTTCAGGTATGGGGGCAGAGGGTGGTTCTTTTTTCTTTCTGCGTAGAAAATCAGAAGAAGCCAAAATAGCACCGCCGGTAATCAGGATACAGGCAGCCGCGATAACCCATGTTAAGGCCCCTTCACCGATCATTAACAGCAAAAGGGTGGAAGATAGCGGAATCATATATGACCCCGCCCCAAGGGCGCGAATGTTGCCATGTTTGACTCCAAAATCCCAAAAGAAGAAAGCCCCCCCGGCCGGACCTAATCCCATTGCCAGCAAGACCAGCCAT
Organism: Methylocystaceae bacterium; assembly: GCA_013373265.1. Lineage (GTDB taxonomy): Bacteria > Pseudomonadota > Alphaproteobacteria > Rhodospirillales > Terasakiellaceae > Terasakiella. The sequence goes on along the minus strand of JABXIC010000273.1, from coordinate 5,529 downwards.
TCCCAGCCTTGTGGCCATACGGTGGTTTCAAACAGGAGATGGCAAATTGTTGCTAAAATGGATCCGGCCAGACAAAACCAGCCGACGGCATCTGTTGGGACACCACCAAACAGTCGACTGAGGACTGAATAGGTTGACCAAGTGATACCACAGCCAATAGCGGCCATGTATCCCAGTGTATATTGGCTTTCAAAGGTAAAACCTTTCCCTCCTGTGACCAATAAAACAGTCCCGGCTAATCCGGCCAATGTACCGATCATATGATACCAGCGGAGTTTTTCTCCAGGTAAAAAGGCAGAGAAAAAGACAATCAGCAGGGGCCAGATATAGTTGATGAGGTTTGTTTCAACAGCCGGGGCAGATTTTAAGGCAAGGAAATAGAGGAAGTGATAGCCAAATAAGCCAGAAACTCCCAAAATCCATGCTTTTATGGGTTGATAAAAGTGGGTAAAGGGAGATTCACGTTTATAGGTCCATTTGATCACGGCACACAGAAAAGCAACAAAAAATGATACAGCAACCAACTGAAACGGCGGGATGGGGCCGGACCAGACGGTTAAAATGCCAAGTGTCGACCACATTGTGAGGGCGACGGCACCGATTAGGGTGCCACGAACAACAGGATCCAAGATTAACCTCTATTCAGATACGGCTTTGGTAACAGCTTCTTTGGTTGCGTCATAAGCTTCAACAGCTTTATCAGCGACTTTGCCAGCATCGCGTTTCATGTTGTCCAATGCTTCAGCCGGTGTCATGTCCATATCATCCTTTTTGGTTTCAGTGGTCATTTTTTTGGGTTCAGCTTTTTCGACTTGTTTAGCGGGTGCCTTTGTTTCTGTTTTTTCATCATCGTTACAGGCAGTAAGGCCCAGGGTCACACCGGCAAGGATGACGGCACTTGTCAAAATACGAAACATGTTAAACTCCTAAATATGTTGTGGGGATTAAGATAGTTTATCGAAGGGAATCGACAAGTTATCACGGGCTTGTTGCATTTTTTCTTCTGGCCCCAATGCTTTTGGCGGTTCCTCAAAAGAGGTGTCGTTATCGTGGGGGTGCCAGTTGTCCATATAGTCTTTTGCAGTTTTTAAGTCTTCACGCACTTCATCATCATAGTCGCGCATGTCAAATTCATTAAAGGTGGGATCATCGTTTAACGCGCCTTCTTCTTCTGCCAGATCGGCCAATCGGTCAAAAGTGGTTAGCGAATTTAGTAAATTCGGATCCATCTCTTCACGATGGGGGCGACAACGCCAAAGTAATACGCCTGCGGGCAGTCCTGCCAATAACCATCCGGGTAATTGTAACAACGGCATGGCAACCATATTAAAAAGAGGGGAAGCCAGTTTGTGCTTTAAAATGATCCATTTGCTTGGAATGAGTGTCAGCAATAGATCATTGGTCGATGTAATGAAATGACGTCCCACAGCGCTTTCGGCGGCCGCCAGCATGAAGGCCAGCCCAAAAAACAGCCAACCCAAAATGAAACCGACTTTTGTGCCAAGGGTCATATGTGCGTCATGATTTGCCATGATGTGCATCTACTTTAAAAAAAATCTCTCCACTCTTCATATCACAGTTATACTGTTATGGAAGCATGGATGTATGTGATCGAGCTTACAGATGAATTTATCACCTAAAGATGAAAACCTCAGACTGATTCTTTCCACTGTTGAAAGAGAGCATATTGTTGAACAAAAGAATTATCACAAGATGTCTTTGATTTATTGCGCACTGATTATGGCTGGAGAATTTTTTCTCGGTATGGTCATGCCGCTGATGTTGGTGATTTTTCCAGCAGGGTATCAATATATCTTTGGTTTATTTGCCTTTGGACTTATTATTTCTTTTTGCGCCTTTCTGATGCTCTTCCCAGCAGCATATCACTATTGGAGATATGTAGAATTACTTAAGGAACATCAAAAGTTTATGTCAAAATACAGTCGTGCATAATATTTCTGCATTTCATCAAGATCAATGGGTTGCCCTTAACCAAAAGCTTGCGTATCATCAGGGCAAAGGGATCAATAATTTTGGGGTATACAATGCAAACTTATGGGGTAGAAGCGGTCAAAAGTCGATTGCTGTTTGACAACCCTTGGTGGGCATTGTCGGAGCAGACGCCGCCCAAGTTCAAGCAACCGCCAAGACGTATATACTTTCAGGACTTTTGCCATAAGGTTGAAAAGGGGGCGCCGGGTCGTGCGGTGGCTCTGGTCGGGCCGCGTCGTACCGGTAAGACGGTAATGGTGCGCCAGATGGTTGCCCATTTGATTGAAAGCGGCGTTTCTCCGCGTCACATTTTATTGGCTTCGTTAGGGACCCCCACATATTGGCAAGCCGGTTTGCGCCAGATCATAGAGCTTTTTGTGGCGCGTAATGAAGAAACCGCCTCCAAATCAACGCTTTATGCTTTTCTGGATGAAATGCAGTATATGCCCGATTGGGAAAGTGAATTGGTTGCGGTGGCAAAAGATTTTCCCAACGTTCGTTTGGTTTCTGTTTTATCGGCGGGTATTCCGTTGCAGGAAGATGTCAATACAAGTGAACCGGGGTATGACGTTGCAGTGTTACCGCCGGTCAGTTTTGCAGAATTTTTAAAGTTCAGAGGGCGTGAAAAAGAGCTATTTGGGGGGGACCCGAAAAACCACAAGCTGGCCTTTAACCAAAGAAACCTGCCCGCTTTGAACCGGGAATTCAACTATTACATTAACTATGGTGGTTTTCCTGAAAGTGTTTTGGGCAAGACAGAAGGTGCGCCGTCGCCTTTGTTTGTGCGCGATGCCATGATTGAAAGATTGTTGCATAAGGACATGGCGTCCTTTTTTGGCATCAATGATTTAAAAGGTTTGTCTGACCTCTTCACCTTGTTGGCCTATAACACGGGCTTGGAAGTCAGTATTGAAGAACTCACCCGGGAAACCAAGATCGCCAAAAATACCTTGCGTAAATATCTTGATTATCTCGAATCGGCGTGGCTGATCCGGCGTTTGCATCGGGTGGACCGTAATGCCAAACGTTTCCAACGTGCTGTGGCCTTTAAAGTCTTTATTACGTCGCCCAGTTGGTATACGGCTCTTTTTGGCCCGGTCTTGCCCAACGATGAAGTTTATGAACGTCTGGTGGCAACCGCTGTTTATACCCAATGGCTGGGCGCGCCTGACCGTCTGGCGGCGATGGCATATGCCAGCTGGCGTGGCGGCAAGATTGATCTTGTCGGATATGCTGACGCGGAGATGCAGAATTCCCGCGCACCGGAACCCAATCTTGTTATTGAAATGGATTGGAATCAAAAGCTTTCCGGCTTTGGTGAAGGGCCGCAAACCATGACGGAGTTTGTGCGTATGAATTGCAACGGTGAAGAAGATACCTTGTTGTTGACGCAAAATTTGGTCCGTACAGGGTATCATCGCCATGTCCGTATTCAATCGGTTCCGGCAAGTCTGTATGCGTATGGTTTGGTGAACGAGATTGCGCGTTAAATGCCAGCGGCACTGTTGAGCTTACGCAACAGTGTCACAAGCTGGATTGTTTCTTCTGCACTGAGCGCACTTGTTGTTTTCTGATCAGCCTGATGGGCAAGTTCTAGGGCTTGTTCATAGACCTGTTTGCCTTTTTCGCTGAGTTCCAGCGCGTTGGAGCGACGATCCGTCAAAGAGGGTTTGCGCACCACAAGGCCGCGTTCTTCCAACCCATCAATCACCGCAACCATGGTGGACCGTTCAACACCCAAGGCGCGGGCAACGGCGGATTGGGACAGGCCCTGATTGCTTGAAATTAATGTGATAACGCCAAATTGCCCCGGTGTGATTTGGGTTTCACTCATAGCGGCAGTAAAATTGTTGAAAGAGGACACCTGCGCACGACGCAAATGATAAGTCATCAGATCATTCAAGGGGCCGATGTTTTGAGCCTTTTTCTTTGCTGTATCGGACAACGAAAACCTCTCGTCAGGGTTTGATAATAAATGTTATGTTCACTAACATATAACCGCACATGCTTTCTGTCCAGCGTTGGAGTTTTTTTACATGACATATGTTCTTCCCCTTTGGTCTCACCCGGCATTGCCTGTTGTTGGGCAAACTGAAACGTTTCCAATCCGCCGTGTCCATTGTGTGGCAAAAAATTATGGGGACCATATTCGTGAAATGGGCGGGGACCCACAAAAGATTAAACCAAAATTCTTTTCAAAATCAGCCCATGCGGTTGTGGCTGGCAGTGATGCCGTTACCATCTCTTACCCCCGTGCCACGTCGGATTTGCATTTTGAAGTCGAACTGGTTGTGGCCTTGGGGGAAGATGCGAAAATTTTTGGCTATGGTGTCGGGATTGATTTTACCAAACGAGATTTACAAGCGGTGGCCAAAGAAACGGGTATGCCGTGGGATACCTCTAAAAACTTTAGCGGTGCGGCGGCTGTCTCTCAAATCACACCCATTGAACAAACCGGGGAATTAATGACAGGATCCATCCAATTGTCGGTCAATGGGGTGCTGAAGCAAGATGGGGACCTTGCCCAGATGATCTATAATGTGAAAGAAGTCATGGATCATTTGAATGGCTATGATGAATTGTTGCCCGGTGACATTATCTTTACCGGAACACCTGCCGGGGTGGGTGCGGTTCAAAAAGGGGATGTGATGGATTGTTCTATCGCAGGTCTGCCTGATTTTAAAGTGACGTTGAGCTAAACGATGGAAAGAGGAAAGAAGGGTATGCGTGCTTTGTTTATGGTGATCTCATTTAGCCTGTTGGCAGGTTGTATGCAAAGCACGCCACGCTATTGGCAACATAAGACCATCCCTTCCTCACAATGGGGGGCTGATTATAATAAATGCAAACGTTCTGTTGATCGATACCTTGGGCTGAATCCCAGTTATCAGGCGGATCAAGGATTGGATACATATTCAGAATCCATGCGCGTTTATGAAGTGGGTAAAAAACAAAAAGAAATGGTGGCCGATTGTATGCGCAAGGCCGGTTATGTTCCTATGAAGTAAGCACCTCTTTGGGTTTTAAAAACAAAACGCTGGTGGCTGCGATCAACACCATAATTGCAGACAGGACAAGGCAGGCTTCCAGACCTGCCAGTTGATAGACCAACCCTGACAGTAAGGTGCCGAGCAAACGCCCAATAGCATTGGCCATATAATAAAACCCAACACTTAACGACACTTTGTCCGCATCGCTATAGGCTACAATCAGAAAAGAATGGAGCGATGAGTTGATGGCAAAGATCAATGCAAAGACCAGCAGGCCACCGACCAGAATGAGGGTCGCATGATCTTTAAGGACATACAATCCCCCTGCCATGAGGGCGGGTAAGACAGCCAGGGCAAAGCCCCAAAATGCCGCTGCCCTCGCCCCGCTTTGGGCATCGGTTGTATTTTTTGTCAAGCGCGGTACGAAGGCCTGAATGATCCCGTAGCCGACGATCCAAGCCGCCATAAAGAGGCCGATTTGGTCAAAGCTCCAACCCAGTTGGCTGGCAAAAAAGATAGGCACCCCAACCACAAACCAGACATCGCG
>JABXIC010000152.1 GCA_013373265.1 Methylocystaceae bacterium | reverse complement strand
TGGCCGATGGCACGACCCTGCCTGCCGGAACCTGGGTTGTGGATCAAGGCGATATTGCAGGTCTGCAAATACGTCAGGATACCAATGTCAGTGATGACTTTGATGTACGCATTTATAGTCAAACAACAGAAGGCGCAAACAACGATCAGGCTGTTACAGGACCGGAAACTGTTCATGTGGACGTGGGGATTGTTGACCCCAGTGTCTCCGGCACGGGGTCGGGGAATGAAGACACATGGATCACGCTTGATCTGGATGCCAATGTAAACGCTGCGGATGGTAGCGAAAGCCTGTCTGTTTATATTGAGGATTTACCGACTGATGTTGAAATCCGCTATATTAACAGTGGAGACGCTTTGACCAAGGTCAACGGTCGTTATGAAGTCACCGGAAATCTTGACAATATCGAAGTCCGTTGGGACCCGTCTTCCGATTTGCACAGTGATCAGGATATTGCGTTTAACCTGCGTGCTGTTGTGACGGATGTGGATGCTGGTACTGCATCAGATAACCCGATTACAGACACAGTTGCACCTGATACATCCGATAACGTCAGTGCCGTAAGTGTAACCGTCAAAGCTGTGGCAGATCAGGCCGCAATTACGGCTGAATCCGTTGGTGTGGAAGACCAATGGTTTGATCTTGATGTGGGGGTGTCCCTGACGGATACAGACGGTTCTGAATCTATCACATCGATCCTGATTGAAGGGGTGCCAGACGGGGCACAACTGAACAAAGGTACGCAAATTCTGGATGGCAGTGGTCAGCCAACAGGGACATGGTCGTTCCAGCAAAGTGAGTTAAGCGGATTACAGGTCAAACTGGCTCAAGACAGTAATGACGATTTCCAACTGACCATCAAGGTGACAACAGAAGAAGCTGCCAGCGGGGATCAGGTGGCTGTCAAAACCGTCACGGCAACAAAAACGTTGGATGTTCAGGTGTTTGGTGATGCGGATATGCCGACGGTGGATGTGGTTTCAGCGACGCAAACTGTCCTAGAAGATACCATGTTTAACCTGCGTTCCCAGATCGCGGGCAACTTTGCCGTCGATGGCGATTTGACAGAAGCCAACTCTGCGGATCAAACAACAAGTGATGATGGCTCTGAGAGCTTGACCTTCCGCATTACGCCACAGGAAGCAGGCACACGACTTGCAATTTCTGATGATGCCGCAATATCCTCGGACGAATTTATTGACCTGCCTGCAGAAGGATACTGGACGGTATCTGCTGCTGATATCTTTGCTGGTAAAGTTTATGTTGGCGGGGCATCCGATTGGTCCAGCGACAATGGGGCAGATTCAATCCATTTCGATATTCAAACCATTTCAACGGAAGATGATGCCACGCGTGATGACAGTGCTCTAAATGGAACGGGTTTGAGCCGCGACGGAACTGCCATGAGTGCAGCCAAGACACTGACCCTTGAAATCACACCGGATGCAGATGCACCGACCATTAGTGTAACAAATGCCCGTGGGCCGGAAGATACGGCCATAGCACTGGATATCCGCCCTGTCTTGACGGATAGCGATGGATCAGAAAGCTTGAATGTTCTGATTACGGATGTTCCAGAAGGTGCGGTCTTCAAAGATTCAAGCGGTAACAGCGTTGGCGAACGCGTCAATATTGCATCGGACGGAAGTTTGGTTCCCGATGCCAATGGGACGCACTGGTCGTTTGACAACAACGAATGGCAAGACCTGACAATTACACCGCCGTTACATTCTGATGTAGATTTCACACTGGATTTGACCATTCGCTCTACCGAGTCCGCCAATGGCGATTATGCGGAAATTAACACCACTCTGGATGTCGTTGTCGATGCGGTCGCCGATGCGCCAACCTTGGCCGCAGATAATGTCGCCGGCATGGAAAATACCTGGATTGATATGGATATCACCACTGCGCTGGTGGATGCGGACGGGTCTGAAAGCCTGTCTGTCTATATCGCGGATGTGCCGGACGGGGTCAGCTTCAATGCAGGAACCAAACTGACAAACTCAGTCACGTTGGCCGATGGCACGACCCTGCCTGCCGGAACCTGGGTTGTGGATCAAGGCGACATTGCCGGTCTGCAAGTGCGTCAGGACACCAACGTCAGTGATGACTTTGATGTCCGGGTCTTCAGCCAGACAACGGAAAGCGACAATTCCGATCAGGCCGTTACAGGACCGGAAACGGTTCATGTGGATGTGGGCATTGTAGATCCAAGTGTCTCCGGTTCAGGTTCAGGCAACGAAGATGCCTGGATTACTCTTGACCTTGATGCCAATATCAATGCAGCGGACGGTACGGAAAATCTGGCGGTTTATATCGAAAACCTGCCAAGCGGTGTGGATATCAGATATGCAGATAATCCAAATGCTGTGCCATTGGTCAATGGTCGTTACGAAGTAACCGGCAATCTGGATAACATCCAAATTCGCTGGGATCAGAGCACAGACAAGCACAGTGAAGCCGATATTTCCTTCCAACTGCGTGCAGTTGCAACAGATGTGGATGCGGGAACAGCATCGGACAATCCGATCACCGATCCGGTTGCCCCGGATACATCAGATATAGTCAGCACCGTTGATGTTGTCGTCAAGGCCGTTGCCGACAAAGCGTCTATTACAGCATCCGGTGTCGGCGTTGAAGATCAGTGGTTTGATTTGGATGTGGATGTTTCCCTGACGGATACGGATGGGTCTGAAACCATTACTTCCATTGTTTTGGAAGGTATTCCCACAGATGCACAGCTTAATCATGGAACAGCCATTCTGGATGAGTCTGGTCAGCCAACTGGGGCCTATTCTTTCACTGAAAATGAACTGTCTGACCTTCAAATTAAAATGGGCGAAGACAGTAACGACAATTTCCAACTGACTGTTAAGGTCACGACAGAAGAGTCTTCAACAGGCGATCAGGTGGCTGTGAAAACGATTACTGCATCCAAAACAGTTGAGGTTCAGGTCTTTGGTGATGCTGACATGCCGACAGTGGATGTGGTTTCTGAAACGCAATTCATTACAGAAGATACCATGTACAACCTGCGCACATCCCTTGCGGGCGGGTTCGCTGTAGATGGTGATTTAACAGAAGCCAATTCTGCGGATTTGGCAACAAGTAATGACGGCTCTGAAACTCTGACATTCCGTATTTCTCCACAAGAAGGCGGAACGCGCCTTGCGATATCTGACGACGCCACCATTTCTTCCGATGAATATGTGGACCTGCCGGCAGAAGGTTACTGGACCGTTTCGGCAGCTGATCTTTTTGCAGGTAAAATTTATGTGGGCGGTGCGGAAAACTGGTCAAGTTCAGCCGGTGGAGATGCCATTCATTTCGACATCACGGCCATTTCAACAGAAAACGATGCAAACCTAGATGACAGTGCGCTGGATGGGTCTGGTCTAAGCCGCGACGGGACAGCCATCAGTTCGGCAGAAACGCTCACCCTTGAAATTAACCCCAGTGTCGATGGCGTTCGCTTTACGGCTGCGGCAACAGGTAATGAAGATCAGGCCGGTGGTATTGAATATGCCCCGGTGATCCGATTGGTGGATACTGACGGTTCTGAATCCTTTACGGGCAATGTGGTTATTACCTCATCCGATGCGGATATGATTGCGGGTCACCTTGAACTCGGTGGGTCAACCTTGACACCAACCGATAACGGGGATGGCAGCTATAGCTGGTCCATCCCGATAAGCAATCTGACAGCGACCGGAACAGCCGGTGAATATCAACTTGATAACGTGGTGTTCTTACCCGAACAGCATAATGCAGATGATATTGACCTGACCTTGACTGTTACAACTGTTGAATCGCGCACCGGTGAAACCAATACGGTTACCGGAAACGGGACAATCACCATTAAATCCATCGCGGATGCCCCGGTAATTGATGTGGGTGCCGCTGATGTCAATGGTGTGGTAACGGGTACAGAAGATACCTATATCGAATTGGGGCTGGACGCCCAATTGGTTGATACGGACGGGTCGGAAGCCCTTAAAAACTACCGCCTTTATGATGTTCCCGATGACTGGGAAGTTGGTTATCTGGATGATCAAGGGGCCTATTCAACAGCATCCAAAGGCAGTTCCTACTGGACTTTGAATGAAGACCGTCTTGATGAAGTTGTCCTTAAGCCACCAGCAGAAACCCATGACACAGATGGCATTGACCTGCGCTATCGGGTCTATTCCAAAGAACTGGAAGCCAATAATCAGGTCAAAACACGCTGGGCCTACACCACCGAAGATTTCACGGTAAAAGTGAATGCAGATGCCGATGTGCCTTCTGTCATTACCAAAAATGCCGTGGGTAATGAAGATACAGACATTGCCCTTGATATCCGCCCAGCACTGGGCAGTGACGGCGACGGTTCTGAAAGCTTAAGCGTTTTGATGGGGGATATCCCGGAAGGTTCGGTCTTTTATGACGGTTCTGGAAACCCCATTGGTGAACGTGTGAATGTCGCAACGGATGGCAGCATCTCTGCGGATGCAAATGGGTCATACTGGTATTTCACCAATAACGAATGGGATGACCTTCACGTTCGACCGCCTGAAGATTCAAACGAAGATTTCACCATTGATCTGAGAGTTCGTTCAACCGAAGCCAGCAACGGTGATTTTGAAGAAATTACATCGGCTATTGAAGTCAATGTCATTGGCGTGGCTGATGCCCCGCAAGTTCCTTCAGGAACGGTTGTGATCAACGGAGATGAAGATACGGTTATCGACCCGAACTTCATTCAGTATGCCTCCAAGGATAATACGGACGGTTCTGAAACCCTGTCCATTGTGATTTCTGATATTCCAAGTGGCGTCAATGTCGCCATGACATCGGGTAATGAAGATTACCTGAAATATATCGGCAATGGTAAATGGGCGGTAGAAGCCGACCATATCGGCGATGTACGGGTGACTACATCAAATAACTTTGCCGGTACCAAGGAAATGACCGTCAAATTCATCTCCACTGAAAATGACGGGGATGTGAATGCGGTAACACGGACCGTTCAGTTTGCTATTGAAGCCGAAGCTGATCAGCCCACAGCATCAATTTCTGCAAGCGTGATTGAAGATACACAAAGTATCAACTTGAACATCAATGCAGCACCGTCCGACAGAACAACGGAAAGCCCGGAAACCATCACGGAAATCCGCATCAATGTGGATGATAGTGGTTTGCCGGGTGGCACAAATCTGCAACTGACCTATGATGGTCAGACCTATAGTCTGGGGGCTGGTGATGATCTGGTGATTGCGGTTGACGCTAACACTGCAGGCTATGATGCACAAAGCGGGACGTTAAGCGGTGTCGTTCTGGAAGGGGTCCCTGCGGACTGGTCCACAAATATTCCAGTTAGCATGACGGTGACATCAACCGATATTGATGGTTCAACCGCACAAAGAACGGTCAATGGGTCGGTCAAAATTGTCGCGGATGCAGACCCGTTATCCACCTTTAGCGCAAACGCAAATGTGTCCGGTGATGCCGGTGATACGCTGGCTTTGGGTGTTAATGTGGCCTTTGCCGATACCGACGGCAGTGAAAGTGCCTATTACGTGGTCAGCGGTGTACCTGATGGGGTTAATCTGTCCGATGGTTTCAGTATCGGGGATGGAACATGGTTTGTGCCATCCAGCGTTGATGTATCCACATTGTCTATCACTTCGCCTTACAGCGGATCTGCAACCATCCAAATGCGTGCAGTGGTCGTAGATAACGACCCGGATGGTGGACTGGATCGTCACACCATGGACCCGATTGATATCAATATCACCTTTGACGGAAGCAACGGTGGCGGCGGTGACTGGGACAGTGACCCGTGGGGTGCACCTGTGGCACCGGATGTGTCGTCTTCCATCACCGGCAATGAAGATGTCAGCTTCAACCTGTCCGGCATGACCATGACGGTCAATCAGGCAGGTGGAACACCTGCTGCCATTATCATCACCGATCTACCCAACGGGGCATCTATCAGCGGAGCCTATCTGAATCCAATCGATGGGTCATGGGTTGTACCTTATGATGACCGCGGTGATGTGACGATCAAACCACCTGCGGATTATGCTGGCGAAATTCAAATGGATGTCACGGTTGTCAGTATTGATGCAAACGGGGTGACATCTTCTGTAACAATGAATGACTTTGTTCTTGCTGACCTTTCCCCGGTGACAGACGGCGGTAGCTTCAGTGGTGGTGGTGCTGCGGGTGCGAACCTTATGGAAGATGGCGGATTGATCCCGCTTGATCTGACATTATCCCAACTGGATGATGATTTGTCCGAGGGCATGACGGTGGATCAAGTCAAGATTTCCAACCTGCCAACAGGGGCCAAACTGTATCAAAACGGTGTGGAACTGACAGCAAACGGAGATGGTGATTTCGTCATCTCAACCGGCAGCATTGACGGCAATTCGTCTGTGGATATCACAGGATTGAGCTTGGAAGCACCCGCCAATTTTGATGGAACAATCAATCTGCAACTTGAAACAGAGTTTCAGGATCAAACCGGTGCGGCTAAAACCGTGACGGGCAGTATCTCTGTTGGTATCGAAGGTGTTGCAGATGCCGCGCAGCTTTCTGCAGCCAATGTAAGCGGCGCAGAAGACAGTGTGATTGATCTGGATCTTCAAGCCTTTAACCCGGATGTGATCGGAACCTACGCGTCTGAACGCATGACGGTGATGGTGACCGGTGTGCCGGACGGGGCGGTTGTCAGCGGGGCGTCCAATAACGGGGATGGCACATGGACGATCAAAAACGCCAATATCGATACTGCAACGGGCGATATTTCCAATGTGACCATTTTGCCGCCGCGTAACTTTAGTGGCACCATGAATTTGCAACTGAAAACCTTTAGTATCGAAAAATCCAATGATGACATTGCGGAAACGACGCAAAGCTTTAGTGTCTCCGTTTCCGGTGTGGCCGATACTCCAGATATTGATCCCGTTGCCTCATTCGGTTCGGAAGATCTGGAAGTGGCACTCAGTATTAATGCGGCTTTGTCGGATACTGACGAAACCATGATTGTTACCATCTCCGATGTACCGGACGGTGCGCACTTCACGGATGGGGCCGGCAATACAATCGGGGTGGAAGTCCAGATTGACGGAAATGGCAAACCTGTTCTGGATGGCAATAATCAGCCGGTTCCAGTCAGTGGGGGGGGCCATACAGGCGCATGGTACTTTACCGCAGCGCAAATCACAGTTGTGCATTTTGTGGGTCCGGCCAATGCCACTGGCAGCTACGATATGAAAGCCGTTGCCACCACAATTGATGGGGACAGTGTTGCAAACAGTCTCGTGGAAAGCTTTAATGTGAGCCTGACGGGTGTACCCGATGCGGTTAATCTGGTGATCAATGATCTCAGTGATGCGCTGGATGCGTATCAGGCTGTCGGCAGTGAAGATCAATCCGGTGGTATTGCACTGGATATTGACGCCAGCCTGACAGACACGGACGGTTCTGAAACGCTGCAACTGGTTATTACCAATGCACCAGCAGGCAGTGTGTTTGTTTCCGGGGCGACGACAATCAGTGCAGATGTAAATGGTCAATGGATTATTGATCAGACACAAATTTCTGATCTGAAAATCGTTCCGCCGGAAAATTATAACGGCTCATTCCACCTTCAAATCGAAGCGCAATCTCTGGAAAATGGTCAAACAAACAGCACAATGGCAACCTTGGATGTCAATGTTGAAGCGGTTAATGACGCAGCTGTGATTTCTATCCCGGTGGCGGATCAGGCGGTTTCCGGTTTGATTGTTGATCCTTTGACCGTTGTACCTGATGCAACCGATGCCGGGCTGCAAATCAACATTTCCGATGTGGATGGTACGGATTTGACGGGTATGGATTTCCAGATCATCAATGGGGCTTCTCTTGGGGATACACTGGGCCTGCATGGTGTGGATATATCCATGAATGCCAACGGTGCAATCGTGGTCAATGGAACCGATATTACGGTGACATATGATCGGTCTACATCAACCCTGTCCTTCCAGGGTACAGCGGATCATGCGACTTATGCAGAGCTGGCTGAAAAGGTTGTTCTGACCAATTCCACAGGTGAATTTAGTGCCGGTATGCGCGAAATCGAAATTACCTCTTATGATGAAAGTGGCAAAACCGGAAGTATTGATACCACAACCAATATTGATGGTGGTGGGGCTACCCTTTCTGATGCAGCGATGGCCGATGTCATGTGGGGAGCCAATGGTGTAACCCTAAGCGGCGGTGAGGGTGATGAACAATTCATCATCAACTTGGGCGATGTCCAGTCCGTTCAAGGCGGGCTGGGTGACGACGTGCTCTTCTTGCGCGGCAGTGCCGGCGGGGATGGAGATTGGTTGTTCAATATTGAATCGGACGGTTCTGCGACCATGACCTCTGCGTCTGATCCCAATCTTTCTGGGATGGTCTCACTGGATCACGGTAACATCGACAGCAACAATTCAAGCTCAACCGAACTTGTCTTTGATGGCGATGCAAGCGGTCAGATCGAACTAGACAATGGCGAAGTCGTTGAGTTTAGCGACCTCGACCAGATTGTAGTCTAAGCTTTAGCTAAACTGACACAAACTTTTAAGCAGCTACGAGATAATCTTGTAGCTGCTTTTTTTGTCGTCGTCTCTGCACTGTAGAAGTGGTCCCCATTTGTGTTGGACTGTTCGGCAGCGAATTTAAGGTGGGATACCGTTTAAAGGAAGTGTCAGAGTAAATTGAAGATCGCGGTGTTTCATTCTATTCTTGCATGATGAACAAGCATTTTAGATATTTTAAATCCTCTCCAGAGGTAATCCGCCTCGCAGTGATGATGTATG
>JABXIC010000282.1 GCA_013373265.1 Methylocystaceae bacterium | reverse complement strand
GGTTGATGAAATCGTTGATATCGTCGAAGATCATCTGAATATCGAATTGGCTTCTGAACGTGACGGCTTTGTGGGTTCTGCAGTGATCAGCGGTAAAGCAACCGATTTGATCGATGCGGGCTATTACCTGACCAAAGCTTTCCCGGATTGGTTTGGTCGTGCGGAATCTGCTACGGCGTATGGTGATGATAAAATCGGCGGACCGCGTGTCTTGTTGGTTGATGACAGCCCGTTCTTCCGTAATCTGTTGACACCGATCCTGTCTGTTGCAGGTTACCGCGTTAAAACGGCGGAAAATGCCAAGAAGGCTTTGGAATTGCGTTCTGCCGGTATTGTGTTTGATGCCATCGTCAGTGACATTGAAATGCCGGAAATGAATGGTTTTGAATTTGCTGAAGCTGTGCGTAGTGATACACGTTGGCAGAATACACCCATGGTTGCTATGTCTTCACATGCGACAGAGCAAGATTTCGAACGTGGCCGTGAAGTCGGCTTCAATGATTATTGTGCCAAATTTGACCGTGATGCCTTGTTGAAATCTCTGGTTGAGATTTTAGCCGTAAAATAAGTTTTGAATACGAAGGTTGTTGAGTTTGACGGGCTTGTGCATTAACTTAGTTAGTGTACAAACCGTCGCCTACTAAAGCGATGGTAAGCCTAGGCATCTGAGCCAAGAGGAATTGAAAAATAATGAAATCATGTTTGATCGTAGATGATTCCAAAGTCATTCGTATGGTGGCGCGGAAGATCCTTCAAGAATTGAGTTTTGAGACTATTGAAGCCGCCGACGGGCAGCAAGCATTGGATGCTTGTATCAGCGCCATGCCGACGGCAGTTTTATTGGATTGGAATATGCCAGTCATGAGCGGAATTGAGTATTTGCGTGAACTACGTAAACTGCCAGGCGGGGATGAACCCGTTGTTATTTTCTGCACAACTGAAAATGATATTGAGCATATTCAGGAAGCAATTGAAGCAGGCGCAAACGAATATATTATGAAGCCGTTTGATAGCGAAATCATTCAAGCTAAATTCTCTCAAGTTGGTTTGTTGTAATAATAAATAGAGGTTCCGTTAAAAGGATCTCGTTGGAAAAATAATGTCGGTAAACACTACACGTAGTTCTGAAAATCCTATTCGAGTCATGGTTGTTGATGACTCTGCTGTTGTGCGTGGATTAATTACGCGGATGCTTGAGGCTGAGTCAGATATTTCCGTGGTATCTTCTGTTGGGAACGGGAAGATGGCCGTGGACAGCTTGGCTAGAAATGAGATTGAAGTTGTCGTCTTGGATATCGAAATGCCGGTCATGGACGGTTTGACCGCATTGCCCTTGATGATGCAGACGGACAAATCCGTGCGTGTGATTATGGCGTCAACCTTGACTGCGCGAAATGCTGATATCAGTTTACGTGCGTTACAGGCTGGTGCTGTCGATTATATACCGAAACCTTCTTCTTCGCGTGAATTGTCCGGTGGACAAGATTTTGGCAAAGAATTGGTGGAAAAGGTTCGTATCCATGGGGATGCCCGACGTAAATTAAAAGGTGCGCCGAGCTCAACATTATCGAAGCCTCGGGGAATTGCCCCGCGTCCAGCAATGGGGAGCGCAGCGGCATCCAAATCTAAAGAGATTGTTCTTCGTACTCCATCGTTAAAAGAGCGCCCCGATATTGTTGCGATTGGCAGTTCTACGGGGGGACCGCAAGCGCTGTTTAAAGTGCTTAAAGGGATGTTTGGCAAGGTGAAGCAACCGATTGTGATCACCCAACATATGCCCGCCACTTTTACCAAGATTTTGGCAGAACACATTAACCGCATGACAGGCTGGACGTGTCAGGAAGCATCTGATGGTGTTGTGATTGAACCCGGACAGGTTTATTTGGCGCCGGGAGATTACCATATGACGGTACAAACCGAAGGTACAAAAAAAGTTATTCGCCTGAATCAGGATCCGCCTGAAAACTTCTGTCGTCCGGCGGTTGATCCGATGTTGCGCAGCGTTGTTGATGCATATGGGCGTAAAGTTTTGACCGTTATTTTAACTGGAATGGGGTCCGATGGGCTCAAAGGGGGGAAGGTCGTTGTCGAAAACGGCGGTGATCTTATTGCACAAGACGAAGCAAGCAGTGTTGTTTGGGGAATGCCGGGGGCCGTGGCTCAAGCAGGTATTTGCAGCGCTGTTTTGCCATTGGATGATATTCCATCCTATGTTGTCAAAACAGCTGCGGGAGGCGCATCATGAAGCCGGATGATTTTCAGTTTCTCGCCACTTTGGTAAAAGAGAGATCAGGTCTGGTTCTTACTCAAGATAAGGCCTATTTGTTGGAAAGCCGCTTAATGCCAGTGGCTAGAAAGCGCGGTATGAAGGGTTTGGAAGAGCTCGTCGCTTCGTTGCGTTCACGCATGGATAATGCGTTGGCAAACGAAATTACCGAAGCGATGACCACGAATGAATCGTTTTTCTTTCGTGATATCAAGCCGTTTGATATTTTCCGCGATACAATATTGCCCAATTTGTTAAAAACCCGGGCCCAGAAAAAATCCTTCCGTATTTGGTGTGCGGCTGCCTCTAGCGGGCAGGAACCTTATTCCATTGCCATGGTGTTGAAAGAGGCTGCCGCCCAACTGGCTGGTTGGCGTTATGAAATTATCGGTACGGACATTTCAAATGAAATGCTGAATAAAGCCAAAGCGGGGCTTTATTCCCAGTTTGAAGTCCAACGTGGTTTACCGGTTCAGCATTTGGTGAAATATTTCAAAAAACGTGACGACCTTTGGCAAATTGATTCTGCTTTGCGCGGGATGGTTCAATATAAAGAATTTAACCTGTTGGAAGACATGAAAGCACTTGGCACATTTGATGTGGTGTTCTGTCGTAATGTGTTGATCTATTTTGATCAACAGACCAAAGGTGAAGTTCTGGGCAAGATGTCACAGCAAATGACAGATGACAGTGTGCTCTTTCTTGGGGGGGCTGAAACTGTACTTGGTATTTCAGATGCTTTTAAACCTGTTCAAGGGTTGCGTGGCGTTTATGCCCGTACAACAGGGGTAGCATCGCTTGGGGAAGGGGGGGCAACGCCAGCTGCTGCACCCGCAGGCGCTGCAAATACAGGACCAACAGGATTTCAAAAACCAAAACACATGCAAGAAGGTCGTGCACCATTAGGGGCAGGAACGCCACCGCCCCGGCCTGCTGTTGGTAGACCTGCAACGCCGGGCGCAACAGGGGGCACAACGCGTCCTTTACCACCTAAACCGGGTGTGAAAAAACCATAAGCAAAAAACCGACCTCAATCAAAGGTCGGTTTTTTTTATGAAAAGTCAGTATTTTTATTTATGCAGCGGGTTGTTCTTCTGCATCCGGGTCGCGCAGGACATAACCGCGTCCCCATACCGTATGAATATAGTTATCATCTGTTGCTTTTGTCAGTTTCTTGCGCAGTTTGCAGACAAAGACGTCAATGATTTTGAGTTCAGGTTCATCCATACCGCCATAAAGATGATTTAAGAACATTTCTTTGGTCAGGGTTGATCCTTTACGCAAAGAAAGCAGCTCAAGAATGCCGTACTCTTTACTGGTCAAATGTACGGGTTTGCCGTCACTTTCCACGGTTTGATTATCCAGATTAACCGCCAGTTTACCGGTTTTGATGATGGATTGTGCATGCCCTTTAGAACGACGAACGATGGCGTGGATGCGCGCGATCAATTCATCTTTATTGTAGGGTTTTGTCAGGTAGTCATCTGCACCGATTTCAAAGCCTTTGATTTTTTCCGGCGGTTGGTCCAGACCGGAAAGAATAAGGATTGGTGTTTCAATGCGCGAACTACGCAAGGAACGCAGAACCTCAAACCCGTCAATGTCTGGCAGCATCAAATCAAGTATGATAATATCGTAGTCGTAAAGTTTGCCGATCTCGATGCCTTCTTCACCATAGTTGGTGACATCCACGACCATACCGGCCGACTTAAGCATCAATTCAATGGCTTTTGCTTCGCTTGGGTTGTCTTCAACAAGTAATGCACGCATGGCCGATCCCCGAAAATGGCGTTAACGATTTATTAACCTTTCGTTAACCTTTACCATAACTCCGATTCGTTGAAAACAACTTTTTTGTTAAAAGTCTATGATTTCTCGCGAGTCGCTAAAATTATTGAATCATGTCAAGGGGTTTGTCATTTCTGAGAAAAGGAGTATATTGACAAACAGGTTCCAAAATTTCTTACTTCTATATCGGAGCATGCGTGTGGCCCTTTTGGTTAATAATGTAATCGCAGAAGTTGACAAGCTGCCAGAGTATAATGTCTTTGGCCGGGTCGCTGCTGTGCAAGGGTTGATGGTTGAAGTCGGTGGTGTTCAAGGAGCGCTGTCTATCGGGGATCATTGCCGTATTCTGGTACGCCGCCGCGATTGGGTGACATGTGAAGTGGTGAGTTTCAGGGATGGTCGCGCACTTGTTATGCCCTTTGGGGCGGTGGATGGTATTTCTATGGGTGATCGCGTAGAAGTTGGACAACGCGAACCTGTTCTGTTCCCCTGTGATGCTTGGGCCGGGCGGGTCATCAATGCTATGGGGGAACCTGTCGATGGCAAAGGCCCGTTACCTGTTGGGCCGGAACCTTATGTGATTAAAAGTACGCCCCCTTCAGCGCATTCGCGCACCCGCGTTGGCGGCAAAATTGATTTGGGTGTACGTGCGATTAATACGTTTTTGACCTGCTGTCGTGGCCAACGTATGGGGATTTTTGCAGGTTCAGGTGTCGGGAAATCAACGGTCTTGTCGATGATGGCGCGCCATACCGAGGCTGAAATTGCCGTTATTGGTCTGATCGGGGAACGTGGACGTGAAGCCCGGGAATTTATTGAAGATGATCTGGGTGAAGAAGGGTTGGCCAAATCGGTTGTGGTCGTTGCGACATCTGATGAACCCCCATTGATGCGCCGTCAAGCGGCTTATGTGACCTTGGCGGTGGCAGAATATTTCCGCAACAGGCAAAAAGATGTTCTGTGCCTGATGGATAGTGTGACGCGGTTTGCCATGGCTCAACGAGAAATTAGTTTATCTGTGGGGGAACCCCCTGCATCCAAAGGCTATACACCATCCGTTTTTGCGGAACTTCCGCGTTTGCTGGAACGGGCCGGGCCGGGGGCAGAAGGGCAAGGCAGCATCACTGGTTTGTTTACTGTTCTTGTGGAAGGTGATGACCATAACGAACCGATCTCGGATGCGGTGCGTGGTATTTTAGATGGGCATATTGTGTTGGATCGTGCCATTGCCGAACGAGGGCGTTATCCGGCGATTAATCTATTGCGCAGTGTGTCACGGACCATGCCCGCTTGTAATGATGAAGAACAAAATGCCCTTGTCTTTAAAGCGCGGCAATTGTTGTCGACCTATGAAGATATGGCTGAATTGATCAGGTTGGGGGCGTATCGTCAAGGCACGGACCCCAAAGTTGATGAAGCGGTGTATTATAATCCTGCGCTTGAAGCTTTTTTGTCACAGCGCAAAGATGAACCCATGGATTTAGAAACAGGTTATATGGCTTTGGCGCAATTGCTGGGCCTGGCCTATAAGGACTTTGATGGGGATGTCAGCAAACTGGGTGTCCCGCAAGAACGTTTGCAAGGGCCAGAGGGTTAATTAAAAGATGGGTAAGACCCTTGCCAATCTCATTCGTCTTCATAAATATCGGGTCGATGAAAAACGCCGTGTTCTAGGTGTGTTATATGGTGAATTGCATGACTTGGAACAAAAGTTGAAAGATCTGTTTGCGCAATTGGTTGAAGAACAGCGTATTGCCAGTGAGGCCCCGGATCAGGCCCTTTTTGCCTATGGGCGGTTTCATCAACGTGCCATGTTGATCCGTGATGAATTGACTGAAGCCATTCAAGCCAAAGAAGAAGAAGTCGAAATGGCGCGCGAAGAAGTCAACGAGGCTTTTCAGGAATTGAAAGTCTATGAAGAAGCGGAAAAAAACCGTCTCAAGCGGGAAGAAGATGAACGTAACCGCAAAGAAAATATCGAAATGGACGAAATAGCGATGAACCTTTATCGCCGCGAACATAAAGATAAATATTAGAAATCAGCATTAAATTTTACTCAGCCGTGCCAGTAAATGGGGGTTATCCCAACGCGGTTGTTTGTCTTCAATGACCACATTATGTTTGCTGCTGTCGCCGAGGTCTTCATAGGCGGTAACCTGCACCCATTTGGTCACCAGTTCGTTGTTGAAATCTTCAACCATTGTTGCGGCTAAGGTTTCGATATGTTGATCCTCCTGGTGGGCGGCAACTTCCGTTATGTAGCTGTTAAAACAACGGCTGTCTAAAATGACTTTATCAGGGATGTAGCGCAGGGTAAGGGTGATCGGTGTTTGCGATATAGATGTTTCTAAAGTGATGATGTAATCAATGGTTTTATTGGGGTTGTTCAAAGTTTTAAGTTGGGCGCGTCTTGCAAAGATATCCATGAATTATACCAACATTCCTAAATTTAATTCTTTTGTCAGGTCGACACCTTCTATTTCTACAAAACGAGAGGTGACACGGAAGTTGACATGACCGTTAAAATTGATTGATTTCATCCCGCTTTCAAAAATATCATGAATGGTTTTTCTCATAAAGCCGGGTAACGCGCTTTTGGTACGGATGATCAAATCGAAGTTTTTGGCCTTTTCTTTGGCCAGCCCGTCAAGTTGCATTTCACCAAGGCGAGAGAGTTCAATATCAATGACAAAGCGGACCCCGGGGTCCTCTTTGCCTTCATTTCCGTCGTCGCGATGATCGCGTTGGGCGATGCGGATTTGATTGATTTCGTTATTATTTTGCATGGGTACATAGGCGATTTTCCAATCGGTGGCATTGGGTTGTTTTGCCTTTTTACTCAAGCTTTGGAACTCTTCTTCAAGTTGGTTCAGCAAACCGGGTTTGATGCGTGACAAAATCTTCATGCTGTTGGTGTCAGCCCAGTTTTTGAAGTTGCCTACTCCCAATGCGCGCAGGAAAAAGATCATGTTCATCGCAAGCCGGGTATCTGGCTTAGGGATCATGATATGTGACATTCTGTCTGCAAGGGCCGGGTTTATATCCTGTAAGGTTTTTAAGGCTTCATCTAGGGCCGGCCATTTTTGTGTCAATGCTTGCATATCACCTTGTTGTTGGGTGGTATGGATGGCGGCAGGTGTTGCCGGCTTTGTTGAAGATAGAACTTCCAGCTTTACTGAGGTTCCTTCAGGCATTTTTGTTGCCACATCAAGTGCAATAAGGCCCTGTGGCAGTTTAATTATTGGCTGATGTGTTGGGGTTTGTCCTTGTACTGTTCCTTGGATAATGACGGTGCTTTGCGCATTGTGTGTCGAGGGGGTTCCTGTTGTCGTGACAGTCTGTCCGGGGAGCTGAACGGACAGCAAGCGAACGGTTAGTTGATTGCCTGGTTGGAAATGACCTGTGTTTGTTGTTGGCACCCCTGCAGTTTGTGTGCTGGTTTGTCCCATAAGAGGTGTGGGCTTGGTACTTTGGGAGGGGACAGGGGAAGATTGAAGTCCGGATTGGGACGTTTGCAATTGTGTTGTCTGAGGATTTGATGTCGTGGTGTTGCCCAGTCCCGGTTGTGCGTTGCCTATTGGGGAAGGTGTGTTGAGCACAAAGGCCTTTAAACCGTTGGCAGTATTCAAGTTTAAGGTTGTTGCAGGTGAAGATATTGTACCTGCCCACTGGTTTTGTGTGCCTGCATTGCCAAAACCAGCCGCACCGCCCGGTGTTGAAGCTTGTGAAAACTGGCTAGCAAGGGTCGCAACACGATTGATCGGTGTATTGGTGGGGATTGGTTTACCATTAATATGAGTCAGTTGAATTTGTACATTGGGTTGTGTTTGAACAAGCTTGAAGGTCGCTTGCGCATCTGCGGGCAAAGCAAAGGGGGACTTGAATTGTATGGGACCAAAATCGGTTTGAACCGTCGTCAGGCCTTGGGTGGTTGGTGCTTTTATTAAGCCGTTAATGAGGCTGTCTAAAGCCTGTTGGGAGAGCTGAATTGCTGCTTGGCCGGAGGTGACGGTGACGGTCAATTGCGCAGCACTACCCAATGCTGTGGGCGGCAAAGGTGGGGGTGGTGGCGCAACAGTGGACATTTTTAATGACCTAAAAGCTGGTTATCAGGGTGTTGGCAATTGCCATAACATCCCTTGCAGCCGCA
Organism: Methylocystaceae bacterium; assembly: GCA_013373265.1. GTDB lineage: Bacteria > Pseudomonadota > Alphaproteobacteria > Rhodospirillales > Terasakiellaceae > Terasakiella. The sequence continues at coordinate 10,636 of JABXIC010000282.1, read as the reverse complement.
CAGGTAGGTGCATGTTCTAACAAAGGACGTTGTGCCTTGATTGTATCACGAACCCGCTTGTCCCAGCGAATCACACCTGTCAGAGGGGGGGAAATGCCCAAGAAACCCTCACATGCGCGGCGCAAGGTGTTGTAAGTTCTTTCGCCATCACGGATGGAATCGCATTGATTGACCACGATGCGCAGATCAAGACCAGGACGTTCTTTCGACATGGTTTTGATAAAGGCATAGGCATCTGTCATGGCCGTGGGCTCATCCGCTGTCACCACAATACAGGTGCCGGCTTTACTGGTGAGTTGGCGTGTCGGGCGTTCAAGCCCGGCGCCTAAGTCAACCACCACCCGATCATAAGAAGCCGCTAAGACCCCAAGGTCATTGCCCAGATGTTGAATTTGGTTGGCCGGAATATGATTGAGTGCACTGGAACCGGAACGACCAGCAATGATATCAAAGCCGCCTTCGTCGTAGGGCTGGGCTGCCTGATTAAGTGTCAAGGTGCCTGCGACAACGCCGGAAAGGTCACACTTGGGCATCAGGCCCAACTGGATGTCGACATTGGCCAAGCCAAAATCGCCATCGAACAATAAGGTTTTAAGACCCAGATCCGCCAACGCATGAGATAGCGTTACTGCGAACCAGGTCTTGCCCACACCCCCCTTGCCAGAGGCGACGGCAAAAACGTTTCCGCCTTTGCGCGTGCTAGGGGTCGGGGCTGATTTGGTCATAGCCGCAAACATGGGTATTATATGTATATGAAAATGGTTACTGAACAGTTAGGTAAAGATATCTATTTGGTTAATTTTGCTTAAGTCTACGTGTTAGAGGGCTGAATTACACAGAAAAAATCGCCGGAAAATATGGCTTTTCGGCGATTTTATGTCTGTGAAATATCTTATAAGAAAAATTTAGCTTGTGACAGCTATTAAGGCTTTGGATATATTTTCAATATCACTTTGCTGGAGACCTGCCACATTGATGCGACCACCTTTGACAACATAAATGGCGTGGTCATTGCGCAGTTTGGCGATTTCTTCGTCCGTTAGGCCCAACAGGGTAAACATGCCGCGTTGGTTGGCGATGAAGTCCCATTTGGTTGTTCCGGTGAGGTCTCGCAATTGTTTGGCAAAGGCGGCACGTAAGCCGTTGACCCGTTCGCGCATTTCGCTGAGTTCTTCTTTCCACATGTTTTTTAATGCGTCATCACAAAGGATAGTGCGTACAACGGCTGCGCCATGATCCGGTGGCATAGAATAAATGCGTCGTGCAATAGCTCCTAAATGGCCTTGGCAGGTTTGGGCAATATCAACTGAGTCGGTTAGGACAATTGAACAGCCCACACGATCACGATAAACGCCAAAGTTTTTAGAACAAGAAACCGCTAACAGAGATGTCGGGACTTGTTTGATCAGTGCTTTTAAACCCTGTACATCTTCTTCAAGACCATCACCAAAACCAAGATAGGCCAGATCAATAAGCGGGATGAGGCCTTTTTCAGACATAAATTGGCCAAGTTTTGTCCATTGATCCAAGGACATGTCGCGTCCTGTCGGGTTGTGGCAACAGCCATGCAAGACGACTACATCGTCTTTCTTGGCTTTGCTTAAGGCAGCGCACAGTTCATCAAAGCGGACTTCCTGGGTGTCGTAGTTAAAATAGGGATAGATTTCGATATTCAAGCCGACACTGCCCAAGAGGGAATTATGATTTGGCCATGTGGGATCACTGAGCCAGACTGTGGCATCCGGCTTTGCAGCGTAAATCAGTTCTGATAGCAAACGCAGGGCACCACTGCCGCCCGGCGCCTGTGCGGATGCTGTCAGGCTTAAGTCCTGCTGATCCCCCAAGACCAGCTTGGTCATTTCTTGATTAAAAAGAGGGTCGCCCGTTAAGCCGACATATTTTTTTGTGTCCTGGCTGGTGTGTAGACGGTCTTCCGCTTCACGCACAGATTTCATCACGGGCGTATTGCCCTTGTCATCTTTATAAATACCGACACTCAGGTCGATTTTGTTGGTACGTTCATCTGCATTGACTTGCGCCATAAGGGCGATGATGGCGTCAACAGTGGGGCGGGCTAGATTTTGAAACATAGTATGCCTTTTTGATTAATAGGTCCTGACCTAAGCTCTGGAATTAAATCTGTCCAAGGGTTTTGATTTTTGCTTTTGGATGCACTTCACTTTGCGAAATTACAGCCGTTGACGGGCGGAACCGTTCAATAATGGATCGTACATACGGGCGAATGGCCGGGCTGGTCAGCAAGGCTGGTGTTTCACCCATCATGGCTTGACGTTCAAATGTTTGACGCACAGCATTGATAAATTCTTGCATCTTGCTGGGCGCCATAGACAATTGACGCTCATCTCCACTGCCGACCAATGCTTCAAGGAAGACTTGTTCCCATTCAGGTGACAAAGTGATTAATTGCAAGACACCTTGGTGGTTGGTCAGCATATCGCTGATTTGTCGACCCAAGCGTGAGCGTACATGTTCTGTAATCATATTGATATTGCGCGTATAACCGGTTGCTTCGGAAATACCCTCTAAAATGGTGGGTAAGTCGCGGATGGAAATACGTTCGGTTAACAGGTTCTGTAAAACGCGTTGAACACCGCCGACGCTCATGCTGTTTGGGATAATATCGCCGACCAGTTTCTGGTGTTCTTTGTCCAGATCGTCCAGTAATTTTTGTGTTTCTGTATAGGACAGTAGTTCCGCCATATTGTCTTTGACCAATTCGGTCAAATGGGTGGTGATGACGGTGCCGGGCTCAACCACAGTGTAGCCACGGAAAAGGGCTTCTTCACGATTGCTGGAATCTACCCACATGGCGGGCAGGCCAAAAGTGGGTTCTTTAGTGGCTTCACCGGGCAGGGAAATTTCTTCGCCGCGAGGATCCATGATCATTAAGGAATTTGGTCGTAAATCGCCACGTCCAGCTTCGATTTCTTTAACCCTAATGACGTAATTATTGGCTGGAAGCTGCATATTATCCTGAATACGAACCGAGGGCATGACAAAGCCCATCTCTTGGGCGAGTTGACGCCTTAAGGCTTTGATTTGGTCAGTCAGGCGTTGGCCTTCCATCCCGACGTTTACCAAAGACAACAAGCCATAACCCAGTTCCAGACGCATCATGTCGATCTTCATGGTCTGTGAAATCGGTTCTTCTGATGGGGCAGGCGGTGCTGTAGATTCCGTTTGTTCTTTTAACAGTCTTTCTGCCGTTTCTTTTTCTTTTTTCTGATAGGCATAAAAAGCACCACCACCCGTTAAGAGACCTAAAAACATAAAGGGTAGCATGGGAATGCCGGGCATGGTTGACATACCAAACAGAATGACCGAGCTGACCCCCATGGTTTTGGGGTTGGCGCTAAACTGGCCAATCATGGCTTTGTCGGCTGTTCCGGTAACACCGGCTTTTGTGACCAAAAGACCCGCAGCTGTTGATACGATCAGGGCTGGAATTTGAGATACAAGACCATCCCCGACGGTAAGACGGGTATAAGAGTCTGCTGCTTCAGCCATGGCGAGGTCTTTTTGTACAACCCCAATGATAATGCCGCCGATGACGTTGATAAAAGTAATCAGAATGCCTGCAATCGCATCCCCACGTACAAACTTTGATGCACCATCCATGGCCCCGAAGAATGTACTTTCATCCTGAAGTTCCTGGCGGCGGATTTTGGCTTGGTCTTCATCAATCAAGCCTGTTGATAAATCGGCGTCAATCGCCATTTGTTTACCGGGCATGGCATCCAAGGTAAAACGTGCTGTGACTTCAGCGATCCGGCCAGAACCTTTGGTGATTACGATAAAGTTCACAATCACAAGGATGGTGAATACAATAATACCGATGACAAAGTTGCCACCCATAATAAAGCCACCAAAAGCCTGAATCACCGCCCCGGCCGCCGCCGTTCCTTCATGACCATAGGTTAGAATCAGCCGCGTAGAGGCCAGGTTCAAGGCCAAGCGAACCATGGTTGAAATCAGCAAGACCGTTGGAAAGGCGCTGAATTCCAAAGGTTTTTCAAGGAAAATAACCGTCATCATAATCATGACGGAGAAGGTGAATGAAAAAGCCAGTGAGATATCCAAGAGCCAACTGGGCATGGGGAAAATCAGGACAACCAAAATGGTCGAAATCCCGACAGCCATACCAAGATCACCTTTGGTTAAAGCTTCTTTTACCTTCTGTAGAAAGTTTCCGAAGGGGTCGCCGCCTTGTGCTTGCCCGGGATTGACTGGATCAGCCATAGCGTTTTATTTCCTTACGTTATGGGTTACCACCGGCGGCAGGTACATTGAAACCTTCATCCCCGTAGAGTTTTAATTTATTGCGCAATGTCCGGATTGAAATCCCCAAGACATTGGCCGCATGGGTGCGGTTTCCAAGGCAATGATCCAGCGTGGCAATGATCAGTTTACGTTCCATATCGGCAACGGTTTGTCCAACAAATTCGCCGGAATCGCCCGCAGGGTTTGTGTTATTCGCAGATTGGTCGGCACTGGGGCTGCCAGTAATCATGATGGCATCGTCAGAAATTTCTGTCGGGCCAGCCACCAGCACGGCACGGTGCATGGTGTTTTCCAATTCGCGTACGTTACCGGGCCAAGTGTGACGCAAGATTTTGGCTTTGGCGCTTTCCGTTAAGGGGCGCTCTTCCATATCGTTGGCTTTGGCATATTTTTTAATGAAGTGTCCGGCAAGAACGGCAATGTCTTTCGGGCGTTCTTTTAATGATGGCAGTTGTAAGTTCACTACGTTTAAGCGGAAATACAAATCTTCACGAAAATCACCTTGTGCGACAGCTAGTTCCATATTGCGATTGGAGGTTGCCAAAACACGGACATTGACGGGGACAGGCTTTTTACCTCCGACACGGTCAATTTCACGCTCTTGTAAAATACGCAGCATCTTGGCTTGTAGACGCGGGTCCATTTCGGAAATCTCGTCCAACAGGATTGTCCCGTTGTTGGCTTCTTCAAATTTACCGATACGACGTGCAACTGCCCCGGTAAAGGCGCCTTTTTCATGGCCGAAAAGTTCTGATTCCAGCAAGTTCTCCGGGATGGCAGCGCAGTTAACGGCAATAAAGGGGCCGTCTTTGCGTCTTGAATTGCGATGGATATAGCGCGCCATGATTTCTTTACCCGTCCCACTTTGCCCTGTGATCAAGACAGAGGCATCACTGGGGGCGATCTGTTTGGCCAGCTTGACCACATCATCCATGATCGGATCGTTATAGATCATGGCATGGCTTTCTTCTGCCACTGCGCTTAAGACGGCGCCAATCAATTCAGCATCGGGCGGGAGGGGCAGATATTCTTGTGCGCCTGCGCGAATGGCACGCACGGCAGCTTGGGCATCCGTTGCAACACCACAGGCAACAATTGGTGTGTTAATACGTTCTGCATTCAGGTTTTGAATGAAGCTTTCAATGTCTAACTGGATATCGACCAGCACAAGGTCAATCCCTTGGCCTTGGCGCAAGGCATCCAGTCCCTCATTGATGCCATCGGTGTGAATGACTTTGGCACCGCGCTTGACAGCAATTTGGCTGGCAGCGCCGACTTGTCCATTCAGTGTTCCGACAATCAAAATCTTCATTTAGTCATAACCTCTTACATGGGCTCATTAATCGAAGTATTGAACGCGACGGTTCGGGGGTAAAATACTGTTCAGCATCATTTCCAAACGGCGGGGGTTTTCCTGCCGTCCGATAGATGCTGTAGCCAGAATATACAGTTGTTTGACGAGGAGTTCCTCATCAGAATTTCTCTCCAGTTTTGCAGCCAATGGCATAAGTAACATATTTGACAGAACTGCACCATAGAAGGTGGTTAACAAAGCAACAGCCATGGATGGGCCGATGGTGGACGGATCATCTAGATTACCAAGCATTTGTACAAGACCGATCAAAGTTCCGATCAATCCCATGGCCGGGGCAAATTCGGCCGCTTTTTTCAAAATGTTGACACCTTTACCATGACGTCCTGCCATGGCTTCCAGTTCCCCAATCATCATGTTTTCAACTTCATCGGCCGGCGTGCCATCTACAATCATGGCCAAGCCTTTGTGGAAGAATTCTTCTTTCTTAATGCTGTCCAGAACGCCTTGAAGCTGTAATACCCCTTGTTTGCGCGCAATTTCTGCAATACGGATGGTTTGAACCGCAACGGTGCTGGCATCTTGATTTTTATATAAAACGGTTTTCACGATTAGCTGAGAACTGCGCATCATTTCCCCAAGGGAGAAACAAGCCGTTGTGACCCCGATGGTGCCGCCAATCACAATCAGGATGGATGGCGGGTTGATGAAACTGTCAGGTGATCCGCCCAAGATAATAGCCGCTGTCACAAGCGCAAAGGCTACGATCAACCCTAAGACAGTTGCGGCATCCAAGCTGGTTTTATCACCGCCAATTCCTTCGCCCTCAGACATAATTTCGTGCTTTAACCCCGGTCAGATTTGATGATCTCTGTCATGGTTACACCTAGGCGTTCTTCAACAACAACCACTTCGCCACGGGCAACCAGTCGATTATTAACATAAATATCAATTGCTTCACCAACTTTTCGATCTAATTCGATCACGGCACCCCGGCCGAGTTTCAATAAATCGCTAACGGGCATGGTCGCTTTACCAAGAACGGCACTGACACGTACCGGGATATCGTAAACAGCTTCCAATTCACGCGCACTTGTGGGGAGGTCTTGCACCCCGCCGCCCATAGAGCCACCGCCAGTGCCCATTTGTGCTTCTGGGGCTTGTGATCCATCAGGGCCCTCTAGGCTATTGAATTCCAAATTTGTTTCTTCGTCAGCCATTTAGCTGTCTCCTTTATCCTGCCGTTTCGCCATCTTGACCGGGGGCAGGGACCTCTTGTGCGACATTCTCTTGTGGAGTGTCGCTCTGATTGGCACCTTGCGTCAAGTTTCGTTCTATAATTTTGTCAATTTGTTTCCAAAGGTCTTCGATATTTCTTTCAGCGCCGCCTTCTGACCATTCCACGCGGCAATCACCGGGTATTATTTCTTCATGGGCCATGACTACAACGCGCCCATCAAAGCCGACCTGATCTGCGACTTTTACGAGTTTTTCGTGTACGTCTTCGCGCAATGTCTCATGCACTTTTACAATCAAGCGGGGTTCTGAACGCAAAGGTTCCAGACATTTCGAAACGACGTTGATAATTTCATCTAAGCCGTTGCTTTCAGCATAAGCCGGAATGATTTTTTTACTCACGCTTGTTGCAATCGCCAAAGCATGGGCTTCGTGCTCTTCCTGAGACTTGCTATGTTCTTCAAAAACCACAGGTATGGTCTGTGAGATTTGTGTTAAAGCCCCTGCAATCATATTTTCAAACAGGTCTTGTGCTTCTTGCAGACCTGCGGCTTTGCCTTCGTCAAAAGCAGTTTGTTGGGCAGAAGCGACCTCTTCCTCACTAAATGTGGGGGCTGGTGGTTCTTCTACTTCTTCTTCGACATCATCCTCTTCATAGCCATTCTCATCACCTTCAAATTCGCTCGAGTTTTCATCGTACGGATCGTAATCAGGATCGAATGATCTGTCTTCGAAGAGATATCTTTTTATACTGGTCATATTAGAACACCAACTCGTCGTCTTCGCCCGGTTGTGAAATATTGATTTCGCCGGCATCGGCCAATTGTTTGGCGACCACGACGATTTCTGCTTGGGCTTCGTCCACATCGCGCAAGCGTACAGGGCCCATGGCCTCCATATCTTCGCGCATCATCTTGGCAGCACGTTCGGACATATTCTTGAAGAATAGATCCCGGACTTCTTCCGACCCACCTTTGAGAGCCATAGAAAGTTTGTCTTTTTCGGCTTGGCGCAGGAGAACCTGAATGCCAGCGCTGTCGACACGGACCAAATCGTCGAAAGTAAACATAAGGGCTTTGATGCGTTCTGCAGACTCGCGGTTGCGTTCTTCCAAAGCCGTAATGAAGCGGTTTTCTGTGTTGCGGTCCAAGTTGTTGAAGATATCGGCCATCAATTCGTGGCTGTCGCGACGTTGTGTGCGTGCCAAGTTAGACATAAATTCTGAACGCAGGGTCTTTTCCACACCATCCAACACTTCTTTTTGCACGGCTTCCATACGCAACAGACGCATGATAACTTCCATGGCGTAGTTTTCTGGCAAAAGTGACAACACACGTGCAGCATGGTCCGGTTTAATTTTGGACAGAACAACGGCCACGGTTTGCGGATATTCGTTTTTGAAGTAGTTGGCCAAAACGGCTTCGTGCACGTTGCCCAGTTTATCCCACATGGTCCGACCCGCCGGACCACGAATTTCTTCCATAATGTTGGAGACACGGTCTTTAGGCAAGGCTTGACGTAATAGGCGTTCTGTACTGTCAAAGGTACCGACAAGGGAACCAGCAGAAGACAACTGGTCGGCAAACTCTACAAAAAGGCGTTCAATGACCGTTGAACTGACAGAACCCAGTGATGCCATGATTTGTGACATTTCGCGGATTTCTTCATCGTCCATCATTTCAAACAAGCGGCCAGAATGCTCTTCACCGAGTGACAGCATAAAAATAGCAGCTTTTTCTTGTCCGGTTAAACTTCGGTAATCGTCCTTTACGCGAGCCATAACTTCTTACCTTTACCCTTCTTGATACATCCAGTTGCGGATGATGGCGAGGGCCTCTTCCGGATGTTTGTCTACGATTTCGCCGACTTTCTTGACCGAAGACGCTTTCACACGGCCTTCGACACGGTCGATATCGATGAGTTCTTCAAAACTGTCATCTTCTTCGGCAGCCGCATCAGATGGCACCGGTACCCCAGCCGGACCCGCCAAGGCTTCTTGTTCTGCCTCGGCCAAGGCGGCGGCTTCTGCGGCGGCTTGTTGTTCGAATACCCGCTTGATGATCGGACGGACCACCAGAAGGATGACCAGCAGAGCGACCAATGCAAGAACAACATATTCTGCATATTTCATCAGCTCTTCTTTGGTGAAAATCCAGAAGACGATCTTCGGTGTATCATCAATTTGCTCAAGTTCAGCAAAGCGCATGTTGATGACGTCAACACGGTCACGTTTGTCTTCGTAACCGATGGCGCTTTGAACCAGTGTTGAGATTTGGTCCATTTCTTCTTGGCTGCGTGGGACATATGTCACGCTGCCATCATCGGCACGGGTGTAGGTACCGTCGACCAAAACAGCCACAGATAAACGATTTACAACAGCGGTTTCACGTACACGATTGATGATTTTTTTAGAAATTTCGTAGTTGACTGTTTCTTGTGTACGGCTTGCCGATGACCCTGCGGATGTTCCGTTCCCGCCGTTTTGTTGGGCGTCGGGTAGATTGTTGCCCACACTGACGGACAGGTCGTTTTCAGTTTCGTTACTTTGTTCGTTTTCTTCCATGGTGGAAGTTGAACGGACAACCTGACCTTCCGGGTCATATTCTTCTTCTACGGAAGTTTCGCGGGAAAAGTCCATGTCTGCAAACACTTCTGCACGGACTTTACCAAAACCAACGGTACGTTCTAGTAAGCCTTCGATGCGTCTGGCGATCTGTTCTTGTTTTTGCAGACGTTGGCGTTCAATTTCTTGTGTTTTATCAGCATTGCCCGGTTGGTCAAAGCCACGGGCCAATAGGGTGCCTTTATCATCGACGATAGAGATGCGCTCCGGTTTTAAGTCGGGAACGGCTGAGGCTACTAAATGTTGAATGGCTGTGACTTGTTCTTTGGACAGTCGTACCGCATTGTTCATGTTTAAAACGATGGAGGCACTTGGTTGCTGACGTTCACGTGAGAAAAGTTCACGGCGCGGCAAGACCAAATGAACACGGGCGGCTTTTACGCTGTCAATAGAACGAATGGTGCGCGCGAGTTCACCCTCAAGCGCGCGGACCAAGTTGACATTTTGTTGGAAGTTGGTGGAGCCGATGGCATCGGCGTTATCAAAGACTTCATAACCGACAGACCCGCCTGTGGGCAGGCCATTTTCAGCTATTTTTAGACGCATGGGACCAACGCGGTCTGAGGAAACGAAAATTTCTCCACCGTCTTGGGTCACGTCATAAGGGACCTGTTCACGCGATAAAATATCAATGATTTGACGGGAGTCATCTTGATTAAGGTTGGAATAGAGCAGCTCCATCTGCGGGGTGCCCAGACGGGTCATCAGATAGATGAAAAAGGCAACCAGAGCCAATACGACGCCGCCGACAACAGCCAAGCGCTGCGGTCCCAAATTCTTTAATGTGTCTACAACGTTACTCACTTTGGCGTTCCTTTTGGTTTTGCATATTCGCCTTTAACAACATACATATCTTTTTTGCATATGAAACTACACCTTAGAATTTAACGCAATTACCCTAAACAAGAAGTTAATAACCCGGCAAAAATTGCCGCCTTCTGTATATAGTCTTATGTGCTGTTGTTTTCTACCATCTACACCCGCTTATAAACTATAGAAATTCTAGCAGATTTCAAAGAAAAATGCCCCGACGAATTTTCGCCGGGGCCAAGTCTTAAAGAGAACCGATATAATCGGAGATATACTGAATGAATGCGTTTATTAACGTTTTACATTCAGCAATTCTTCTAACATCTGATCCGACGTCGTGATGATCTTCGCCG
>JABXIC010000196.1 GCA_013373265.1 Methylocystaceae bacterium | reverse complement strand
GACATTGATATGCCCGTTAATCCCTAAAATCCGGCTGAGCAATTCTTCACGAAAACCGTTCATGACCGACATGACGATAATCAAGGTCGCCACGCCCAAAGCAATGCCAAGTAAGGAAAACCAAGCAATGACCGAGACAAAGCCTTCCCGTCTTCTGGCGCGGAGGTATCGGGCGGCCATCATCCATTCAAAAGCTTGGAACACGTTGGTTTTCCTTCTGGTTTAGCTGAATTTTGCGAGCAACTGGTCGATGGCGATTTCTTCTTTTTCGCCTGTTGCACGGTTTTTGACTTCCGCCATGCCGTTTTTCAGACCCCGTGGACCAATAACCACCTGCCAAGGCAGGCCGATCAGGTCCATATTGTTAAATTTGGCCCCGGCACGTTCGGCTGTATCGTCATAAAGGGTTTCAATACCAGCGGCATTAAAATCTTTATAGAGTTTATCACAAGCTGCGTCACAATCGGCATCGCCAGACTTCAGGTTAATCAAGCCGATTTTATAAGGTGCAACGCTTTCCGGCCAGATGATACCACCGTCATCATGGGATGCTTCAATAATAGCCCCGATCAGGCGGGAAACACCGATGCCGTAAGATCCCATTTGTAAGGCAACTTCATCACCATTTTGATCGGTAACAGTGGCCCCCATCGGTTCTGAATATTTTGTGCCGAAATGGAAGATGTGACCGACTTCAATACCACGGGCATTCAGCAATTGATCGCCCAGTTCTGCTTCTGCAGATTCGTCATGCTTTTCGTCCGTTGCGGCATAAAGCGATGTCCATTTATCCACGATGGGTTGGAGATCACTTTCATAATCCACATCGTCAGACGGAATTTCAAAATCAAGAACGTCTTTATGGACAAATACGCCGGATTCCCCTGTTTCTGCCAAGACGAGGAATTCGTGAGATAAATCACCGCCAATGGGGCCTGTATCGGCACGCATCGGGATGGCTTTCAGACCCAAACGATCATAAGTGCGCAAATAAGCAACGAACATTTTATTATAAGCGCGTTTGGACGATTCGTAATCCATATCAAAGGAATAGGCATCTTTCATCAAAAATTCCCGCCCGCGCATAATGCCAAAACGCGGACGCACCTCATCGCGGAACTTCCATTGGATATGATACAACATCTTCGGCATATCCTTGTAACTTTGGATTTCCGATTTGACGATTTCCGTGATTTGTTCTTCGTTTGTTGGCCCATAGAGCATATCGCGACCATGGCGGTCTTGGATGCGCAGCATTTCTTTGCCGTAATCATCATAGCGACCTGATTGCTGCCAGAGTTCAGCAGGCTGAATGGTCGGCATCAACAATTCTTGGCAACCGGCGCGATCTTGTTCTTCACGCACGATTTGTTCGATTTTTCGTAAAACACGCAAACCCATGGGCAGCCATGAATAAATACCCGCAGAAGATTGACGGATCATGCCTGCACGCAGCATTAAACGGTGCGAGACGATTTGAGCTTCTGACGGGTTTTCTTTAAGTGTCGGTAGAAAATATTGTGAAAGGCGCATAGCTATACTCAGATCATTAAAATGGTTGGGCCTGACTTTAGTTAAAGCACCGCACAAAGGCAACGAAATCGTTGATATTTTTATTCATATTGTTGTCGACAGGCCTCAAGCGCGGCGTCTTGGTCCGTTTGATTGAGCTTTTTGCCATTCCAATAGACATTTTGTCCATTGACGGTGACTTTACCTAGATTTGTTTTTGCAAACACACCAGCCGGAAGATTGTATCTTTCAGCCAAGTCCACACCAAGATCAAAGGTGATTTCTTTGGGAATCTCAATTGGGTTACCGCCATTCAGGTCTGCCCCTTTTACAGCAAGGCCATGGGCATCAACGCCGGGCACATAATCCGCCCCTGCCATTGAATGAATGCGAATCAGTTTTCGACATTCTTTTTCAGTGATGCTTACTGCGTGATCAATACCATCGGCATATGCGTAAGTTTGTGCAAATAAGATTGTAAAAATAAAAAGGATGCGGGGCATGGCCTACCTCCAAAGGGTTAAGTAATCCCACGAATAGTAAAATGGATGTACAATTCTATATTAAAAGTTACAATAAAAACAAAACCAGTGGGAGGAAAAGATGACAAAATTACTCGTATCCAAAACAAACCCGAACGGCCATACATTGGAAGATGTCTTTCGCATGGTCCGGGGTGATATTCTGAAACGTTGTCTTGATATGCAAGATGAAAACAATTCAGATGTTCAGCAGGTGATGGCCAATAACATGTACATCCTTGGATTAATGGAACAAATCATCGCGCATGCAGAAAGTTCTTCGGCTATTATGAAGCGTATTTACGGTAAGAGCCAAGGCTGAGATGCCATTTTATTCGTCATATATAGCTTGATCTACTTGCATCCAAGGTGGGTCAAGCTGAGCGATTTTTGCATAAATAGGACAGTCTTCTCGATGGACGCCGGGCAGATAGCCGATGCTCATTAAAAACTCACCTGTGATTTCCCCACCTGTGAATTTAAATGTCTTTTTAAATAGCTTCACCCATTCACTTTTGGGTTTGGGATGATGGTGCGCAATCCAGTTGGCAAAACTGTCGTAATCCTTTTGTAAGGATTGGATGATCTTGGCATTATGGATGATAGCGTTGATTTTCAGCTTATTGCGTATAATTCCGCTGTCTTCTAACAGACGCGCGATATCTTTTTCACCATAAGCTGCGACTGTATCCAGATGGAATTGGTCGAAGGCTTTGATGAAATTATCTTTTTTCTTCAAGATGGTTAACCACGATAGGCCAGCTTGCATGATCTCTAAACACAGACGTTCAAACAGCTTGTTATCATCGGCTATGGGAAAGCCATATTCGTTTTCATGATAGGGACCATGAAATTCATGGCCTGGTGCGACATCACAATACCATGTCATCTTGTAATGCTCACCAGATCCATTGCATAGGCGCCATAAAAAATGGCTAACAAAGCAGCAGCCAACATGGCTGATTGCGTGATCATGCACCCTTGGCAGGGGCGTAAGTCCGCTTGTTTATCACTTTTCATATATTTATGGTCAGCGCGCATTTTAACGGCAAAGTAAAACAGCCACCATAAAGCGATAAAGGCAACCAGTAAAAAGCCTTCTGTCTGACCAAACGTCATCTGATTACGCCTGTTCCAACTCGACCAACGCGCCGTTGAAGTCTTTGGGGTGGAGGAATAAAACCGGATTGCCATGGGCACCGATTTTGGGTTCACCCGAACCAAGAACACGTGCGCCATCGGCTTTGAGTTTGTCACGCGCAGCGATAATGTCTTCAACTTCATAACAGATGTGATGAATGCCACCGGCCGGGTTTTTATCAAGGAATCCTTGAATGGGTGAATTTTCACCCAGCGGATGAAGAAGTTCTACTTTTGTGTTGGGGAGTTCAACAAAAACGACCGTGACGCCGTGATCCGGCTCATCTTGTGGTGGGTTGACTTTAGCACCTAATGTTTGTGAATAAACCTTTGCGGCTGCTTCTAAATCCGGCACGGCAATGGCGATGTGGTTTAAACGTCCGATCATGTTTTTTAACTCCTATACGCGAATGAGGTGAATATGTGTCATGGCGCGTTTACCAAATTGGTTTCTAAACCAGCGGCGTACGTTGATACGTAGATTTTCTTCTAAAACATCGTCATCTTTACGATCTCGCTTGGGCAAGCTTTCAACCGTATTATAGATAATATCAAAAAGAAGATCCCACAAGTCGTCATCCCCATCCGGGTCCAAAAGTCCTTCTGTGGTGATGATCGGTTCCGCCAAGATGGCGCCTTCCTTGTCGACAACGACGGATGCTACAGCAGACCCATTAAATAAAGCGCGTTTACGGCTTTGTACGATTTCTGATTTTAAGGGGACCGCGCGGCGGCCTTCCCAGGCCAGACGTCCGGTTTGAATTTCATCAATAATGCAGGGCATGTCTTTGTCAATTTTGACCACATAGCCATTTTCAATGACAAAAGCCTTTTCAACGCCACATTCTTCTGCCAAAGCCGCATGGGCTTGCAAATGACGAAACTCCCCATGCACAGGAATGGCAAATCTGGGGCGTACACGGCGGAAAAGTTCGCGCAACTCATCTTGTGCGGGATGGCCTGACACATGAACGAAGTGATCATGGGAGGTGACAATTTCCACCCCTTTGCGCGCCAGTTCATTTTGCAGGCGATAAATGGATCTTTCATTGCCGGGAATAGTGCGTGATGAAAAGATCACCACATCACCGTCACCCAATGAAATGTTTTTATGATTCCCGCTGGAAATACGCGCCAAGGCCGCGCGCGGTTCCCCTTGTGATCCGGTGCAGATGATCAATAATTCATTATCAGGGATATGATGGGCCTGATCTTCATCCAAAAAGTCCGGTGTATCCAGCATATAACCGTTGGCATGGGCTGCATCCATCATCTTAGCAAAAGATCGCCCGGATACCACAATCTGACGGCCATTTTCTTTGGCGGCAACAGCAATGGTATGTAAGCGCGCAAGGTTGGAGGCAAAGCACGTCACGCACACTTTCCCATCATATTGACTGATCAGGTCTTTAAGGCTGGCTTCCAGTTCTTCTTCTGACCCGGTTGTGCCGGGGGTAAAGACATTGGTGGAATCACACACCATTGCCAGTACACCTTCTTTGCCAAGCCGATCCAGAGCATCAATGTCAGTTGTTTGCCCAACCACAGGACCCGGATCAAGCTTCCAATCCCCTGTATGAACAATAGTGCCTTCTGGTGTGCGAATGGCAAGTGCGTTGGGTTCTAAAATTGAATGGGTAAAGGTGATGAATTCTATATCAAATGGGCCAAGGTCAAAACGCCCACCTTGGGGGATTTCATGGACAATGTCTTTTAGATGACCAAAGCCTGCTTCCTTTAATTTGCCCCGTGCTAGGGTGGCGGTGAAAGGTGTGCAGTATACAGGGCATTGAACACGGTCCCAGATATAGGCAAGCGCACCGACATGATCTTCATGGGCATGGGTAATGACCATACCTTTAAGCTTATCACGGCGTTGTTCAATAAAAGTGGGATCGGGCAAAATGACATCGACACCAGGGGCGGTGTCATCGGCAAAAGTAATGCCGAAGTCAACGATAATCCATTCTTCCTCTTCCGGCTTACCATAGCCATAGAGGTTGAGATTCATGCCGATTTCCCCTGCTCCGCCAAGCGGAACAAAGACAAGTTCTTTTTTAGTCATATGGTTTGATTTCTTTTATGTATCGCCAACAGTCCGCGCAGGGTCAGGTCTGAATCACTATGTTGAATTACGTCTGTCGATTCTGCAAATAATGTCGCCAAACCACCTGTGGCGATCACTGTCATTTCAGCACCGAATTCTTCTTTCATACGTTGGGTGAGACCTTCAATCATACCGATGTAGCCCCAGAAAATACCCG
>JABXIC010000257.1 GCA_013373265.1 Methylocystaceae bacterium | reverse complement strand
TTTTGCACGGGTTGTTACGTAAGGGTCTGTCAGCTTTTCACGTTCTTCTGTGGGGAAGCCTTTGCCTGTATCTGATACTGTTATAATGATTTCCCCATTTTTTTCATAAATATCTACAAAAACCTGTCCAATGGGGGCAGCCATTCCATCTGGCAACGGGTCTTCAGGATCGAGGTTGTATTTGCCAAATACGGCTTCGGCTGCATTTTTGACCAAATTGGTCATCAAGCGCGTAAATTGTTGGCGATCACATAAGAGCTTGAGGTCTGTTTTGGAAGGTATAAATTCATAGTCGATATTGGCGCTGCGGTTTTTTTCCAAAAAGATGACCTCACCGCATAGTTCGCTTATGCTTTCACTTTTTAAGACAGGCCTTGGCATGCGTGCAAAAGAGGAAAATTCATCAACCATTTGACGCATATCATCAACTTGGCGAATAATTGTATCTGTACACATTTCAAATGTTTCAGGATCGTTTGTGATGTCCTTGAGGTATTTTCGTTTAAGACGTTCCGCCGAAAGCTGGATAGGTGTCAGGGGGTTTTTGATTTCATGGGCTATTCGACGTGCCACATTGGCCCAGGCAGCGCGTCTTTGGGCACTTTGTAGCTCAGTAATATCGTCAAAAGTCAGGACGTAACCAATGATGTTGTCTTCGACCCATTCTGCGGCAATACTGGCGTTGATGATGCGTACCTGTCCATCACGTAAAAGTTTGACTTCCCCTTGGGCGGGTCTGTGGGGGCGCTCCTTTATGGTCTGAAACAGGTCGTTGAGCTCCGGTACCGTGTCGACAATGAATTTGCCCATCAGTTCATCGACTGAGGTTCTGAGAAACAGGCTGGAAAAGCGGTTGGGTAAATGTATATTGCCTGCAGCATCCAGGCCGATCACACCAGCGCTTACACCATCCAAAACGGTTTCTGTAAAACGGTTGCGTTCATCCAGTTCGCGGTTGGCTTCAATAAGGTCGCCGCGTTGGGTTTGCAATTGTATGGCCATGCGGTTAAAAGCACGGCCCAACATGCCCAGTTCATCGGCAGAATGTTCCGTTTCTACCCGTGCTGTCATGTCCCCTTCGCGAATACGTTCACTGGCGTTAATTAAATCTGAAAGAGGCTGTACCATTTGGTTGGCAAAGGTCATGCCGAGCCACGCGGCCGCCAGTAAGAGAGTCAGGGCGATGATCAGAAAGATCATCACAAAACTGATATGGATTCCTTCGCGTTGTTTTTCCAACTCGGAATATTGCTTGTAGGCTTTTTCAACGCGGTCAATGGATCCGCTAATTTCCGGCGGAATAAAACGTCCGATAAAGAGGTAGGCATCGATGTAGTTTTCTAATTTCAGCACTGCACGGGCGCGGTCATTTTGTGGTTCGAACGTAATGACAACTTCATTTTTATTGGCACTCTCAAATACTTCCGGCCCAATTTGGTCAAAGGTCAGGCTGAGTGTCAGGGCTGTGCGGGCCAAGACTTTGCCTTGGCTATCAATTATGGCAGCCTCAGCGAGATTTTTTTCCAATGCAAGTCGGTTGAGTTCTCTTTCCAATGCGTTTCTTGAACGTGTTAGATACACCGCATTCCGATTGAGGGAGTTTGCTATGGCCAAAGCATCAATTTGAATGGAGCGTACATGCTCATTTCGATAGGCTTTGGCGACTGTTTGGGAAGAACTCAGCGCGGTAGATACGCGCTCGCTAAACCAAGATTGCATCCCAAGGTTAAGATAGAGGCCAGCAAAGATGGCAACCAAAATAGCAGGTGTGACGGCAAGTAAGCTAAAGAAAACGACTAGGCGGGTATGAAGCTTGGACCCCACCACCCCTTTGCTATGTTGGGCACGTAATTTAGAGATGCGCCGAACAATCAAGGCACCAAGAAGCAACAGAAGGACAGCATCCAAATAAAGCAGATTGAGTACCAGTGTCGGGTTATTGCTGATCGGACCAGAACTGGTCATCGCAATAAAGGTTGCCATGCCGGAAATGACCGTTAGGGCAACGAGAAAGAACGCGAGTTTACGCCCGACCTTACTACGTTTTGCCCATGTCATTATTTTGGACAAGCGATCTGCGCGTGACTTACTGTTAGACAAAAAAAACTCCCCAACCATGTCTTATAGAGACATACTGTTTTAGGGAGTTTAGACGAGTTTGTTGCAAACATGCAACGCCTGTTGCAGTTATGCCAAAAATTATTTTCCAGAGGTTTTGGTGATTGGTATATTCAACTCGCGGATTTTTTTGCGCAAGGTGTTTCGGTTAAGCCCCAGAATATGGGCTGATTTAATCTGATTTCCATTGGTTGCTTCTAAAGTCATTGAAATTAGAGGCCTTTCCAGTTCTTTTAACACCCGATCATAAAGTCCTGCGGGTGGTAAGCTATCGCCATGGGCATCGAAATAAGAACGTAAATGGCGCTCAACCGCTGCTGAGAGATTATCGCTGTCACCATCACTGGATCCAGATGTGCTTTGAGCGTTGAGTTCAGCTAATTCCTGTTGAATGACTTCCAGCGTAATGGTTTCTTGTGAATAAAGTGCAGCTAAGCGACGGATCACATTTTCCAGTTCACGCACGTTGCCTGGCCAGTTATGTTGCTTAAGCCGTTCCAGAGCGGGAACTTCAATTGTTTTCCAAGGTAATCCTTCATCGGCAACAATGCTGAGGAAATGGTTGGCTAACTCGGGGATATCTTCTGTACGTTCGCGCAACGGGGGCAATCGGATGGGCACCACGTTAAGACGATAGTATAAATCTTCCCTAAATAAGCCCTGACGGATCAGGCTGCGTAAATCGCGGTGAGTTGCGGCAACGATACGGACATTGGCCTTGATGGGGGTTGCGCCACCGACTGTGGTGAACTCCCCTTCTTGCAAAACACGTAAGAGCCGAGTTTGGGCCTCGGCGGGCATGTCGCCAATTTCATCTAGGAATAAGGTGCCGCCTTCAGCTTGTTCAAAGCGGCCGGATTTACGGTTGGTGGCCCCGGTAAAAGAGCCTTTCTCATGCCCGAATAGTTCGCTTTCAATCAATTCTTTAGGAATGGCTGCCATGTTAAGGGCGACAAAGCTGCCATTTCGACGTTTACCGTAATCGTGCAAAGCACGGGCAACCAATTCTTTCCCAGTGCCTGATTCACCCGTGATCATCACCGACAGGTCGGTTCCCATCAGGCGTGCAAGGGTGCGATAGATATCCTGCATGGCGGCAGAACGCCCAATGAGCGGCAGGTCTTCATCCATATCGTTGTCATTGACGGTTGCGGGCTTACAGGGTTGTGGAGCTTCAAGAGCACGCTTAACGACAGAAAGAAGCTCGTTCAGGTCAAAAGGTTTGGGTAAATATTCAAAGGCACCGCGTTCGGTGGCACGTACCGCCGTCATCAAAGTATTTTGTGCACTCATGACAATGCAGCGCAATTCCGGACGAATTTTTTTGATACGTGGGATCAAGTCCAAACCATTTTCATCGGGCATGACAACATCGGTGATGACCAAATCGCCCTCGCCTTCAGAAACCCAACGCCAGAGGGTGGATGCGTTTCCACAGACTTTAACTTCATATCCAGCGCGTCCCAAGGCTTGATTGAGGACTGTGCGGATTGCCGCGTCATCGTCGGCAACAAGTATGGTAGCTGTCATGATGCTTTTTCCTTATTTGTCTTTAAGACACCGTATTGTTTTTCTGAATACATGGGTAACATGATGCGAAAGATGGTTTTCTTGGGTTCACTCTCGCATTCAATCAAGCCGCCGTGATCGCCAATCATTTTGGCAACCAAGGCCAATCCCAGACCACTGCCTTTTGCCTTGGTGGTGACAAAAGGTTCAAAGAGATGGGAACGCAAATCATCAGGGATGCCGGGACCATTATCCTGAATGGAGACAACAAGCGGCAGATGAACACGCGTTTCAGAACCGGGGACGGCAAGGCGTACACCATGTTGATAAGCGGTTGTTAAAATGATTTCTGCATTTTCATGGGCAGCAGCCTCGCAGGCGTTTTTAACCAGATTGAGAATAATTTGGATCAAGTTGTCTTTATTGCCAAAGACAGGCGGCAAAGAGGGGTCGTAGTTTTCAATAAAACGCACTTTTTTACCAAAACCGTTTTGGGCAAGTTGGCGTACATGTTCGAGAACTTGGTGAATGTTTACAGCATCGCGCCGGATGGGCCGTCCGTCAGAAAAAGATTCCATGCGATCTACCAAGGCACAGATACGGTCTGTTTCGTTTGTAATCAGGCGTGTTAGCCCTTTGTCGTCTTCGTCTGCTGTGGATTCCAGAAGCTGGGCGGCGCCGCGAATGCCGGACAAGGGGTTTTTAATTTCATGGGCTAACATGGCGGACATTGCCGTAATGGTTCGTGCGGCAGAGCGATGTTTGAGTTGACGTGCAATTTGGTCCGCCAAGGACCGTTTGGTTAAGGTCAAAATAATCAGGGATGTATCTTCGATCAGGGGGGCTGCATATGCATTGACCAGATGTTTGCCCAGTTTGGGCGATTCCAGAGTAATGCTGTTTTCAGACACGTTTGACCCACCATTACGGGCTTGATCAATCAAGGACATGATGGGACTATCATGGGGGATGAAATCGTTGAGCTTGCGCCCTTTAAGATACCGTGCGCTGGCTTGAAAAAGTTGCTCGCCGCTAGTGTTGACAAAACGGATGCGTGCTTGCGGGTCAATCACAAAAACACAGGCCGTTACGGAATTCAGGATAACTTCGCCATCAAAGGACAGCGGCTTTGTTTTCTTGGTCATGCCACCTTTCTTTCAATGTTTTGATCGTAGAGTTTGCGGATCAGCGCCTTAACATCTTGTGGTGAGGTGACTTTCATAATTTCACTTCTGAATTGAGTTGCACCTGTTAACCCCTTGCAATACCAGCTGATATGCTTACGGGCATGGCGAACGCCGACATGTTCCCCATAATGGTCCAACATGGCTTCGTAATGACTGATGACCACATCGCGCTGCTCAGTTAAAGGTGGCGGGGGTAAGTGTTCACCTGTTTCGATGTAATGCATGACTTGTTTGAGAAACCAGGGGCGTCCATAAGCACCGCGCCCAATCATGACGCCGTCAACACCAGCTTGTTCAAAAAGGGCGTCGACATCTTCAAGGGTCAGGATATCGCCATTACCAATCACAGGGATAGAAACGCTTTCCTTGATGGGGGCGATGGCCTGCCAATCTGCTTGCCCGCCATACATTTGATCACGGGTGCGTCCGTGGACGGTAACACAAGAAAGACCGATGTCTTCAGCCATTTTTGCTAATGTCTGGGCGTTGCGGGTGGTATCATCCCATCCCAATCGCATTTTTACAGTGACGGGGATGTTGACGGCTGCTTTGACGGCTTGCATGATTTGGCCAGCGAGTTTTTCATCGCGCATCAAAGCTGATCCTGCATAGGATTTAACAACTTTTTTAACCGGGCAGCCCATATTGATATCGATAATATCAGCCCCGCGCATTTCGTTCATCTTGGCAGCTTGGGCCATAATGTCAGGGTCTGTACCTGCAAGCTGCACAGCAATGGGGCTTTCGTCATCACACGAGGTGGACATTTTTTTTGTTTTTTCTGAAGCGCGAAGCATTTCTTGGCTGGCAATCATTTCAGACACAACCAGTCCAGCGCCGTAACTTTTAACAAGTTTGCGAAAAGGCATGTCCGTTACGCCGGACATGGGGGCAAGGATAACCGGGCTTTCCAGTGTAATGTTGCCAATATTCAATGACTGTTTTTTAATCATTTTTTCATCCTGCACGATTTATAGGCAATATTTGAAGGAGCTGCAAAAGAAAAATGATCTCAGGAATAAAAATATGCTAAAAATTAGGCAAAGATACACAATGGCTAAATTTACGGCAATTTTATTAGCCGGCTTCTACGCCATTAGAACGTCGGTTACGAATTTGACGCCAAGGAATCCTAAACTGAGTAAAAGATAAGCACACAAGACGACCCGTGTCGCCTTTTTGCCACGAACACCGCTTTGATGTTGGGCAAAAAGAAGTCCTGCAATTGCAATGAATGCTGCAATGGAAAAGAGCGTTTTGTGATCAGCCGTTAAGAGTTGGCCTTTTTCCATCATGGAAACGCCCATACCGGACAAGATATCAAGGCCAAGAATCGCTTCAGAGGTAAAGAGAAGACGTGTAAGCAAGAATTCACTATCGATCACGGATGGTAGCATGCGTGTCAGGCGTGTCGGTCTTTTTTGCTTTAAAGCGCGTTCTACCAAAAAGGCACTAAGCGCGGCTACAGCTGCGATGGTAGCTAAGGCATATGTGAAGACAGATACAGTAATGTGGAATACAATCCAATGACTTATGGCACCTTCTTCGTGTATCGTATGACCCGGGAAAGCATGCCAAATCATGGCCCATAGTCCCATTAATGCAAGATATGGCATCAACAACGGGGTTAAGCGCCAAGCCAGACGATGGATCAAGCTTGTTATAATAAAACTGATAATAGTTGCAGAAATAGTGACCCAAATGGCCAAAGATAAAGATGTGCGCCATTGGCCGGAAAGTTGTGCCATGGTCCAACTGACGGCCCCTGCCAGTGCGACAGCCAAAAGCGCCCAGAAAGTGCTGTTACGCTCTTTAGGGTCCTTTAAGAAGTATAGCGCAGGTACTGCCAAAGCAAGAACCCCACTGATGCTGAAAATCATCGATTGAATCATAATGTAGAGTATCTAGCCTCATGTACGCTTTGGATGCAATAGCTATTGTATCAATTGCGAGAGCTGGGTATATGAAAGAGTTATGAAATCAGTATATGCCATCATTGTTGCTGCAGGGCGTGGACGTCGCTTTGGCGGCGAAATACCCAAGCAATATTGCCCTTTGGGTGCCACAACGGTTCTTGAAAAAACCATAAAGACTTTTTGTGCCCATCCTTTGATTAAGGGTGTTCGGGTGATTATTCATCCCGATGATCGTGAACTTTATGATCAGGCGGTGGCTGAGTTGGATATCCTTGAACCGATATATGGTGGTGCTGAAAGACAGGATTCTGTTCAAAACGGGCTTGAAAGCCTAGTGGAGTATGAACCGGATGTTGTTTTAATCCAAGACGCTGCCCGCCCATTTTGTGATTCTTCTGTTATTGACCGTGTGATTGAAAAAGTAAAATCGGGACAAGGTGTTATACCTGCCCTGCCCGTTTCAGATACGTTAAAACGTGAAAAGCAGGGTTTATGTGTAGGGACTGTTGATCGTTCTGACTTATGGCGTGCGCAAACGCCACAAGGTTTTATGTATGATGATATTCTTGGCGCCCATCGCCAATTAAAGGGGAAAGCATTTACCGATGATGCGGCTTTAATGGAAGCGGTGTCCAAATCGGTTTGTTTTGTGATGGGGGCGCAAGATAACTTTAAAATCACCACTCAAGAAGACTTACAGCGCGCACAAAGGATACTGAAAATGGAGTCTGAATTTAGAACGGGTACGGGCTTTGATGTCCATCGTTTTTGTGAGGGGCAAGCCGTTACCTTGTGTGGTGTTGAAGTTCCTCACAGCCAAGGGCTGGCGGGACATTCTGATGCTGATGTGGCCTTGCATGCCCTAACGGATGCGCTGTTAGGCGCTATTGGTGCTGGTGATATTGGCAGTCATTTCCCCCCAAGCGAAGCCCAATGGAAAGGGGCTTCTTCTGATCGCTTTTTGAAAAAAGCTTGTGAATTGGTGCGTGATCGCAGCGGTCAAATTATGAATTTGGACGTGACCATCATTTGTGAGCGGCCAAAAGTTGGCCCGTATCGGGAAGAAATGCGTACTCGTGTCGCTGAAATAGCTGAAATTGACGTGGCTCGGGTCAGTGTTAAAGGGACCACAACTGAAAAACTCGGTTTTACAGGTCGGGGGGAAGGCATTGCCGCGCAGGCGATTGCGACTGTGAAACTCTAAAGGATTTTTGTAACGTCTGCGAAATGGGATGTTCTGATTTCAGGTCTGTTTTTTGACCGTATCTACAATCCATTTTAGGAAATCCGGGTTGCCATTTTCAATGGGTAAAGAGACGATACAAGGGCAGTCGTAACTGTGTAAACTTTTAACGCGTTCAATAACCTTGTCCATATTTTCTTCGGTTGTCTTGGCAAAAAATGCGATTTCGCGATCATCCTGCATGGCATCATTCCACCAATATAAGGATTGTATTGTCGGTAAGATATTGACGCAGGCGACCAGTCGATCTTTCAATAAATTATGTGCAATTGTACGTGCTTCATCCTCTGTTGCACAAGTGACGTAGATCATGATTGGCTGCATTAAAGACTCCTCTACCCGAGGCCATACGGGGGCTGTTTCAATAGCGATACGTATAAGACTTGGCGTTTTTCCATTTTCACATTACCATTCCAACATCCCTGACGTTTGCAAAATGAGATTGTCATGAGTGAAGATCAAATGGAAATGCCTGAGAGCCATGATGGCGAAAAACCATCAATAACGCAACGCAAATGGCTGGAACGCGGACTCACTCAAGCGGGTGGGAAACTTCCATTGTTTGATGAATATGGTCAGCAAGTCAATGCCCAAACTGTCAAAAGCTGTATCCGAAATGGTTGGGCCGAACCATGGTTTTCAAATCCGTTGAAACCGGATTGGCTGGTCTGTAAATTGACGGACTTGGGTCGTGAAGTTCTGAAGAAATAATGCTCATAAATTACGTAGAAATATTTTAATAACATTTTTATTACGTTCTATTGTAACCGTTTTCATTAGTTCGTAATCGATTCAATTTTATATAAATTCAAACTAAATAACTGCGAATGAAGTTTTTTGGTTATGTGTTTTTGCTTTATGAGCAGAAAATTTGAATTGTTTTTCTATGAAAAAATACTATTTTTCAATAGATTAGATTGTTTAAAGGATATGAGAGACCATATGGCAGATACGGAAAGAATGAAGACGGTTTATTTTTGCACAAACCGACGTTATGGCGTTGATTCCCCCTCTTGTGCCATGCGTGGCAGTGAAAAGGTTATGGAAATGGTTAAGCAAGAGCTTTCTCGGCGCGGCAAATCATTTCCGGTCGAAAAGTTTTTATGTTTGGGGCAATGTACCTTTGGCCCAGCTGTGCGTATTGCCCCGGGGGGTGAATTCTTTTTAGGGGCAAAAAAAGAGAAGTTTGATGAATTGCTCGAATGGATTATAGCAGAGATGGAGAAATAACAGATTTTCCCCTACTCTTTTGATTTGACTATTTAATCTTGAGAAAATCCAGTTTGAAATGACGTTCAAAGCTGTCGGCAGGTTCTGGTTTTGAAAGTAGATATCCTTGTACGATATCGCAGCCACCGTCATTTAAAAACTCAGCCTGAAGCACGGTTTCTACGCCTTCTGCAATGCTTTCCATACCCATGCCTTGGCTCATGGAGATGATGGTTGATATCAGTTGGCGGTTACCTTGTTCATTAAACATATCTTTTACAAAGCTTTGATCGATTTTTAAATAATCAATCGGCAACTCTCTGAGATAGCCTAAGTTGGAATATCCCGTTCCAAAATCATCAATGGCAATACGTAGACCGATCTTTTTCAGTGCAAGGATATTATCGCGCACCTGTTCTGGGTTACGGATGAAAGAACCTTCTGTGATTTCAATTTCCAGAATTTTTCCATCAATTCCATAGTGAGCAACGGTTTCAGCGACTTTTTTGGGGAAATGTATATCTGAAATCTGTTCCGGCGCAATATTTATTGAGATAATGATTGGCTTATAGCCTTTTTCGTTCCATTCTTTAATGTGTTGGCAGGCACGTTCCAGGACCCAGTCTCCAATAACGGAGATAATACCAATTTCTTCGGCGATTGGGATGAATTCTGCTGGGCCGATCACGCCGATTTCATCGTTATGCCAGCGCAATAGCGCTTCTGCGGCAACTAATTTTCCATCGCTGGCTTGTGCCTGAGGCTGGAAATAAAGTTCAAATTCATTCTTTTTAATGGCATTGCGCAAGGCGTTCTCTATCTGTAACTGGCGCAAGCCGTGATCTGTAAAAGAAGGATTGAACATCTTGAATGTATTGCGTCCTTCATCTTTGGAACGATACATGGCAGCATCAGCATTTTTGATGAGGGTTTCCACTTCCTCGCCATCATCAGGGAAAACGCTAATGCCCAGACTGGCAGTGACAAACAATTGGCGTTCATTAATGACAAAAGAATGGGAAAAAGCCGTGACGATCCTATCTGCGACTTTGGTGACTTCGTCAATATCATCAACTTCAGGGATTAGCAGGACAAATTCATCCCCGCCCAATCTGGCCACGGTGTCTTCTTCGCGGGTGCAGGCGGTCAGGCGTTGCGCTGCTTCGATTAAGATTTCATCACCGGTATTATGGCCGAGGGTATCGTTGATTTTTTTGAAATGGTCAAGGTCGACAAAAATGATTGCCAGCTTTTCTTTATGGCGTTTTGCGCGCGCAACAGCCATATGAAGACGATCACTGAATAAACGACGATTGGGCATTTGTGTTAGTTCGTCAAAATAGGCCAGCTTGCGAATTTCATTTTCTTGAGTCTTTCGTTCTGAAATATCGCAGAAAATCCCAGCATATTGATAGATTTGTCCTGCATCATCTTTGATGGCGGTAATGGTTAGCCATTCAGGGAAAATTTCCCCATTTTTGCGTCGGTTCCATATCTCGCCTTGCCAGAAACCTTCGTTGAGAATTTGTTGCCACATTTCTTCATAGTAGGTGTTGTCATGACGACCGGACTTGAGCAGTGCCGGTGTTTGGCCGACAGCTTCTGTTGCGCTAAAACCCGTGACTTGCGTGAATGTGGGGTTTACATATTCAATAATATTTTCAGCATTTACAATAATCACGCCGTCCAAAGATGCTTCGATGATCTTGTGGGCCAGATGAAGATTGCTTTGTGATTTTTTAAGCGCTTGCGAACGTTCTTCTAGGATGGTGTTAATGCGCCGGACATATTCAAACTGCAGACTGGACAGAATACTCGAAAAACTGATTAAGCCGATAATGGCGCCCGTTTCATCATGTACGCCGAGATGGCGAAACCCTGTGGTGACCAATTTGTTGCGTGCTTCCAGCAGGTTGACAGCATGGGAAATGGTAACCAAGGGCTTGGAAGCTGATTCACCTACTGTCTGCGGGAAATGTTTTTGCGATACAAAACGCGTCACATCTTTTTCTGTGAGGATGCCATAACTATCATCCGAAAACTTGACACAGACCGCTGATTGGGGCGCATCTTGAATATTCTCTATGGCTTGAGAAAAAGGAATATCAGCGTCAATGACTGGTGCCTTTGCAGTCAAGGTTTGCCCCACGGACTTGAGGGTCAGGTAATATTCTTCCCCATGTTTTAAAATCACATCTGTTTGTGTGATGATACCGATGGGATCGTCGTCCATATCAGTTACTAAAAGATGGCGGACCTTTTCTTCTTTAAAACGCACAGCTGCTGCGCCGATAGACACATCTTCACGAATGCTTTTGACAGGTGCATTCATATAAGTGCTAACGGGTTTATTAAAGATTGCCAGATTTGAAACATCTAGACGTAGTGAGTCCCGTTCCGTCCAGATACCAACTGGCACATTGTTTTGTATCACCAGAATAGAGCTACAGCCATTTTTTTGCATGGCTTGTGCGCAATTGGTAATGGTCTCTGTCGGTAAACATGTCAACAGGTTTCGATTGACAATGGTTGAAATGGGCTGGTTTATGGGGCTCATATATGTACGATCTTTATGTTATTTGTATGAACCTAACATGTCTGTTACGTATATTAACAGTCACCTAAATGTAGCTATACCTTTGTATAGATTTATATCACATTACAAACTTCATCAAAGGCGGGACGTGGACCCCGGTCATAAAGCCCGGCTTTATCGCCATAACCGATATTCATTAGAAAGTTTGATTTGAACGTGCTGTCTTTGAAAAAGGCATCATCGACTTTGCTTTTGTCAAAACCAGACATCGGACCGCAATCCAGTCCGACGGCCCGACAGGCCAGTAGAAAATAGGCCCCTTGAAGGGTACTGTTTCTAAATGCTGTTTCATCAGAGAGGTCCGGTGTTGATTCAAACATTTCCGCTGCGCCGGGAAAGGACGGGAACAAGCGCGGTAAATTGGTGAAAAAGCGCATATCCATGGCAATGATGGCCGTCACGGGGGCAGCCAAAGTTTTTTTGACATTGCCTTCAGACAAGCATGCGACCAGTTTTTCTTTGGCTTCTGAGCTTTTGACGAAAGTAATGCGCGCGGGGCAGCAATTCATGCTTGTCGGGGCCCAACGTGCCATATCCCATACTTTTTCAAGCAGATCGTCAGGAACATCTTTATCTTGCCAATCGTTATGTGTGCGTGCCTCTAAAAAGAGTTGAGCAATGGCATCTTGTGATAATGAAGTAGACATCTTCTAATCCTTAAAGTTTTGAATTTTTTTAAAGATTAAGCAGGAAGCAGAGGATTTGCAACCTGCTTTGTGAAGACATATAGGTGTTTAAAGCACGCCGGGAAAGGCCCCGCCATCTAAAAGAATGTTTTGTCCTGTCATAAAACCCGCCTGACTTGAACACATAAAAGCGCACATGGCCCCAAATTCGTCCGGATCGCCAAAGCGGCCCGCCGGGTTATCAGCCATGCGGTTTTGGCGTGCTGTCTCATAGGCCACACCTTGTGCCTTGGCTTGTCCTTTTAGCACTGTGGCGATGCGGTCCGTATCAAACGGGCCGGGCAACAGATTGTTGATGGTGACGTTATGGATTACAGTCTTGCGCGCAATCCCGGCAACAAAGCCGGTTAACCCCGCACGCGCACCATTTGAAAGGCCCAAGATATCAATGGGGGCTTTGACCGCACCGGATGTAATGTTAACGATGCGGCCGAACTTGCGATCAATCATGCCATCTACCGTGGCTTTGATCAGTTCAATCGGGGTTAACATGTTTGCGTCTAAGGCTTTGATCCAATCTTCACGGTTCCAGTCACGAAAATCTCCGGGCGGGGGGCCGCCAGCGTTGTTGACCAAAATGTCCGGGTTTGGTGTGGCTTTTAGCACTTCGTTGCGCCCGGTCTCACTTGTGATGTCACAGGCAATGGCTGTCACGTTGACATCATAGGCGTTGCGGATCTCTTCTGCCGTTGCTTCCAGTGGTTCTGCTGTGCGTGCACAGATGGTAAGGTTGACGCCTTCACGCGCTAAATTGACAGCGCAGGCTTTACCCAGTCCTTTAGATGCGGCGCAGACGATGGCTGTTTTTCCTTTAAGTCCCAAATCCATAGTGATGCCTCCTTCTCTTGTTGTTTTTGTTGTGAATTGTTTTACTTTGTTGCATGTTTCAAGGCCCATTGAAATACAGGGGAATCTTGATCTGCCAAGGCTTCCACCACATCAAAATGGGTGGCGTTTTCAAGTTTTAAAATTTCCGCTGGTAATCCTTGCGCTTGAAAATGTTCTTGGGCCTTTTGCGATTGCATTTCAAAGCCATCACCTTCCGCACCGCCATAGACCCAAAATGTCGGGCAGTGAACATGGGCTGTTTGACCATAGGGGCTCATGGCGCTTGCGCTTTCTGGTGTCAGACCGACATTGGCGTTGATTGTGGTATTGATCAAGGGAAACAGGCTCACAAGACCGCTGAGGCTGATTGCGCTTTTAATCACGGTATTATGGATATGGCGCGTGCCACAGGCATTCCAGTCTGTGGTTAACAAGGCAGCGACCAGATGCCCGCCAGCAGAATGACCACTGACATGGATGTTATGGGGATCAATGCCATAGTGTTCCCCCTGTCCCCACGCCCAGTTAATCACATCGCGCATTTGATCAACGATATGGTCTAAGGTGACAGTCGGACATAAATCATAATTGACGATGGCGACAGCCACACCGTTTTGCACAAAATTTTCCGCCACAAAGCTAAAGTCGGATTTATCCATCGCTTGCCAATAGCCGCCATGAATAAAGATATGAAGCGCTACAGGCTGATCGTCTTGGGTTTGGGGGAGAAAGAGATCAAGTGTGCTTAAGGGACTATCCCCATAACGGATATCCAGCTTTGCAGTAGCGCGTTGGCGAAAAGCAGCGGCACGATCATGCCAGTCTTGAAAGATATCCAGCCAATTGGGGACGCGGTTGCGCACATTGTAGAGTGTTTCTTGTACCGGATCGATCTGACTATCCATTTTGTATCAAACCCCTAAATATTTATGCTGCATGTCGGTGTTATCTAACAATTCTTGTGAGGTGCCCGTCCAGACAATTTTACCTTTTTCCATCACATAATGACGATCCGCAATCCGGGCCATGGCTTCGGGATGTTTATCAATTACTAAAATGGCTTGTCCGGATTCTTTGAGGTTATGTTCAAGTACATGCCAGATTTCATCGCGAATGATCGGGGCCAAGCCTTCGGTGGCTTCATCAAGGATCATAAATAAGGGGTTGGTCATGAGTGCCCGTCCAATGGCCAGCATCTGTTGTTCCCCACCCGATAAGGTGCGGGCATATTGTTTAAACCTTTCGCCTAATCTTGGGAAAAGTTCAACCACGCGATCAACTGTCCAGATGTCAGTTGTGCCTGTATGGTTGCTGGCGGTGGCAATCAGATTTTCATAAACGGTCAGATTTGGAAAGGTCTGGCGCCCTTCTGGCACATATCCAATCCCGGCTTGTGATATTTTATAAGGCGCAACCTTCGTGATGTTTTGGCCGTTAAAATAGAGGTTGCCCTTTGTGGCGGGGGTGAGCCCCATCATGGTGCGTGTGGTGGTGGTTTTTCCCATACCATTGCGCCCCATTAAGGTGACCACTTCGCCAGCATCTATATGCAAATCAACGCCAAACAAAACTTGTGAGGGTCCATAGCAGGATTCAACGTTTTTAAGTTCCAATAACGCCATTAGCCTTCCCCCAAATAGGCTGCACGCACATCAGGATCAGTGCGGATTTGATCCGGCGTTCCGGTTTTGATGCAATGCCCATGAACAAGCACCGAAATATGATCTGCCAAGGCAAAGACAACGTCCATATCGTGTTCAACCAATAAAATGGTGATCTTGCCTTTTAATGGCCGTAGCACTTCCATCATGGCGCGGCTTTCTGTTTGCCCCATGCCGGCCATGGGTTCATCCAGCAGCAGCATTTTGGGCCGTGTGGCCAAGGTCATCGCCAGTTCCACTTGTCTTTGTTGACCATGGGCTAGATCGGTGACCGGGATATGGGCAAGCTGGTCCAAACCGACTTGGCGCAAGATATCCATGGCTGGATCAATCAGGCTTTTGTCCTCGCGTGCTTTACCCCAAAAACGGAAACTATGCCCATCCATGGCTTGAATGGCGATGGCGACATTGTCCAAGGTGGTAAATTCAGGAAACAAGCTGGTGATTTGATAAGAACGCTGCAAACCCAGCTTCGCGCGTTTATAGATCGGCAATTTGGTGATGTTTTGCCCATCAAAGATAATCTCGCCGCTGTTGGGGAACATTTCTCCGCTTAACTGATTAATAGCGGTTGTTTTCCCGGCGCCATTCGGACCGATGAGCCCATGAATACTGCCTTCACGAACAGACAGGTTCAGATCATCGGTTGCTTTGAGCGCACCAAAAGATTTTTTAAGATTTTTAACTTGTAGGATATCAGCCATCTTTTGAATCCTTCCCTGCTAAAAAACCATAAATACCCCGTCTTGCAAATAACACAACAAACAGCAAAATTGGGCCAAGGACGATCATCCAATGTTCCGTATAGCCTGATAGGGTTTCTTCCAACAGCAACAAGGCTGCAGAGCCGAAGATCGGCCCGACCAACGTTCCTATCCCCCCCAGCAAGACCATAACGATCAATTCACCTGATTTGGTCCAATGCATCATGCCGGGGCCGACAAATTCGGTCAGGTTTGCGA
Source organism: Methylocystaceae bacterium (assembly GCA_013373265.1). Taxonomy (GTDB): domain Bacteria; phylum Pseudomonadota; class Alphaproteobacteria; order Rhodospirillales; family Terasakiellaceae; genus Terasakiella. The sequence continues at coordinate 342 of JABXIC010000257.1, read as the reverse complement.
GCAGTCCACCTGCAACGCCAGCACCTGCGCCTGCAATGACAAAGGCAATCAGCTTATAGCGGATGGTTTCATAGCCCAATGCTTTCAGGCGTTTTTCATTTTGTTTACATCCGCGCAAGACACCACCAAAGCGGCTGTCCACAAGGCGTTTTGAGATAAACCAAAAAAGAAGCAACAGCGCAGTACACACATAATAAAAACTTTGACTGTCTGACAAATCAAGGCCCGGCACCTGACTTCGGCTCCAGACATTCAACCCGTCTTCTCCGCCATAGGTTGGCAGAGAAATCAGGAAATAGAACATCATCTGTGCAAAGGCTAAGGTGATCATGATGAAATAGA